>NZ_FXAJ01000005.1 GCF_900177535.1 Priestia filamentosa
ACTTGCATGTATTAGGCACGCCGCCAGCGTTCGTCCTGAGCCAGGATCAAACTCTCCATAGAAAGTTTGGTTTCATCTTTCGATGTCCATAGCTTTTTGTTTCTAATAAGAAACGTTGTTTTAAAAATAAAATAGAATTAACGTTGACGTATTTTGTTCAGTTTTCAAAGGTCAATCACTTCATTCGTCGTTAACAGCGACTTTTATATCTTATCACTTCTTTAGAAGTGTGTCAACAACTTTTTTTAAAATGTTTTTTAGCTTTTTTCTGTTTTGTGCTACCGTAGCAGCGACAAGTAATAATTTATCACGTATTAAATTGTTTTGCAATAGTTTTTTTAAATTTTTTCAAAAAAACTTAAGAACCTTAGTACATATGGAGTTTTAACTTCTTTCTGCTTAACATATCCTATCATTATTTAGAAGAAATGAAAATGTTTATTAATAGTTTTTATTTCAATTATAAAAAGGTGCTATAATCTACAACGTACCTATTCACTACTTCACATACTTGCCTTTCTATAGAAGAAAAGTATATTGTAGCCAAGAAAATTATTGAATGAAAGAGGTGTTTACATGCAGCGTGGCCGCACTTTAGTTTTAGCAGAAATAAGTATCATGACTGCCCTTGCCTTCCTATTAGACATTGTTGCTCAATTTTTCTCTCTTCCTCAGGGAGGTGCAATTTCCATTTCAATGGTCCCTGTTCTGATCGTTGCTTTTCGTCATGGTATAAAGGAAGGCCTTGCTTCTGGTTTTTTATTAGGTCTTCTACAAGTTATAGTAGGACCAAGTCAAATTTACACCCCTGTACAAGGTCTTATTGATTATCTCATTGCCTTTACAGTTATCGGATTTGCAGGATTAACTCGAAAAGGAATTATTTCTTCTCTAACAAACAATCACACCGGAAAAGTTATTTTGTACGTTGTTTTAGGATCTTTTGTAGGCAGTTTTTTGCGTTATCTTGCGCACTGCGTATCAGGTTATTTCTTTTTTGCTGTTTATGCTCCAAAAGATGTTCCTCTTTTGTGGTATACGATTGTTTATAACAGCACATATATGATACCAGCTTTTGTGTTAAGCACGATTGTAACATGCCTGATTTTAATTTCTTCTAAAAGACTGTTTATCTAATGAGCATAAACTAGTAAATCTCTACATACTTTCATAGTAAAGATGCTAGAGAGGAGTTTACACTCATGTTAATTCAGTTAGGAATGTGGCTATCTTTCCTAATGGCCATCTCCCTTATTTGTTTTGCTTACTTTGAAGGAATCAAAATAGGAGATAGGAGAGGAAAAGTAGAAGGCAGCCACTTTATATTAAGTTCTGTATTTGGCCTCATTTTTTGTTTATTTTTCTTTCACTTTCAGGACATGCTTTAAAGCCTCTCGCCAAGCGGAAGGCTTTTTTGTCTTTCTTTTCTTCTTGTCCTCTTTGTACTACCTCCCTCTTATAGCGCATATATCTTATAGACATAAAGTGTTAAGTTCTAGCCAGTGATCTTCCTTCTTTTCACCTTATAACGAAAGCGAGGTAAGAACATGTATTACGAAACGATATTAAAGCTTGGAATATCGGCTGTGCTAGGGTTAATTATTGGTCTTGAAAGAGAACTAAAGCGAAAACCTGTTGGATTAAAGACTTCACTTGTAATGTCCATTGTAAGCTGTATTTTAACTATCGTCTCTATCGAATCTGCTTATTTATTTGAAAAAGCAAGTAACATTACAATGGATCCTTTGCGACTTGCCGCTCAAATTGTATCTGGTATAGGATTCCTTGGAGCAGGGGTGATTCTGAGAAGAGAAAATGATAGTATTTCAGGCTTAACGACAGCTGCACTCATATGGGGAGCTGCTGGAATTGGCATTACGGTTGGAGCTGGCTTTTACACAGAAGCTGTGATTGCCGTTATTCTTCTTATGATCAGCGTTGAATTTATACCTTTCCTTACTAAACTGATTGGCCCTAAGCAGTTTAAAGAGAAAGAGATTCGACTGGAGCTAACCGTCTCTAGAGATGTTCATTTAACAACTCTTATCTCTGAAATCAAAAATTTAAATTTAAGGGTAAAACACGTTCGTGTAAAAGACCTGGATGACTTTGTCGTTATGCAGCTAAAAATCTTGGCCCATGAAAAGCGGTTCACGACAGATGTTTATTATGATATTCAAAAAGTTGCAGGGATTAAGCAAATTGATATTCAAAGTCTTTCTTAATAAACAAAAAGTACGAGTTGAGGTTACTACAGCAATCTCTACTCGCACTTTTTAATCTTTTTTATATTTATCATATAAAGCCTGCCAAAAAAGCTGCTGATGATAAGCATCTTTCATTTCTTCTTGCAGAGAACGATGAAGAAGCTTCTTTTTTTCTTCAGCCTGTTTTTCATTTTCATGTATAAAAGAACGTGCCTCATTCAGGAAGTCAACATACTGTTCATAGCTTTCATCATAACGTGCTGAAAGTTCATCACGTATCTTTTTAGCTAACAGCGGGCTTCCTCCCCCTGTTGAGACTGAAATGGTTAAGTCTCCACGTGTGAACTGAGCTGGCACAGTATAGCTCCCCTTATCCCCCTTATGCGCTACGTTAACAAGCTGATTTGGTGAAGCAGCTTTTAATAGTTTTTCATTATCCTCTGTGTTATTTGTTGCTAATATAACGAGAAATGCCGAGGGAACGTCAAGCTCATTTGCTTCTCGCTTTTCCCAATAAACTTCGCCTTTTTCTTCCCACTTCTTGATTTCATCCGTGGCTTCAGGAGAAATAACTGTAACATTTGCTCCTTCTTTTAAAAGATGTCTAATTTTCCTTGTCGCAACATTACCTCCACCAACAACGAGAGCTTTTTTATTTCTTATATTCAATGTGACAGTGTACATAATCCTTCTCCATTAAACATTAAGTTTCCCTTTTGAGTTTTCCACTTTTCAATTCTCTCAGCAAGAATGTCTTCTAAAATAGTATGATAACCTAAGAATGAACATAGAAAAATGTTCGAAGAGTCAACAAGCAGCTGACTTACATCTGCTGCAATTTGTCTCATGAGTAACCCAGTGAAAAGAATATACGGAACAATGTAAACTTGCTTATTTCCTTCAAGCCCACGAAGCCCCTGTTCAAAAGTAGGTTCTGCTGCAGCAAGAAAGCATGTATCCACTTTTAAGAAACCGCCTCGTCTTTCTAACATAAGGGCAATTTCATTTAAATCACGTTTCACATCTGGATCACTGCTTCCTCTACCAACGAGTAAAACTGTCGCATCTTTATCAATCATACTGTTAGCTTCACGTATACGGTCCATTAATACATCAACAAGTTTGTCATGAACCCCAAAAGGAGTTCCATAAACAACTTCAATTTCTGGATGTGCTTCAGCTAAGGAAAGCAATATTTCTGGTATATCTTTTTTTGCATGCCCTGCTGTTAAAAGAAGAATCGGGACAGCTACAATTTTTGTTGCCCCCTGCCTTATACATCGAGCAAAAGCTTCTTCAATAGTTGGTTCAGCAAGTTCCAAAAAACATGCTTCTTGAATAGGAACGTTTACTTTCTCTTTGCAACGTTCAATAAATTGCCGTGCTCCGATCTGTCCATCTCTAATCCGCGTCCCGTGACAAATATACAATACAGCTTCCACTTTGATCCCTCACTTTAGAAAACTTGTTCAACATATTGCTGCGTATTTTCTTCAAACCAACTTAATTTGTCTTTTAGCACAACAACCTCTCCAACAATGACCATACTTGGATTCTTCACTTTTTCTCTATGAGCTATATCAATAATCGTATCAAGTGTACCTACTACAGTTTTTTGCTCAGTATAAGTTCCCCAGTGAATCAATGCAACGGGTGTGTCAGGACTCTTGCCGTGTTGAATAAGCTGTTCGCAAATATATGATAGATTTTTAATGCCCATATAAATGGCTAATGTGTCAATTCCTTTAGCTAGAGCTTCCCATTTCACATGTTCATCTTCCTGTTTGCGATGACCTGTCACAAAAGCAAAGCTTCCGCTGTATTCACGATGTGTAACAGGGATACCAGCATAAGCAGCTGCTGCAATCCCTGAGGTGATGCCTGGAACAATTTCAAAAGAGATACCGTTTTGAACAAGAATTTCAGCTTCCTCGCCACCACGACCGAACACAAATGGATCTCCACCTTTTAATCGAACAACCGTTTTTCCTTCTTTAGCATGTTTTACAAGGGCATTATTGATTGCCTCTTGTTGAAGGATATGAGCATTTGGAGATTTGCCACAGTAGATAAGGTCAGCACCTTTTTTGGCATATGTTAATAGATGTTTATTAACAAGACGATCATATAAAATGACGTCAGCCCCTCCAATACAGCGGATTCCTTTTAAAGTTATAAGTTCCGGGTCTCCTGGTCCTGCTCCAACTAAATAAACCTTTCCAATGTTCACGTACATCTTCCTCTCCAAGTTGTCAGTTTATACACTCTATTCTTAACTTTATATTATTAATGTACCAACATATCTCTAAAATTTGAACCATCAGTTGGAGATGCTTTGGATAAGCTATCTTTAAGAATAAGGCTCATAGCATTCACTATGAGCCTTAGACTAAGAGCCTTACGTGACTCCCTTTTATAGAAAACTCCTAGATGAAGTTTTCATTTTTTAAATATGCGACAATTTGGTCTACACATTCTTCTACACTATACTGATCAGAATGAACTGTGATTTCAGGGTTCTCTGGAGCTTCATATGGAGAACTAATTCCTGTAAAATCTTTAATTTCTCCAGCACGAGCTTTTTGATAAAGTCCTTTTGGATCACGACGCTCACATTCTTCTAGATTACAGTCAATATAAACTTCAACAAATTCATTTTCCTCTACAATTTCTCTTACTTGTTTTCGGTCCTCAATAAAAGGAGAAATAAAAGCTGTTAGCACAACTTGACCACTATCTACGAAAAGCTTTGAAACTTCTCCAATACGACGGATATTTTCCGTACGATCTTCCGCAGAGAAACCGAGGTTTTTATTTAATCCAAAACGAATGTTATCTCCGTCTAGCACATACTCATTGATGCCCTCTTGAAACAGGCGATGCGCAACAGCATTTGCAATTGTTGATTTCCCAGAACCCGACAGCCCAGTGAACCATAGAATAAAGCTATGATGTCCGCTTTTTTTACGGCGATCTTGTTTCGTTACGCCACTTTCATGCCATGTAATATTTGTTGACTCACCCATTGCTTTTCCCCCTTATGATTGAACAGTCTGCTGTTTCATTCCTTTAATAAGTACTTCAACAACTTCACGACGGCTAAATGTGCTTGGTGGCACTTCTCCATTACGAAGCATTTCACGTACTTTTGTACCTGATAAAATCATACGATCTTCTTTACCATGTGGACACGTTTTTGTCGAAGCCATTCCTTCACACTTTTTGCAATAGAAGCTATGTTCAAAGAATAGGGGGGTGATGCCTAACTCTTCACTTGTGAAATTACGGAAAATTAATTGTGCATCATATGTTCCATAATAATCACCGACTCCCGCATGATCACGTCCGACAATAAAGTGCGTGCAGCCATAGTTTTTACGAACCATCGCATGGAAAATCGCTTCACGAGGACCAGCATAACGCATTGCCGCTGGGAACACAGCTAAGAATACACGATCTTTTGGATAATAGTTTTTCAGCAGAACTTCATAGCTTTCCATACGGATGTCTGCTGGAATATCGTCTGATTTAGTCTCTCCAACTAATGGATTTAAAAAGAGACCATCAACAATTTCTAGAGCTGTTTTTTGAATATATTCATGAGCGCGGTGCACAGGGTTACGCGTTTGGAACCCAACTACCTTTTCCCATCCAAGCTCTTCAAACTTAGCGCGTGTATCTTTTGGATCTAAATGATAGCCAGCAAATTTCTTCTCTTCACGGCGTACAAGGGTAATTTTCCCTGCTACATACACATCCGGACGTTCTAGCATTTTTTTCACACCTGGGTGAGCTGCTTCAGTCGTACGATAAACTTTTTCAGCTTCCACTTCTTTATTTGGCTTATAAGCTTCTTCAAAATGAAGTACTCCATAGACAACACCATTTTTAGTCAACTTAACATCTTCACCAGCTTGAAGTGTTTCGGCTACCTTTTCTTCAACAGGTAATGTAACTGGAATACTCCATACTGTGCCATCAGCTAATTTCATAGTGTGGACAACACTCTCATAATCTTCTTTTCCTAAGAAGCCTTGTAAAGGACTGTATCCTCCGATTGCAATTAACTCTAAATCACTTAGAGCCATCGGATCTAGCTCAATACTTTTAGAAATCCCGTCATATTTATAATCTGGATTAAAACGATTAATTAGTGTACCTCCATGTGGCTGACTTGCTGTCATCACAAAAACCTCCCAAGTATTATTGTATATTCAATCTCTTAATTTAAAGAGTTGTTCGTTCCGCTGACGTTACTTTTAGTTTTTTTTTGCTTGAATTTTGCGCAAGACTTACAGTGCCAAGCGTAGCTAAGCAGCAGATGATGATAACAAAAAATGAGTACCAATCATCTTGAATTGTTAGCTTGACTAGCCCATAAGAAATCATTAAGGAAAAGATAGGTGACACGACCCAAACTTTAACCATTTGAAACACGATACTTTTTTGCCAGATTCCTGCTCCCTGTTTTGCAGTTCCTACTCCAATGATAGAAGAGGTTGTCACTTGTGTGAGAGGGATAGGCAATCCAAATAGAGAGGCTACAAAAACAAGACCTCCTCCTGTTAGAGAAATCATAATTCCTTCTCCCTTAGAAAGAGCCGTTATTTTCTTACCGTTTGTTTCAAGCACTCTTCCACCTAATAAAAGAGCTCCAAGGGCGATAAAAGCGCCCCCAACAATTACACCGAAAGAAGCGCTGATAACACCGGCACCAACAAGCGGCCCCACGGCGTTTGCAACATTGTTCATTCCAGCTGAAAAAGCTTCAAAGCACCCTGCAATAAGAAGAAAGAAAACTAAATATTTCTCTCTCCCCTGCTTTTTCTTGAATTTTTCTCTTCTTTTTTGAGTCATAACCCACTTACGAATAATGTACGTAATAAAGAAAGAGAAAACTGGAACAAAAACCCAAAAGAAGACAATTTCCAAAATAGAGCTTATATACAAAGCTTGATAAGCAACTCCTACCCCTACTACTGCTCCAACAGTCACTTCACTTGTTGAAAGTGGGATACCCATCAAGTTTGCAAAGAACAGAGTACTTGTTGCTGCTAATAAAATAATGACTGCGATTTTAACACTCGCAATATCTTCTGGAATAATGCCATTACCTATTGTTTTTACAACTTCTGTTCCAAAATATGAACCAAGTAAAATAAAGAGGCTACATATAAGAAGAGCTTTTCTTTTTGATTTTATAGCTCCAGAACCATATGCAACCCCCATTGTTGCAGCAGCACCACTTGCCCCAATATTCATGGCAAAAAAGAGTGCGATAATAATGGCTATCGTTGTAAACATGGTCAATCAACTACCTTTTATTAAGACTCGTGCAGCCCACATTCTACTTTTTGATTTCCTGACCAGCGACCAGATCGTAAATCCTCCATGTTATATGCTGGAGCTGTACATGGTGCACACCCAATACTTGGATATCCTTTATCATGAAGCTCATTGTATGGAAGATCATGTTTGTATACATAGCGCCAAATCTCTTTCCAAGTCCAGTGAATAAGCGGGCATACTTTAATTTTATTAAAACGGTTATCTTTATTAATGAAATTTGTATTTTTTCTTGTTTCAGATTGATCTCTTCTTAATCCTGAAATCCAGGCATCAACTTCACTCAATGTTTGTTCAAGTGGTAAAATTTTTCGAATATAGCAGCATTGATTTGGCTCACGTTCCCAAAGTTTGTCTCCATACTGCTCTGCTTGTTGTTCAAGATTAAGAGATGGTTTTTTCATCTCAATATTAAGATCTGGAAAACGCTCTTGGATTTTATCAATCACATCGTAAGTCTCTTGAAAATGTACGCCTGTATCTAAAAATACAATGCGTGCTTTTGGATTTACCTTTGCGATGAGATCGATGAGCACTATCCCTTCGATCCCGAAACTACAGGCATACACAATTGAATCTCCGTAATAATCATAAGCCCATTTTAGAGTCGCAAGAGCTCCTTTTGTTTCATCATCATGTGCAAATGTAGGAACCTCATCTGTCCACGTTTCGTATGTTAGCTTTGCCATATTCTCACCTTCCATATAAACATTTAATCCGATAGATAAACACGGTTTTAAACTTAAAAGAAGATAGAACGTTCTAAGCGTTCTATTATTTCAAACGAATTTTTTCGACTTTATCAATACCAATAACTTTTCCATCTTGGATAATAAGAGTAACAGAGCCATATTGTATTGATTGAAGAAGTTCTTCTGTTTTTCGCAAAGCTTCTTTATGATTAGAACTATCCCCCATATTGACTCCTCCTCTTTTCTTCCTAATAATTAAAAACTATATTTCCGATGGTTTAAGTCAGATTAATTTCAATAAAAACTCTACTCTCTTTACAAAAAAGAAGAGCATATTTCATAAATACACCTTTATATTATGCTAAAAAATGAGGATGTTGAAGAAATTTTAGCACAATTAGCTAGTTTGTCAACCTTCAATTCCGACTATTTTTATCGACTAAGTCATTTATCTGAAATTATAACACATTACATTTTAAATTGTTATAATTTTTTCATTATTTATTATATTTTTTTGTGTCATCTCTTTCTTTCATTAAAAAATATTATATACTTCATGTTTAAGGGGATAATTTTGTCATATCTTCTAACATTATTTTCTGATTTTGTTATCTTTGCTAACAACTTTTTTGAATAATAGATTGGTGATATGTTAACATCCACAAGAATAATTTATCTCATTTTCTTTCATATAAAGAAGAAACAGATCTGCTATAAATTCAAAAGAAGTAAGACGTAATAAGATTTTAAATGTTTTAAATTTTACTACTATTCAATACAGCAAAGAATAGTATTGCTTTCTGTTTCCCTTCCCCTATATAATATTATTTATGTTAGAAAAGTTCACATACATCTAGAGTTGTAAATCATTATTTTTTCATAAGGGGGAATTATTAATGGATTTATTAAATGATGTAGTTCTTACGATAAATGATGCCCTTTGGACATACGTTCTTATCGCTTTGTTACTTATACTAGGACTATATTTTACACTTCGCTCAAGATTTCTGCAGTTTCGTTTACTAAAAGAAATGTTTAGGTTGCTGACAGAGAAGCCTGCTTCAAAAGAAAAAGGTAGCATTTCAGCATTCCAAGCTTTTTGTATTAGTATGGCTGCTCGTGTTGGAACAGGAAACATTGCCGGAATTGCTCTTGCTCTTTCAATCGGTGGACCTGGTGCTATTTTTTGGATGTGGATTGTAGCACTTGTTGGTTCTGCCTCAGGTTTTGTTGAAAGCACATTAGCTCAAATTTACAAAGTTCCAAATAAAGGCGCTTTCCGCGGTGGACCTGCTTATTATATGGAAAAAGGATTAAAGAAACGTTGGCTTGGTGTTTTATTCGCTATTCTGATTACTATTTCATTTGCTTTTGTATTTGTTGCTGTACAAGCCAATACAATTACACTCGCTTTTGAACAGTCGTTTAATGCTAATCGACTTGTAGTTGGAATTATCGTTCTAATCGCTTTTGGTATCATTATTTTTGGTGGTATTCAACGTATAGCAAAAATGTCAGAATACATTGTAGTCTTCATGGCAGGTCTTTATATCCTCATTGCACTTGTAATTGTTTTAATCAACATCAACGAAATGCCATCTGTCATTTCTTCTATTGTGAAGCATGCATTTGGATTTGAACAATTTGCAGGAGGAACGCTTGGAGCTGTTCTCCTTCAAGGTGTTAAACGTGGTTTATTCTCTAATGAAGCTGGTATGGGTAGTGCGCCAAACGCAGCGGCTACAGCAGATGTTACCCACCCTGCTAAACAAGGCCTTATTCAAGCTTTAGCTGTTCTAATTGACACATTGGTTATTTGTTCAAGTACAGCTTTCATCGTACTTTTAACAGATGCCTATAAGACACCTGGCTTAGATGGTGTTCAAATTACACAAGTAGCACTAGGAGAACATATTGGAGGATGGGCTTCATCTCTTCTTGCTATTATGATTTTCCTTTTCGCTTTTAGTACTCTTATTGGAAACTATTACTACGGTGAAACAAACGTAGAATTCGTTAAAACAAATAAAGTTATTATTTTCATTTACCGTATTCTTGTTCTCGCAATGATCCTGTTTGGAGCTGTTGCAAAAGTAGATTTAGTTTGGAACTTAGCTGATCTATTCATGGGTCTTATGGCGTTTACAAACTTAATTGCTATTGCATTCCTAGCAAAAACAGCATTTAGAGCTCTTAAAGATTATACAGATCAACGTAAACAAGGAAAAGATCCCGTCTTTTACAAAGACTCTCTTTCCCATATTGGCGAGCTTGAAGGTTGGGAAGAAAGACCAAAAGAAACTAAAAAACAAACAGTATAATTTAGAAAAGCGCCCCTCTAATTAGAGGGGCGCTTTTTTCATACCTTCTTTAGAAATGGGAACACTATGTCCTAAAGGAGGAAATTGCAAATGTTTGATAGCTTTCTATTCCGCTTCTTCCGTCGTTCTGTTTTATATCGACTTATTGTTATCATTCTACTGCTTTGCGTTATTTTTGGTGGACTTATTCATTTTCTTGAAGAAGAAACCTTTCCAACCGTTTTTGACGGAATATGGTGGTCAATTGTCACGATATCTACAATTGGGTTCGGAGACTATGTTCCTCATACAGTAATTGGGCGTATTTTAGCTATGTTACTTATTTTAATTGGCACAGGGTTTATCACGAATTATTTTGTAACACTTGCTAGAATGGCAGTTTCTAGAGAGAATGCTTATGTTGATGGAAGCCTCCCTTATAGAGGAAGTGATCATATTGTTGTTGTTGGATGGAACGAGCGTACAAAACAACTTCTAGAGCTTTTTGCCCAATCTCATCTTGCTAAACATATTGTGTTAATTGACGAAACACTGGAAGAACGTCCTATGCTTTCTGCATACGTTCACTTTGTAAAAGGAAATCCCACACATGAGGATACACTTATAAAAGCAAATATTTCTGAAGCTCGGGAAGTGATGATTACAGCTAATCAACATAAAGCTGAAAACGAAGCAGATATGCAGGCTATTTTGACTATCTTAGCTGTTAAGGGACAAGATCGTCATATTCCTATCACAGCAGAAGTTCTTTCTTCTCTACACGTCAAAAGTGCTAAACATGCTGGAGCCGGTAAAATAGTCGAAACAAATAAAATGATTAGTAAGCATATGTACGAGCAGCTATTTTCAAAAGAAGGCTTTGTTAGAAAGTGAGCTAACAAAGCCTTTTCAAATTCAATATAGAAGGCGTTGTTCCGCTTCTCTTAGGAGCTCCTGACCTAGTGGGATATATTCTTTTGGAAAAGAAGCATCGGGATCTTGCGGTTCTTGGAATTGATCAAATGAGCTCTTCACATTGCCAACATGAACTTGATCATCTAAACCAATTTGATATTTATGAGAAAGCAAAAAAGGTGTTCTGAAACGCACTGTTGCTCCAGGGGCATCAAGCTGACCATCCACAGCTTGAAATGGAAGACGAAGAAACTGATACCCTACTTTATCATCTATCTTATAGTCAAATGACCCTTGATCATACTCCCATCCTCCCCCAATTGTATATCCTAAAGAACCTAAAGTTTCTTCTAAATCATGCAGCTTAAACACTCTTCCCTCAAGGTTTGAATGTAATTCAATCATAGTAAGCACCCCTTTTCTATGTTAACGTCTCCAATATTACTCTTTTTATCCTTTTGTATCGTTACAAAAAAAAACAGTCATAGCCTTAGGCTATGACTGTTTTTTCATTTATTATTTTAAACGTTTTTCAAGCTCTGCTTTCTTTTCTTCAAATCCCGGTTTTCCAAGAAGTGCAAACATATTTACTTTGTATGCTTCTACACCTGGTTGATCAAATGGGTTAACACCTAAAAGGTAACCACTTACTGCGCAAGCTTTTTCAAAGAAGTAAGCAATATAACCGAATGTATAAGCATCAAGAGCTGGTGCTGTTACAAGTAAGTTCGGAACTCCTCCGTCTGTATGAGCAAGCATTGTTCCTTCAAGCGCTTTGTTATTAACAAAATCCACTGTTTCACCAGCTAGATAGTTTAAGCCATCTAAATCAGCCGCATCTTCTTCAATTGTTAACTCGTGACGAGGATTCTCAACGCGAATTACAGTTTCAAAAATATCACGACGACCTTCTTGAACATATTGTCCTAAAGAATGTAGGTCTGTTGAGAAGTTTGCTGAAGATGGATAAATTCCTTTTTGGTCTTTCCCTTCACTTTCTCCAAACAGTTGTTTCCACCACTCTGCAAAGTATTGAAGAGCTGGCTCATAGTTAATTAACATTTCAATTGTCTTACCTTTGTTGTAAAGAAGGTTACGAACTGCTGCGTATTGGTATGCTGCATTTTCTTCTAGGTTAGGCTTTGCAAAGTCTTCACTTGCAGCCTCTGCACCTTTCATCATGTCAGAAATGTTCGCCCCACTTACAGCAATCGGAAGAAGTCCAACTGCAGTTAGAACAGAATAACGACCACCAACATCGTCCGGAATCACGAATGTTTCGTATTTCTCTTCATCAG
Source organism: Priestia filamentosa (assembly GCF_900177535.1). Taxonomy (NCBI): domain Bacteria; kingdom Bacillati; phylum Bacillota; class Bacilli; order Caryophanales; family Bacillaceae; genus Priestia; species Priestia filamentosa. The sequence goes on from NZ_FXAJ01000005.1 coordinate 12,759, forward strand.
CAAGCGTTTTTAAAGCTCCACGTGCTTTATCTGTTGTAGCATAAATACGACCACGTGCTTCTTCTTTTCCATATTTCTCTTCGAGAAGCTTACGGAAAATACGGAACGCGATCGCAGGTTCTGTTGTTGTTCCAGACTTAGAAATAACATTGATTGAGAAGTCTTTTCCATCAAGAAGATCCATTAAGTCTTTCATATATGTAGAGCTAATGTTATTTCCAACGAAAATCACTTGTGGCGTTTGACGTTTCTCTTTCGGTAATACGTTATAGAAAGAGTGTTGAAGCATTTCAATTGCTGCTCTTGCACCTAAATATGAACCACCAATTCCAATTACTAATAAAACATCTGAATCACTTTTAATTTTTTCAGCACTTTTCTCAATGCGAGCAAACTCTTCCTTATCATATTCTTTCGGAAGATTTACCCATCCTAAAAAATCGCTTCCTGCTCCTGTTTTATCATGGATAGCATGATGTGCTGCTTTTACAGCATCACTTAAGTATGTAATTTCATGCTCTTTGAAAAAAGTAAGTGCATTTGAGTAATCAAAACGAACATGTGTCATAGATATGTTCCTCCATAAATTTTATTCTCTTTCTCTCACTTTATCGAAACCGCTCATGGAATTCAAGCAATGTTTCTCCATATTAGTACTTTCTTTTCAAAAATATTGTATAAATCCTGCATAGAAAGGTTTGAGCAGGACTAAAGGAGGAAAATCACTTAATAGAAGTGACTCACTCTATACTTAACTCAAACTCTTCCATTGCTTTATTCAACCGCACGTATTCCCTTGAATCGAATGGGCGTAACGGGTGCTTATTCATTATCTCTCCATACTGCTCAACTAATTTTTCTACTGCTTCCTGATCTAAGTATTCTTTCTTTGTAGCAGCATTAAACAAGAAAGCACTTGTGAACATCGTGATAAAAATAGTGGAACTTACAATGATTTGTTTCTTATACATACTAAACGTCACCTCATAGTTAGGATGAGATGATTTTTTTATTTCTATTCAATGTAATGGAATTCTTTAAGAAAAAAAGTGAAGACTAAAAAAGCATTCTACACCCCAAAAAAGACCTTAAAAATAAAAAAAAATATAATTTTTTTTACTGTCATTTTTCCGACTTTCTATTTATTTAATAGCACAGAAATAGTTGAGCAACATAGAAGAGTCGTTGGGATGCAAGGCATCTCGAATTATTATATAATCGGTTCTAGAATAAAGTATCCGTCTAAAATTAGTATATTTGAAGGAGGTTTATCATTTGTCATTGCTACACTTACTCGTACTATCGCCTTTCCTATTTGCGATACTTGTACCCTTTCTATATAGATATGTGCGAAAGGTTCATACAGGATGGTTTGTCCTTATTTTACCTCTTGCCTTATTTCTATATTTTCTCCAGTTCATTAAACTTACGAGCAGTGGCGAAGAAGTTGTTCGTACATTTGAATGGATTCCAAGCTTAGATATCAACTTCACTCTACATGTTGATGGGCTTGGTCTTTTATTTGCTTTACTTATTACAGGAATCGGGTCTTTAGTTACTCTTTACTCTATTTATTATCTATCAAAAGATAAAGAGGCATTACATAATTTTTATGTATATCTTCTTCTCTTTATGGGAGCCATGCTTGGAGTCGTGCTTTCTGATAATCTAATTGTTCTTTATACATTCTGGGAGATCACAAGCCTTTCCTCTTTTTTACTTATCGGATATTGGTATAAAAGAGAGAAGTCCCGATATGGAGCACAAAAATCAATGCTTATTACTGTTTTTGGAGGATTAGCTCTTTTAGGCGGCATTATTCTCTTGTACATGATGACGGGCACATTTAGTATCCGTGAAATTATAGCTAACCTTGAGCTCCTAAAAGGAGAAGCTTTACTTTTACCTGCTCTTATCCTTGTTCTCTTAGGAGCATTCACAAAATCAGCTCAGTTTCCGTTCCATATTTGGTTACCAGATGCTATGGAAGCTCCCACTCCTGTTAGTGCTTACTTGCACTCAGCTACAATGGTGAAAGCAGGCATCTATCTTGTCGCTCGTTTAAGCCCTGTCTTCAGTGACCATGCTGCATGGTTTATTTTAATTTCTACCTTTGGAATTTTCACTTTGTTTTGGGGCTCCTTTTCTGCTGTAAAACAAACGGACTTAAAAGGAATTTTAGCTTTTTCAACAGTTAGTCAACTTGGAATGATTATGTCATTACTTGGGGTTGGAAGTGCGTCTTTACATTACGACTACTTAGAAAACAATATTTTTATCGTCGCTGTTACTGCTGCTATTTTCCATCTCATTAACCATGCTACTTTCAAAGGAAGCTTGTTTATGGTTGCAGGAATCGTGGACCATGAGACAGGAACACGCGATATTCGAAAACTTGGTGGTTTAATGGGGATTATGCCTGTTACTTTTACAATTGCTTTAATTGGATCGTTCTCAATGGCTGGCATTCCTCCGTTTAACGGATTTTTGAGTAAAGAAATGTTTCTAACTGGGATGGTTAATGTTCTAAAGATGGATATTTACCATATCGAAACATGGGGAATTCTTCTTCCAGTTATTGCATGGATAGCTAGTGTGTTCACCTTTGTATACAGCATGATTTTATTCTTTAGAACATTTACAGGAAAACTTCAACTTGAGAAGCTTGAGAAAAAACCGCATGAAGCACCAGTTGGAATGCTTATATCACCAGTTATCTTAGCTTCCTTAGCTGTTATATTTAGTTTTTTTCCAAACATTTTATCTTCTACGCTTATTATACCGGCTATGAAATCGATACTTCCAACGATTGCTCAAAGTGGCCAAGAATTTGATGTAGAAATCAAACATTGGCATGGATTTACACCTGAATTGTTTATGACGATTGGAATCATTGTAATAGGAACGATTCTTTTTCTTACTGTTCGAAAATGGTCCTTTATTTATGAACGTTTTCCTCAAAAACTCGCTCTTAACTATGTTTATGATCAAGGGTTGGTTGGAACAGAACGTGGTTCAGCGTGGATTATGAAATCCTTCATGTCTGGCCATATTCGAGATTATCTTGTTTACATTTTTGTATTTCTATCTATTATTTCATTAAGCTCTCTCTTTGTGACAAATGCATTTCATCTTGACGTAACAAATGTTGCCCCAATTGGAGTTTATGAAATAATCCTAAGTCTTCTAGCTGTCGGAGGTGCTGTCATCACCGTTCTTGCTAGAACACGTATGGTTGCCATCATTGCAGCTGGTGTCGTTGGATATACGATTTCGCTATTCTTCGTTATCTTCAGGGCACCTGATTTAGCGCTTACACAGCTTGTTGTAGAAACAATCTCTGTTGCTTTATTTTTACTTTGTTTTTTCCATTTACCAGAAATCACAAAGAAACAAAAGCGTCTCAGATTTCGATTATTAAATTTACTTGTTTCAATCGGAGTAGGATTTGTTGTCACAATGTTTGGTATTGCCTCTCATAGCGAGAAACTATTTCCTTCTATTTCTAAATATTTTGTGGAGGAAAGCTATAAAGAAGCAGGTGGGAAGAATATTGTGAATGTTATCCTTGTAGACTTCCGTGGATTTGATACATTGTTTGAAATTACAGTACTTGGTATCGCTGCCTTTGGAATCTTTGCGATTGTTAAATTACGTCTAACTAAAAGGAGTGAACGTGAACATGAAGGTAAATGATTTAATTTTAAAAACGGCTACGAACGTTGTGTCGTTCATTATCATCACTTTCTCCATTTATCTGTTTTTCACTGGTCACTACACTCCTGGTGGCGGTTTTATCGGTGGATTAATGGCAAGTGGCGGTTTGTTATTGTTATTACTTGCTTATGATTTGAAAACGATTCAGTCAATTATCCCTTTTGATTTCAAAAAGGTGATTGCTACAGGGCTTTTAATAGCCGTTGCTACTGGAGTCGGTGGATTCTTCTTTGATGTACCTTTTCTTACTCATACATATGGGTATTTTGACCTTCCATTCTTTGGAGAACATACGGCTTTAGCAACAGCAACTCTGTTTGACTTGGGGGTTTATCTTGTTGTTGTGGGAATTACCATGACCATTATTCAAACGATTGGAGAGAGCGAATAATGGAAATATTAATGTCAATTGTATCAGGCATACTCTTCATGTGTGCAACGTATTTAATTTTGTCTCGTAGCTTACTACGGGTTATTATCGGAACTGTCCTTTTGAGTCATGGAGCTCATTTAATGATTCTTACAATGGGCGGACTAAAAAAAGGAACAGTTCCCCTGTTAGGAGAAAATGCTTCTTCTTACACAGATCCATTGCCACAAGCTTTGATTTTAACCGCTATTGTTATTTCTTTTGGGGTTACTGCTCTTTTCTTAGTTCTTGCATACCGCTCATATCAGGAATTAAAGACAGACGATATGAATGATTTAAAGGGGTGTGAGGACGATGAGTAATTATGTAATTTGGCCACTACTAATTCCTTTGATAACAGGGATTATTCTTATGTTTTTTAGCCGAAATGTTACTGTTGCTCGTACAATTAGCATAGTTTCTTCTCTTGTGGCTACTGGTTTCTCTGTACTTCTTGTACACTTAGTTAAAACGCATGGAATTTTAACTCATGAGCTTGGGGGATGGAAACCTCCTTTTGGAATTGTACTTGTAGCTGATATGTTTTCAGCATTACTTGTCCTTACAACAAGTATTGTCAGCTTGTGCTGTATTTTATTTGCTTTTCGTTCTATTGGAATTGAACGAGAAAGATTCTATTTTTACTCTTTTGTTCAATTTATGATTGTAGGTGTCACAGGAGCATTTTTAACTGGAGATATCTTTAACTTATTTGTATTCTTCGAAGTTATGTTAATGTCTTCCTATGTCTTGATCTCATTAGGAGGCACAAAACTCCAACTTCGAGAGTCTCTTAAATATATTCTTGTAAATATTGTTTCTTCAGCTCTTTTTGTTATCGCTGTTGGGTTCCTATACTCTGTAACAGGAACATTAAATATGGCTGATTTATCAGTAAAAGTTGCCGAAGTAGGACAACCTGGTATCATTACAGCTATTGCTCTTCTCTTATTTGTGGTCTTCGCCATAAAAGGAGCACTATTCCCACTATATTTTTGGCTTCCTGGTTCATACAAAGCACCTCCACCTGTTGTAACAGCTTTATTTGGTGCACTGTTAACTAAAGTTGGTGTTTATGCTATATTCCGAGTGTTTACACTTATTTTCTATCATGATCAAGCATTTACACATACTATTATTGGTTATGTATCGCTTCTAACAATTGTAGCAGGATGCATTGGAGCTATTGCCTATTGGGATATTGAAAAAATTATTATTTATAACATTATCATTGCAGTCGGTGTTATTGTATATGGAGTTACCTTAACAACAGAAACTGGGATTGCCGGAGCACTTTACTATTTAATTCATGACATGATTATTAAAGCAGCGCTATTTCTATTAGCAGGAGCAATGATTACTATTACAGGAACAGCTTCAGCCAAAAAAATGGGTGGTCTAATTAAACGTCACCCTTTCCTCGGATGGATGTTCTTTGTAGCTGTAATTTCTCTTGCTGGAATCCCTCCTTTGAGTGGCTTCATTGGAAAGTTCTTATTAGTAGAAGGTGCTGCACAGTCACATAGCTATCTGTTTATGGGTATCCTTTTAATCTCAAGTTTAGTTGTTCTATATTCTGTCATCAAAATCTTCATTCATGCTTTCTGGCGTGAGCCAAAGTTAACAGAGAAAGAAGAGAAAGGAACAACAAAGGGAATGTTACTACCTATTGTCATTCTACTAGCTCTTTCTGTTGGGTTAGGTGTAGGAGCTGAATTTGTTTCTCCTTACATTTTTGAGGCTGCAAAAACGCTAATGGACCCGTCTATTTATATTGACGCGGTTTTAAAGGAGTAGGTGAAATATGTCGTTTCAAATCCTTTTAAACGTAATAATTGCTTTATTATGGATGTTCTTTCAAAATGCTTGGAACGGTCTTGCATTTTCCAAAGGCTATCTCGTTGGGATCATTATCTTATTCTGTTTAAGACGTTTTTTCCCTACCCGTTTTTATATTCAAAGACTTGTTTCTATCGTTTATTTGCTTTTATTATTCTTAGTTGAATTACTCAAAGCAAACTATAGTGTGTTAAAAGAAGTCATTCGCCCAACCTTAAAGATTCAACCAGGAATCTTTGCTCTTCCACTTGAAGTAGAAAAAGATTGGGAAATTATGCTTCTTGCTAATATGATCACCCTTACTCCTGGAACACTTGTTGTTGATATTTCAGATGATAATTCAGTTTTATATATCCATGCAATGCATATTGACGATGTACATGATGCAATTGATGATATTAAGAATTCATTTGAAAAAGCTATTATGGAGGTGAGTCGATGACCCTTAATATTCTCACTACAATAGCTTTAATCATTTTATCACTAGCAACGATAGGACTTCTCTATAGGGTTGTGAAAGGACCCGGTATCTCAGACCGTGTTATGGCTCTTGATGCAATTGGTATTAACCTTATGGCTATTACAGGAATTACATGTATTATAGTTGATACAGATGCATTTTTAGATATTATTCTCCTGATAGGGATACTAGCCTTTATTGGAACAGTTGCTTTTGCTAAGTTTCTTGAGAGAGGAGCCATTATTGATCATGACCGAGACAGCTAAACTTATAGTAGGTATTTTAGTCTTATTAGGAAGCCTTCTTTCCCTTATTACAACAATTGGAATGCTGCGCTTTCCTGATACTTATACGAGAGCTCATGCAGCTTCTAAAAGTGCTACACTTGGTATTATGCTCACACTCATTGGAACTGCAGCATACTTCTGGTTTACAAAAGGATATATAAGCGCAAAAATTATCCTTGGTATTGTCTTTGTACTAATGACAACTCCTGTAGCTTCCCATTTGATTACGAGAGCCTCTTACAATAAAGGTGTTGCTCTTTGGAAAGGGAGCGTTAGGGATGACCTTAAAGAAAAATATAAAAAACAGAAGCAAGAACAATAAAAAAACGATCCACACATGTGTGGATCGTTTTTTTTATTATAAAGAAGCACGTAAAATAGCTAATACATCTTCTTTGTTTAGTACTTTAAATTTACCAAATTCTCCGTTTGCCATCGCTCTATCTGCCATAAGCTCTAGTTTAGAATCATCAATGTCATAATCAGTCAAGCGAGTTGGTGCTCCAAGGCTTGTCCAGAATTCACGTAGCTTCTCAATTCCTTCAAGAGCCACTTCTCGATCAGATTTCCCCTCTTCTTCAACTTGGAATACGCGAGTAGCAATCTGTTTAAAGCGATCCACATTTTGATCAAGCGTATGCTTCATCCAGTTCGGGAACAAAATAGCAAGACCTCCTGCATGAGGAATATCATATACAGCTGAAACAGCATGTTCGATATTATGTGTTGCCCAGTCACCACTGTATCCCATTTGAAGCATGCCGTTTAAGGCAATCGTACCTGAATATAAGATTGTTTCGCGGTGCTCATAGCTTTCTAAGTTTTCAAGAAGTTTTGGTGCTGTATCAATAACTGTTCTTAACGTTGCTTCACACATACCATCTTGAAGCTTTGTATTCGAAACATGGTGGAAATATTGTTCAAATACATGACTCATCATATCAATCATGCCATACACAGTTTGATCTTTTGGAACTGTAAATGTGTTAACAGGATCTAGAATTGAGAATTGCGGGAATGTTGCTGGGCTACCCCACCCATATTTCTCATTTGTTTCCCAATTCGTAATAACAGATCCAGCGTTCATTTCAGAACCTGTTGCAGCTAACGTTAGGACTGTACCAAATGGAAGCGCTTCTGTTGCAAATGCTTTTTTCGTTACTAAATCCCAAGCATCACCATCATACTTAGCACCTGCTACAACAGCTTTTGTACAATCAATAACGCTTCCACCACCAACTGCTAGTGCAAACTCAATACCTTCTTGTTTACAAATTTCTACACCTTTTCTTACCGTTGTCAAACGAGGGTTTGGCTCAACGCCCGCTAGCTCATGAACTGTTGCTCCAACTTCGTTCAAAATGTTCATTACATCATCATATAGTCCGTTACGCTTAATGCTTCCGCCACCATAGACTAAAAGAACTTTCTTTCCATACTGTGGAACGAGTTCACGCAATTGCTCAACTTGCCCTTTACCAAAAATTAATTTAGTTGGGTTATAAAATGTAAAATTATCCAAAATAAATTCCCTCCTCAATTTCTTCCTTATTATGCAGAAATCCATTTTACTTTGTAAAGAAATGTGCTCCTTCTTTAAAGTGTCACAAACTCTAAAAAAACATGTTCTATAAAATAGGCATTACCCACAAACATTACCACAGAAACCGCAGAATATTTTCACCCTAAAACACCAAGCTAATAAGGAAAGATTACAAAAGGAGGTTGTCAACTATGAGTGGTATTCAACGAACTGCACTTGTTCTTACTATTATCGGAGCAATCAACTGGGGACTTATCGGGTTCTTTCAGTTTGATCTAGTAGCGGCTATTTTTGGAGGCCAAGCTTCTGCTCTTTCTCGTATTATTTATGGATTGGTCGGCATTGCTGGCTTAATTAACTTGGGACTTCTGTTTAAGCCTTCTACAGAAGTAGAGCGTACAGAGCCAAAAATGAATGAACAATAAAAAAGCAGGGGCCTACTATAGCCCCTGCTTCTTCTTATCATTGAAGAATTTTTTTAATTTTGTCAATAGCCCAATCTAAGTCTTCTTGTTCAATAATAAGCGGTGGAGCAAAACGAATTACAGTATCGTGCGTTTCCTTACATAGCAATCCTTCCCCTTTTAGCTTTTCACAGTATGGCCGCGCTTTTTCATGAAGTTCTACTCCAATAAATAGACCCTTTCCCCGCACTTCTTTAACAATTGATGACTGAACGTTTTCTAACTGTTCTTTGAAATAGTTCCCTAAATTGAATGATCTTCCCACAAGATTTTCATCTTGAATAACGTCAAGAGAAGCTAGAGAAACAGCGCATGCTAAGGGATTTCCCCCAAACGTTGATCCATGTGAACCTGGGTTAAATACACCTAGAATTTCTTTATTTGCCGCAACGCATGAAATAGGAAAAACACCTCCTCCTAGGGCTTTCCCTAAGATTAGTACGTCTGGTTCTACGTCTTCCCAATCACAAGCAAACATCTTTCCTGTTCTTCCGAGTCCTACTTGAATCTCATCTGCCACAAATAGAACGTTTTGTTCCTTACAAAGAGCAGCAGCTTCTTTCAAGAAGCCTTGTGGAGGAACGTTAATTCCTGCTTCACCTTGGATAGGTTCCATTAGGAATGCAACAGTATTCGGCGTAATCGCTTCTTTCAGCGCTTTTAAGTCTCCGTATGGAACAAGCTTTATGCCAGGAAGCATCGGACCAAAGCCACGCTTATATTCTTCTTCCGAAGAAAGCGAAACTGCTGTCATTGTACGTCCATGAAAGTTATCGTAGCATGCAATAATTTCAGCTTTATTTTCCTCAATTCCTTTTTTCTCGTAGCCCCAGCGTCTTACAGCCTTTACTGCTGTTTCCACTGCTTCTGCTCCTGTGTTCATAGGTAAAATCATCTCTTTATTTGTAACCTCACACATTCTCTCATACCATGGACCAAGTTGGTCATTGTGAAAAGCTCTTGATGTAAGGGTGACACGGTCTGCCTGTTTTTTTAATGCTTCAATAATTTTAGGATGTCGATGCCCTTGGTTAACGGCTGAGTATGCACTAAGCATATCCATATATCGATTTCCCTCTGGATCTTCTACCCATACCCCTTCTGCCTTTGAAATAACAATTGGTAATGGATGATAATTGTTGGCACCAAATTTTTCGGTTTGGTTAATCACCTTTTCACTTGTTGTCTTCATTTTTCATCCCCCCTCAAAATTTCTAAACATTCTTACTATTAATTATACTGAAGCAACCGTATCTAAAAGTAAATAAAAGAAACTCATTTTTCATTAGTTCCTCTTCTAAGGGGAACATTACCCGTTCTTTTCTTCCTTCTAACGTATAAAAAGCAATAAAAAAAGCAGCTGACTTATCAGCTGCTTTTCACCGTCTTTACTTCTTAATTAGATCTTGACGGTTAGATTGCTCAACCCACTCTTCAAGCTTTTCGCGTAGTGTGTTGAAACCTTGTGGTGCTGCGTTCTCTACAGGTTGCGCTGGTGCTGCTTGAGGACGCTTTTTCTTTGGTTCTTCTTTTACTTCTGGTTCTGGTTGAGTAGCACGAATAGAAAGACCAAGCTTTCCAGACTTTTCGTCAACAGAAATAACTTTTACAGGTACTTCTTGACCTACTTTAAGATGCTCATTAATATCTTTAACGAAACCGTGAGTAACTTCTGAAATATGAACTAAACCTTGAGTTTCTTCGTCTAGTGCAACGAAAGCTCCGTATGGTTGAATTCCTGTAACTTTTCCATCAATAACGCTACCTACTGTAAACTTTTCAGCCATGTAAACACTCCTAAGTTTTTGTTAGTTTTTTCTCGATTATACGCAATTTTAAATTATAGCATACTTATCTGTCATAATCAAAACAATCCTGCCTTATACTTAGTTTAGACTGTTGCTTCTTTTTTGTATTCTTTAGGTTAAATAAAATAATGAGTAATTATTACCATCTCCTTTTTTCTCTATCTTCCTTGGAATGGTTACTGGAATGTGTTTCTTCGCTATATAGCCCTCCAAAAATAAAGAAGGATACAAAATCGACACATAGTTTTCAGAATATTATCATCAAATTTTCTTGAACTGTGTTAAAATGTAAGAAAAGATAAAAAACTTCTGTTGGGGGAAGAGTGAAGGTCAAAAGAGGTGGTTGTGTAAAAACTTTAAACAGGGAGGCTAAAAAATGAATACAATTGGACAAAATATTCGTTTTCAGCGTGAGCAAAAAGGAATGTCACAGGAAGAGCTAGCATTGAAAATCCGTGTAGGAACTTCAACAATTCAAAAATATGAATCAGGCCAAAGTTTACCTGATACTCAAACTATTTTAAAGATCTCTACTGCTCTCGATATTCCAGCAGCAGAGCTCACAAGCAGACCTACCGTGCGCCAGCTTGTTTTTCCAGATGCTGAGCTAACACAGCTTGTTAATGAGATTGGGGTCGAAAGAACAAAGCGCCTGTTACAAAAGATAAAAGGATATAGCGATGATCAATTTTTAACAATTATGAACACGTTATTTTATGAAAAAGACCTTCTTATTGAAGAAGGATAATAAAAAAAGGAACGTACTTCTGTACGTTCCTTTTTTTATACCTGTTGTTTTTCTTTTACTTTTGTAAACTGACTCATAAATCGTTCCATTCTTCTTAGAGCTTCCTGTAAGGAATCAAGAGAAGCCGCATAAGAACAACGCACATATCCTTCTCCGCTTTCTCCAAACACATGCCCAGGTACAACTGCTACTTTTTGTTCTAACAACAGCCTTTCTGCGAATTCATTTGATGTTAAACCCGTTGCTTTCACAGAAGGGAACGCATAAAAAGCTCCGCCTGGCTTGTGACATGATAATCCAATTTCATTTAACGATTTAACGAAGAAGTTGCGACGACGACGATAGCTTTTTTTCATTGTCTGCACATCTTCTTCTCCTGTTTTCAAAGCTTCCAACGCTCCATATTGAGCCATTGTTGGCGCACACATCATTGCATATTGATGAACTTTAAGCATCGCCCCTGCCAAATCTTCGTGGGCGCATAAAAATCCAAGGCGCCATCCTGTCATCGCAAATCCTTTTGAAAAACCTGAGATAATGATTGTACGGTCTTTCATCCCTTCTAATGAAGCGATTGAACAATACTCTTCATCATATGTTAACTCAGCATAAATTTCGTCTGCTAACACAATAAGATCCTGCTCTTTTGCAATAGCAGCAATTTCTTCAAGCTCTCCTTTTGAAAGAACGCTTCCCGTTGGATTGTTTGGCGAACAGATTAAGATAGCTTTTGTTTTATCTGTAAGCTGTTCTTTTATTTTAGAAGCATGAAGTTTAAAGTCTTCTTCCCCGTTTGTTTGAACAAACTTAGGAATGCCTCCAACAAGCTCAACTAACGGTCCATAAGCAACAAAGCTCGGTTCGATAATGAGAACTTCTTCACCAGGATTTACAATGGATCTCATAGCGATATCAAGCGCTTGACTCGCTCCTACTGTTACAATAATATTAGAGTTTGCTTCATATTGAAGATCAAATTTACGCTCCATATAGTTTGCAATTTCTTCTCTTAGTTCCAATAACCCTGCATTTGCCGTATATGACGTGTACCCTTTCTCTAGAGATAAGATAGATGCCTCACGTACAGACCATGAAGTAACAAAATCTGGTTCTCCAACCCCAAGTGAAATCACGTCTTCCATCCCATTCGCAAGATCAAAAAAACGGCGAATGCCTGATGGCTGAAGTTCATCTACGGTTTTTGATAAATGTCGTTTCATTATGGTGACACCACAATTCTTTTGTCGTCGTCATCATATTCATAAATTGTACCATCATGTTTATATTTCTTCATAATGAAATGGGTTGTTGTGGAAACTACTGAATCAAGTGTTGATAATTTCTCAGACACGAAATTTGCAATTTGAGACATTGATTTTCCTTCGATCGTAACAGATAAGTCATACGTACCTGACATCAAATAAACCGCTTTAACCTCCTCGAAGCGATAAATTCGCTCTGCAATTTCATCAAATCCAACACCGCGCTTTGGTGTCACTTTCACATCAATCATAGCTGTTACACCTTCATGGCCGTCTACACGACGCCAGTTAATATCTGTTGAATATTGAACAATTACTTTTTTGCCTTCAAGCTTTTCTACAACTTCTTTTGTTTCTTTCTCTGATAAGTCCACCATTTTAGCGATACTATCAAGAGGTAATCGGCTATCGTGTTCTAATATTTCTAAAATTTCCAATTCTTTTTCAGATAATTGCACGGAAAATCCTCCTCATGTCCCTTTACTGATACTCGTACTTATACTTACATTAAGTCGTATACCATTATACACTTTTGTTCTAGCAAAGATTATAACAAATCCGCTCTTGTTCTCCTACCTCTTTTTCAACTTCTTTTTTCACACATATTCCCAACCCTCTACAGAGAAAGCGATATCCACTCTTTTTCCAGTTAAAAACTTTGCTTAAGAACAAAGAAAACGGGAAAACTATGAAAAAAATTGTTGGAGTTGAACTAAATGCAGAACGTTGCCTTTTCGTCTGGACATTATATTGATTTTATAAATGGGGTAAAAGTTTTTTACGAAGTACATGGTTATCGTAAAAACAAACCGACAGTCTTATTAATACATGGGTTTTTGTCTTCTACGTTCAGCTTCAGACGTTTAATTCCTATTTTAAAAGAAGACTTCACAGTTATCGCAGTTGACCTCCCTCCTTTTGGTCAAAGCGAGAAATCCCTCTCTTTTAAATATTCATATCAAAACCTTGCAAATCTTGTGACAGGACTTTTAGATTTATGGGGAATTAGTAAAGCAATTGTGATGGGACATTCAATGGGAGGACAAATTGCATTAAATATCGCAAAAGAAAAGCCAAACTATGTTTCAAGCCTTGTGCTTTTATGCAGCTCAGGTTATTTAAGCAGAGCTCATTATGGACTTGTTGCTTCTTCTTACTTGCCTTATTTTCATCTCTGGATTAAGCGTTGGCTAGGGAGAAAAGGAATTCAAGGAAATTTAGAAAATGTTGTGTACAACTTAGATCTTGTGAATCAAGAAATGGTTGATGGATATATGAAACCATTTCGAACCGATCACATCTTTATGGCTCTAGCTAAGATGATTAGAGATCGTGAAGGGGATTTATCGTCTGAAGCCTTAAAAAAAATCGATATTCCAACGCTTTTAATTTGGGGAGAGGAAGATAAAGTAGTACCGATTAGCGTTGGCAAAAGACTTCATGGAGACATTTTAAATTCTACATTTATTTCCCTTAATAAGACAGGACACTTAGTTCCCGAAGAAAACCCTAAAGCAATTTGGAGACATATGCTACAATTTATTTAAAAAGAGAGACTCCATCTACTAGAGTCTCTCCTTCTTAATTAATGGAGCAACTGCTTTGATCTTTAACAAGAAGAAGCTCGCTTGCTTTTTGTTTACATTGTGGAAGTGGGATCACTTCTTCAGATGAGAATTCATAGATACTTTGGATTTTACGAGCAAGTTCTTCAGCATTATCGTGTACATGTAATGTTTGTAAGACATCGCTAATTTCTGTTTCATAAAATCCTTCACCGTATCCGAGCGGATCCCAGTAATATAAAATTTCATACAACTTTACATTTGTTTGCTGTGTTTCGTTCACACTTTTTCACCTCTTTTTTTACTTTATCATGTTCAAGGAGTGATGTTAAATGACAAATTCTTTTGATCAAGTTTTAAATCGCAAAAATACTCAATCTGTAAAATGGGATTTTAATAAAGCCGTATATGGAACAGATGATGTCTTACCAATGTGGGTAGCGGATATGGATTTTAAACCGCCTCAAAAAGTTCTTGATGTCTTATCAGAACGAATTCAGCACGGTATCTTTGGATATACATCTCCAACAACTGATACATATAAATCTGTGTGCAGATGGTTACATAAACGACATGGTTTTAGTGTTGACGCATCTTCTCTTATTTATAGTCCTGGCATTGTTTTTGCAATCAGCATGGCAGTACAAGCCTTTACAAATGAAGGAGAGCAAATCGTCATCCAACCCCCTGTTTATACTCCGTTCTTTAATATGATTCAACAAAATAATCGTAAACTTGTTGAAAACCCACTTATCTTAGAGAACGGTCAATATAAAATGGATTTTGCAGATTTAGAAGAAAAGTTTGCACAAGGTGCTAAAATGATGATTCTTTGCAGCCCTCATAACCCAGCTGGCCGTGTATGGACAAAACAAGAGCTTCAAAAAGTTGCAGACCTTTGTGTGCAATATAACGTGATTTTGCTTTCTGATGAGATTCATTCAGATCTTGTATATAAACCAAACAAGCATATTCCTATTGCAAGTTTGTCAGAAGAAACAGCAAACCTCACTATTACTTGTGTAGCTCCTAGTAAAACATTCAATTTGGCTGGACTACAAGCTTCAGCAATTGTGATTCCAAACAAAAGTCTTCGCTTAAAATATCAGGAAACACAGCGTAAGCAAGGAGCAGGCGGCCTTAATACATTTGGAATCATTGCGTTACAAGCAGCCTATAATTATGGAGAGGAATGGCTTGAAGAACTTCTTCCATATTTGAAAGAAAACATTAATACAGTACATGAATTCATTCAAAAAGAAATTCCAGATATTGAGCTAATTTATCCTGAAGGTACATATCTGGCTTGGATTGACTGCCGTAGAACAGGTTTTTCAGATGAAGAATTAAAAGAAAGACTTCTTCATAAAGGCCATTTAGCACTTGAGCCTGGGCCTAAATATGGTACACAAGGTGAAGGATTTGTTCGTATGAATCTTGGTTGTTCTAAAGAAACAGTACTCGAAGGCCTGAAACGTTTGAAAATAGCACTAAGCAAATAGAAAAGCAGGCTGATGCCTGCTTTTTCACATTTTCGTTGTATTTTTAATTTTTTCCTCAAGCTCTTTTGCTTGTCTTTCTTGCTTTTTAGAAATTTTCTTTATAAAGCTCATTGTCCAAATAGCGGCTAAAAAAAATAAGATAAGCGTAATGAATGCAGGAATATACTCTGTCTTATCTTCAGGAAAATATAAAAAGAAACCAAAGCCAAACATCTTTTTCACACTCCTCAGTTTTTCTACTTCTAACCTGAAATTTGTGAGCCTTTCCTTTATACTAAAAATAAAGAAAATCTAAGAGGAGGAAATAGCATGGAAGAGAAGATTGAAGTAGGTTCTATTGTGACGGGCCTATATAAAACAGGAAAGTATGTAGGAGAAGTGACTGAAATCCGTCCTTCTCATTATCTTGTAAGAGTTTTAGCTGTTTTAAAGCATCCTATTCAAGGGGACCTTCATAATCCAAATCAAACGGATGTTGCGCTCTTTCATGAACGTAGAGCTCTTGCTTACCGTGAACAAACGAATGTGCCCCAAAAAATGGTTCATATCTTTGATGAAGCTGTACCTGATTATAAAGATTCACTTAGAAAAGCGCTCTCTGCTCAGATTGAGAAATATAAAGGTAATGAGAGTGCATTTGCTCAACAATGTCTTGTTCATCTCAAAAACCTAGAAAAGGACTACTTTCCTCAAACGTAAAGCCAAATCACTTTTTGAATGACTTGGCCTTTATGCAAACTTATTTAATACTTTCGAAAGGTCAATTCGATCTCCAATGGTTGTTTTAGCAGGGCTTGATAAATAACTTTTATCTTTTTCAACAAGCTTGAAAATGTTATAGGTTGTCATCGCATCATCCAACGCACGATGATGCGTCCCTGTTCCTTTCTTTCCATAGGCTTCAACTGCTTTCCAAAGACCTGTTTGATTACGATCTCCAAAGAATTTCTTATATTCCATCGATAAATCAACTTGTTCACCTTTGAATGTGAAAGGAATGCGGGCTTTCTGACAATTTTGTCGCAACACTTTCATATCCATATTTCCCCATGTGACAACAGTAGTCTCATAGTTTTTACAATAATTTTTGAATAGGTCTGCAAGCTCTTGAAGTGTTATACCACTATCAACGCTTTGCTGTTCGATGCTTAAAAATGTTTTACAACGGTTAGTTAATGTGGGGAAATGCTGAGGGCGAACATAAGAGGAAAATGTGTCAATAACTTTGTAATTTCTCGCTACTACAATGCCAACTTCAATAATCTCAGGAAAAAAACCTTTTGGGCGCCCTTTTTGTTCAGGCATTGTGAACTCAAAATCAATAAAAAGATGCTGACTTTCTTTTCCCATAACTCCTCCCACCCTTCAATATTTTTCTTCTTTAGACAATATATTTTTATTATACCATCTCAACTGCTTTTATATGTCAGTTTTTTGACACGAAACTAAATATTCAGAATTTATTATTTGGTCTTTTCTAGCTTTCTTACTAGTTAATCTATTCATTCTTTTGTAAAATGATAATAGTTAAACGCCCTTAATTCTATCTTTGCGAGAAAAGCGGCTTGTTTGTTTAAGAATTCTAGAATATGAGAAAGAAAAGCTAACTAAGTTTTAAAGATTGTTCTATCCTCTTACAAGGGGATTCCCACCTTTGGTAAAAGTTTATTCCATAATAATACTTTATAATATATAAGTTATACTATATAATGTATACTATACGTATTAGACCTTCTCAGGAATGTGAAGGTCTGTATTTCTTGCATGAATTTCTTGGCTAGTTTATTTAAAAAGTTTAGAAGCACTATTAATTGTTTTATTTTTGTTTTAAGTTCATTATTATATGTATCTCAAAATTTTTGATAGGTTTGAATCTGTATTTTTTTTACACTTTCTACCTCTAGATGCTTGTGAAAAAGTTTGTGCACTATTTTACAAACTTTTTTATAGGTGTCTAAAACTCAAGCATAATGCTTAAAAGTAAAGGAGAATTGGATATGTCAGAAACAATCACTCAAGCAAAAACTGATCAAGAACGATCAAAATTTTCTGCTAGCCAAGAACAACTTGATGTACTCGATCAGCTATTAAAACCTGAGGTTCAAGAATCTCTAACAACACTAGTTGAGGAGCTTCCAAAGTTAACTGAGCTTGTTAGCATCTTATCTAAGTCTTATGACTTTGCACAATCAGTTGCAACTGATGATGTCCTAAAAAGTGACACAGTTGGAGCAATCCAAGAGCTTGCTGAGCCTGTAGTGCACACAGCTAAAAACCTTGCAGCAACTGCTATTGAGGCAAAAGATCGCGCAGACGAAAGCAAAGAAGTAATTGGTATCTTTGGCTTAATGAAAATGCTGAAAGACCCTCAAGCACAAAAACTATTCCGTTTTGTAAATGCTTATCTACAAGTTTCAGCTGAACGCGAAAACAAATAGTATTTTTTATACTCAATTAGTAAAAACGGAGGAACTAACATGTCAAAAAAAATTGTCATTCTAGGCGCTGGTTATGGCGGAGTTTTAGCAGCTTTAAATGTTCGCAAACACTTTAGTAAATCAGAAGCAGAAGTAACAGTTATTAATAAATATCCTACACACCAAATTATTACAGAGTTACACAGACTTGCAGCAGGTAACGTATCTGAGCAAGCTGTTGCTATGCCTCTAACAAAGCTTTTTAAAGGTCTTGATATCGATCTTAAAATCGCTGAAGTTGAGTCTTTCTCTGTAGACAACAAAGAGATCAAACTAGGCGACGGTTCTACTCTAACTTACGATGCTCTTGTTGTTGGTTTAGGAAGTGTTACAGCATACTTTGGTATCCCTGGACTTGAAGAAAACAGCATGGTACTAAAATCTGCTGCAGATGCTAATAAAATCTACAAGCATGTTGAAGAGCGTATTGCAGAATATGCAAAAACTAAAAATGAAGCTGACGCAACAATCCTTATCGGCGGTGGCGGTTTAACAGGTGTTGAACTTGTTGGTGAATTAGCTGACATTATGCCTAAACTTACTCGTAAATACGGCGTTGACCCTAAAGCAGTAAAACTTAAACTTGTTGAAGCAGGTCCAAAAATCCTTCCTGTTTTACCAGACCACTTAATCGAACGCGCAACTTCTAGTTTAGAAGCTCGCGGCGTTGAGTTCTTAACAGGTCTTCCTGTAACAAACGTTGAAGGTAACACTATTGACCTTAAAGATGGTCAAAAAGTTGTTGCTAACACTTTTGTTTGGACAGGCGGAGTTCAAGGTAACCCACTTGTTGGCGAAAGCGGTCTTGAAGTAAACCGTGGTCGTGCAACAGTGAACGACTTCCTTCAATCAACATCACACAAAGATGTATTTGTTGCTGGAGACAGTGCGGTTGTATTCGGCCCAGAAGGTCGTCCATACCCACCAACAGCTCAAATTGCTTGGCAAATGGGAGAGCTTATCGGTTACAACCTTTATGCTTTCTTAGAAAACAAAGATCTTGAAACATTCTCTCCGGTTAACTCTGGTACACTTGCAAGCTTAGGCCGCAAGGATGCAGTAGCAACTATTGGAGCAAACTCAACTCCACTTAAAGGGCTTCCTGCTTCTCTAATGAAAGAAGCAAGTAACGTTCGTTACTTAACTCACATTAAAGGTCTTTTCAGCTTAGCTTACTAAGTTAGACAAGCTCTCTATCTATACGATAGGGAGCTTTTTTATTATTTGTAGACTCTCCTCTTTTTATGATGTTCTTGCCTAAATTACTTTTTTCCTTCATACACTAACAAGAGTTCATTTTTTTGTGACAATTTCTGCTTAGAACATTGTAGTTTATAGAACAGTTTCATTTAAAAGGAGGAATTTTAGTGTACTATTATCCTTACACATATCAGCCTGACCCATATGCCCCCCTTTATCGATTTCAGAGCTTGCCTACTGTACGTCCTAATCAATTTAAAAATTCTGCTCAAACAATGAAAAGATTGCTAAAAGATGCTGATAGGATGACAGAAGCTATCCACTCTTCAAATGAGCTAGCTTCCTCTATCATGCAAGCTGCTCAAAAGTCAGACAAAGTGCGAGTTAGAAGACTGCTACAAGCATACATTAGAAACTCTAATTTCGACCTTCGTTTTACTCCTGATGGACTAATTGTCCTGCTAGTAGACTTATCTAGAAAATGCTGTCAGCTTCAACTTTCTTTTTTATGGGCAGAACTATGACCAGCTATATCGCTCTTCTTTCCATGGATCTCCATAGTGATGATAGCCATTTTTCTCCCAAAAACCTAGTTGCTCTTCTGCTACAAATTCAATTCTCCGCAGCCATTTTGCGCTCTTCCAGAAATAAAGATGTGAAACAACCGCTCGGAGTGGAAAACCATGTTCAGGTGTAAGAGGTTTTCCTTCATAAGAATGAGCTAGAAGGGTTTTCTCATGTAGAAAGTCTTGAATTGGCAAATTTGTTGAGAACTCTTCCTCAGCATGTAAAATTACAAATTTTGCAGAATCATTGACTTTAACAGTAGACAACAATTCCTTTGGTGTAATACCTTCCCACATATTGTTTAACTTAGACCAGCCAGTCACACAGTGTATATCGTTTTGCAAACGCGTTTGAGGCATATCAAGAAGCTGTTGATATGTATACGTTATCTTTTCATCGACAAGTCCATCAATCGTTAAAGTCCACTCTTCTAAATCACGATAGTAGGGAACATTGCCATGATGAAGAACAGGAAAGCGGGTTGTTTCATGCTGACCTGGAGGGATGTTTGCGTTGTGTGTGTTTTTAGGCTTACCAAAATACATGTATCTTCTCTCCTTCCATAGTTAATTCCATAATAAAAAGCGACATCGAGATGTCGCTTTTTATTATATACTTATTCTAACCGTACTTTTCATTTATAAAACCATTGCGGCAATCCAACCAAATATAATTAGAGGAATATTATAATGAATAAATGTTGGGATAACAGTTTCCCAAATGTGATTATGCTGTCCATCCACGTTTAGACCTGATGTTGGTCCAAGTGTACTATCTGACGCTGGAGAACCAGCATCACCAAGAGCACCAGCTGTGCCAATAATAGCAAGAGTGGCAAGAGGACTAAAACCAAGCTGAACACAGAGAGGAACAAAAATAGCTGCAATAATTGGAAGAGTTGAAAAGGAAGAACCAATTCCCATTGTAACTAACAAACCAACAATTAGCATCAGGAGTGCACCAAGAGATTGGTTATTGCCAATCAAATCTGCTGCATATGCAACTAAAGATTCAACATCTCCTGTTTTTGTCATTACAGCGGCAAAACCTGCTGCTGAAATGATAACGAATCCAATAAAAGCCATCATGCGCATTCCATTTGTAAGAAGCTCATCTGCTTCTTTAAAATTCATTGCTCCACTTATAAGTAAAATAATGATTCCCGTAATAGCTCCAAAAATCATGGCACCTTCTGTATCTAGTGTTAAAAGCTGAACAGTAAGTGCAGCTAACACAGCTACAACAGCCGTAATTAAACTACGTTTTGAATATTGAGCTTTTTCATTTGTTTCTACGTATTCAATAGTGTCATATTCTCTTGGTTTTCGATAGCTAACGAAGATAGCAATCAGCAAACCAACAATCATACCAAGAGCCGGAATCGCCATTGCAGCCGGAATGTCTTCTACATTTACCTTTAGTCCGCCAGCTGTAACTGTTTTGGCAAGAATGTCATGGTAAATCTTACCAAAACCTGCTGGTATAAACATATAAGGAGTGATTAATCCAAAAGTCATAACACAAGCAATAAGACGACGATCAAGCTGAAGCTCATTGAAAACTTTCAAAAGAGCTGGAATTAAAATTGGAATAAAAGCAATATGAACAGGAATAACATTTTGAGAAAAACAAGAAATAACTAGAATTAATAAGACAACTAGCACTTTAGAGAATGCTTTCTTCTTAGTATCATTCGAGTTACCGATAATTCTCAATGTTCCATCTACAACTGCATCAGGTAAACCTGTTTTTGTTAAAGCGAGAGCAAATCCTCCAAGTGTTGCATAACTCAACGCAACTGTTGCGTTGTCACCTAATCCTGATGAAAATACATTTATCGTTTCTTCTACACCCAATCCACCAATGATGCCTCCTGCAAATGCACCAACAATAAGAGCAATTGTTACATTAACTCGTAATGCACTTAAAATAAGCATGATGAGGACTGCAGCAACAACTGCATTCATAGTTAAACCCTCCAAAAATCCTTTATCGTGATAAACTACTAAAACACTAAAGACATCCTTAATTATAATACGAAAGATAAAGTTGTCAATGGGATGCTACAAATTTAATATATTCCATTATTCTACAGGGCTTACTTTTAAAAAAAGAGCCTTAAGTAAAAAGGCTCTTCAAATCTCTTTATTTTGTTTCAACATCAAATCGTTCTACAGCAGCAGCAAGCGTGCGCACCATAACTCCTGTTGCACCACTCGGACCAAGTGACCCGGATTTCTTCGTAACAGAAGTACCTGCTATATCTAAATGAACCCAAGGTGTTTCTTCAGCAAATTCTCCAATGAAGGCGCCTGCCATAATAGCATGACCTTCACGGCCAGGGGAGTTATTCAAGTCTGCTATCGCGCTATTTCTTACTCTTTTCTTATCACGTTCAAAAATAGGTAGCTGCCACATATCTTCCTGTGCTTCTACACTTGCTTCAGCTACTTTTTCATACCACCTTTGATTGTTTGTCATCGCTCCTGTTGTTTCCTCTCCAAGTGCAACAATGACTCCCCCAGTAAGGGTAGCAACATCAATTAAATATTCTGCTCCATGATGCTTAGCATATGTAATACCGTCTGCTAAAGCAAGGCGCCCTTCTGCATCTGTATTCAATACTTCAATGGTTTTACCACTCATCGCTGTAATTACATCATCAGGCTTAAACGCACTTGCACTCACCATATTATCAGTGGAAGGAATAACAGCAACTACGTTTTGATTTGGACGGATCTCACCGATAATTTCCATTGCTCCAAGTACAGACGCTGCGCCCCCCATATCTGTCTTCATGCCAACCATGCTTTGGCGAGGCTTGAGAGAATAGCCTCCTGTATCATACGTAATGCCTTTCCCTACAAGACCAATAACGTCTTTCCACTCTTTTTTTCCTTGGTATTTTAAAACAATCATTTTTGGTGGCTCAACAGATCCTTTGTTAACAGCAAGGAGTGCCCCCATACCGAGCTTTTCCATATCCTCTTTTTCCAGAATCTCCACTTCAAATTCATACTTTTCGCCAAGTTCTCTTGCGTATTGAGCAAGGTCTGTAGCAGTAAGCATATTTCCAGGAAGATTCACAAGCGTGCGCGCTGAGTTTGTAGCCTTACCATATATGTATCCTGTCCGAACCATATTCTCTATCTCTTGGTTATCTTCATCTGTCAAAAGAGTGACTTTTTTAATACGTTTGGCAGGCTCATTCGACCGACGTTTATAATCATTAAATTTATACGTTGAAAGCGGGAATGCTTCGCTCAATGCATAAGCACACATATATTCATTTACAGCATCAGTTTCAAAAGAAGGCAATGCAATTGATACTTCTGCTATGCCACTTTTTTGAATGTGTTGAAAAAGTTCACCAAATCCTTCTTTTAGAGAAGAAGCTGTCATCTCTTTTGGTCTTCCTAATCCAACGAAGAAAATTCGTTTTGGATTCACTTTCCCTAACGTTGGAATTTTTGTAATAGCCTTATTTCTTACTTCAATATCTCCGCTTTTAATAAGAGTACGAATATCCAACTGTTCATCAAGGTCAGCCAAAATACCAGTGAATGGTTTTGTTTGTTTAAAGACGCCAACAACAAGGGCTTCTGTTGCTTCTGTTAGATTTGTGCTCTTTTGAATGTGAAACATATCTTACCATCTCCTTTTTTACTTTATTTTTATCATATCACTATTGTAATCATGACGAAAAATAAGAACTTCTTTAAACAAACGTATGTTTAAAAATAAAAAAGGACGGATATATAAGGAAGTGAACGAAATCTCTACATTTTATAACTAAGATACGAGTAAATATCATAAAATAAGACGACATATACACCTACCTTCTTAATAAAGGAGCAATGCCTCTTATGGATTTATTATTGAATTATCCGCTCATTAGTGCCCTTATTGCCATCTTCTTCGCTCAAGCCGTTAAAGTTCCATTAGAGTTTCTTGCAACAAGGAAATTTGATGTACGCCTTGCTTTTAGTACGGGTGGCATGCCTAGTTCACATTCAGCAGCTGTTACATCCCTTGCAACAGCTGTTGGCATTAGCGAAGGTTTTTCTTCTCCCTTTTTTGCTATCTCTTTTGTACTGGCTGTAATCGTTATGTTTGATGCAACAGGAGTCCGCAGACATGCAGGAGAGCAAGCTATTGCTATTAACCGACTTGTGGAAGATTGGAACACATTTATGTCTGAAGCTAAGAAATGGCCTAAAAAAGAACAGCAAGAAAAACAACAAAAGCTAAAAGAATTGTTAGGTCATCAACCAATTGAAGTTTTCTTTGGGGCTTTAACAGGAATTATTATCGCTATCATTATGTACGGTATTTATAATTTATAAAGATATTAAAAAGCGTGAAGAACTTTCTTCACGCTACGACTTTTCATCAATATATTGCTGCCTGAATACTTTCATTGTTTGATCTTCATTCCATACTTTCAGCTGTTTTTCTGTTAATGTTCCCTTTCCTTCTTTTACAACATAAACATCAAGTAATTTCTTTCCCCATGAAGCATATACGTCTTCGACTGTTTCATAATATAAATCAAGTTTTTTTCCTTTTATAGCTCCACCCTTGTCTGCCACAACCCCATAACCATATCCTGGAATAAATAATATGGTACCAATTGGAAATACAGTCAAATCTGCTGCAATTGTAGAAAACATATCTCTTTGTACTTTAACACCTGAATATGTAATTCCATACGACGGATGTGTTGGCTCTTTTCCTGTTGATTCATAGCCTGCTGTGTATCCTGTTGCTGTAACCTTGACTTTTCTATATTTAGACCCATCAAAGCTTCCTTCAAGTGTTTGTTCATCAACGTCAGTTGGAATTTGTTGATTAAGTTGATTCACAACCCTGCTTTCTCTTACATGATTCTTTTTCTCTTCTTTAGAATTAGCACTTACTTGTTCACTTGAAAATAAAGAGGAGACCTGCCTTCCTGTTATACTTTCGAACGTTGTTAAGAGAGCTCCACATAGAAGTAGCCCCATGATGAATCGCTTAATATATATTTTTTTTACCATCTTTTTCATCATTCCTCCCACCAACATAGTTTTTACCATGTTGTAGGAGAATTATTCGCAGCAATCAAGATAAAAAAACGTCAAAAACCGAGAGAGGTTTTTGACGTTTTTAAAACATTCGATATCCTTTTGATCGAAGTGTTCGAATAGCAATTCCTGAACAAAGGGCTCCTATAAAACCAGAAGATAAGATAACGATATCTGCTAGCCTAAGCGCAAGCACTTGATTTCCTACATGTGTTAATGAATGAAGTGGCTGAAAGATATATTGAGTCATTTCAAGGTTATCAACAATAAGAAGAAAAATAATGGGATAGATGAAAGCCATAACCCATGACATTCTTAAAATCATATTAAGCAAGAAGCCAATTCCAAAAAAAAGTACAAAAAATAAAAGTATGGAAATTATTAAAATTGGAACACTCATTTCCATTTCCATATCCCCCCTTGCCTTTTAGTGCAATCTCTTTATTCTTCTTCACTTTTCTTTTTCTCTATTAATTCTACAATTCCTTCTCCTTCACAAAACAAACATTGTTCTGTTCCGCCCACAAGGAGAGTTAAGAAACCATGGCCTTTACAATGATCGCAAATCATCTACAAACCACCTTTCCGAAAATTCAAACTAATTATTATATTAGAGAAAAGCAAAGGGATTTTCCTCTGCCTTTCTCATGACTCTTAAAAGAAGTTAAATTTTCCTTTTTTAAGCAAGAGTCCTGGTCCTCCTTCAAGGAATAGCGCTCTATTATCAACGACTTTTTTCATTGCTGAAGCACTTGTTCCAAATAACTTACGCCCAAACACAACTCCAATAGCATCATCGTGACCTAAAGAGCATACTGTACCTTTTAAGTCTGGCTTAAAAGTTTGAAGGTCTGTACCCCCTTTGATAAGAGTCGTAATATTTTTCGCAGCAACAGGTCCTTGCTGCATAGCAACTTGTGCTGTTGGTGGGTAAGGTTTGTCTGTTTCATCATTAATAACAAGTGAGCAATCTCCAACAATAAATACACCCTCAGCTCCTGGAGCACGTAAATCTGGACCAACTTTCACACGACATCGATTATTTTCAATGCCTGTTTTTTCAATAATATGGCTACCACGCACCCCAGCTGCCCATACAACTGTTTGCGATTTGATTTCTTCTGTTTGATCATCTTTAGAAACAATGATTCCCTCTGGTGTACATTCTTTAATCATCGTTCCAATCTTAAACTCGACACCTTTACGCTCAAGCTGTGTTACAGCATATTCGATAAGCTGTGGATCAAAACCTGGAAGAGCCGTTGGAGCTGCTTCTACGCAGATAATACGAACTGTATCACGAGGAATGTCAAACTCCTTACAGAGCTTCGGCACTCTATTTGCTATCTCTGCTACAAACTCAATGCCTGTGAATCCTGCTCCTCCTACAATGATAGTCATCATACCTTCTGGTCTTTCTTCCAAATTATTGTATGTTGCAAAAGTATAGTCAAGATGTTCACGGATTTGACGAGCAGTATTAATATTAGAAATAGAAAAGGCATGTTCTTTTAACCCTTTAATACCAAATGTTTCAGACTCATATCCAAGTGCGATTACAAGATAGTCATACTCTATTTCTTGATTGTTTTTGAGTATAACCTTCTTTTGTTCGATATTAATATCTGTAACCGTATTTTTCATAAATGTTACTTTGTTTTTATTAATTAAGTCTGTCACGCTAACACGAGCACGATCGTGATGAAGCGTCCCAGCTGAAACTTCATGTAGCCATGTTGTTTCATAATGATAGTCATTTTTATTAATTAAAGTGATTTCAGCTTCATTGACGCCTAGCTGTTTTTGTAAGTGAATCGTCGTCATAATGCCGCCATATCCAGCACCTAGAACAACAACTTTAGGCTTCTTCATTTTAATCACATCCACCTTTTTGTTAGAATTTTATTCATGTATTTATGCTTCACACATGTATTTTCCCTTATTGTAAGCATTTGAATATATTCCTATCCCTGTCAAAACGTTAAGGTAAATAATTGTTGTGAATTTATTCACGAACCTAACTATAAAAGAATGAGCTACCATTAAATATTTTCAAAAATTAGATAATAATGTTTGTAAAACATGATATGATGTTTCTTAAACTTTTTCAAGGACATTTTAGTATGGACAGAGCATTTTAGACTGCTCTATGCTTGTTCTCTTGCTATCCACCTTAGGATAGAACTACCGTTGCATAAGGCTTTCATTCTGTAAGCATTTTCAATTTACCTAGCTTTAAAAAATTTATGTTTTTTTAAAAATCCTTGTATAGTATGACAATTATTATCATTTCTATTATGATTGCTAAACTTCTTTCTAACCTATGCTACAGTGAGGAAAGGTTTAACTAATTTTATAAATTTAATACACGTTTTTTCGCATGTGTATCTACATATTTTTACTTTTAGTAAAGGAAAACTCATCTTGAAAGAAGATTAACAAGTCTTTGATATTACGGTTATTAGCCCAATTAAAGACTGGAGATTAGAAATTGAAAAGAACTCTATTGTTGTAAATACAAAACAAGAAACAAATATTGAAGGCATTTATGCAGCAGAGAGGTTTGTAAATATGAAGGAAAAGTTAAGCTTATTGCTTCAGGTTTTGGTGAAGCTCCAACAGCTGTAAACAATGCTAAAGCTTACATGGATCCAAAAGCGCACGTACCTTTTCGCTCAATAAAAAAGACGCTCAGATGAGCGTCTTTTTTAGCATTCTTCAGGCGTTCCCGTATTTGTTGCCGTACGGAATGAAGAACCACAGCCACATGAAGCAATAGCATTTGGATTTTCAATCGTAAATCCTCCACCAAGCATGGACTCTTTAAAATCTATTATTGTGCCGTTTAAGATAGCTGCATCTTCTTTTGCGACAATCACTTTAATTCCATGTTGCTCTAGCTGTTCATCTGCTTCTGTTGGAGCTTCTTCAAACCCCATTCCATAAGACAAACCGCTACAACCTCCGCCTTTTACACCAACGCGCAAGTAAGAGCCTTCTTCACCATGCTCTTTCATCATATCTTTAATTTGATGACTTGCTGCTTCGGTAATGATTACAACGTCTTTCATTTCTAGCCCTCCTTTTCACACATAAAAGGTGTTCTCTTTATAGTATACTATTCCTTCGATAGTGGAACAAACGATATCTCTTAATAATAGTACTCACCTTTGCAAACGGTTTTCGCTTCACCTTTCATAAACACGTCTCCATCACTTTTCCACTCAATTGTTAAATCGCCCCCAGCTAGATGCACAACAACAGGGGCATCCCGCTCTACTTTATCATTTAAAACAGATGACACAACAGCGGCACATGCTCCAGTACCACACGCTTGGGTAATACCTGAGCCTCTTTCCCATACGCGGAAATGAACTTCCTTCTCGTTCACAACTTCTACAAATTCTACATTTACTCCCTCTGGAAAACGTTCATCTTTTTCAACGATAGGACCAAGTGTTGTAAGAGGTGCTTTTTCAATATGATCGATATAGAAAATAACGTGAGGGTTGCCCATTGAAACAGCCGTAATATTGTACTCTTGCCCGGCAAAGGTAGCCTTTTCGTTCACAATGCTCTCTGCGCTTTCACCTTTCATCGGGATTTGTTCTCTTGATAAACGTGGTTTTCCCATATTTATCGTTACTTCTTCAACTATCCCTCTATCAATGTGCACATATGCTTGAACAATTCCTGATAACGTCTCTATTGCAAATTGTTCAGACTCTACAATTCCATTTTCATAGGCATATTTAGCAACACAGCGCAGACCGTTCCCACAGTTTCTTCCTTCTGAACCATCGTTATTAAAAATACGCATTTTTACAGGAGCTACCTCTGAAGGACAAATTAAAATCATTCCATCAGATCCAATGCCTTTATGAATATCAGATACGCTTACTGCAAGTGATGCTAATCTCTCTTCTTCGATTTGTTCTTTGAACATATCAATATAAATATAGTTATTTCCTAGTGCATGCATTTTTGTGAAGTTAAACTTTTTCATCATTTCCTCCAAGTTTTTCGTTTTTTCTAGTATAAAAAAAACCAGTTCGGAGCACAATAAGGATATCCCCCGTTTTTAGCTCCTTGGATTTGATCAGGGAGTTTTTTTTATGAAAAAAAGCAAAAGACCTAAAAAGCCTTTTGCCTTAAAACATTGGATTTTCTTCTATAAACGTATACACATTTTTCACAAGTTCTTCTGGAGATTCAGCTTCAACTACTTCTCCATTCACCATCGCATATAAAGAATGTGCACATTGTCCACAGTACCCTAAACAACCATATTCAATAACATCGAAGTCTGGATCTTTTTCAAGTTCCTCTAATGCCTTTTGAGAACCGTTTGCTAAATTACTAATGCAAAATTCTACAATTGGTTTAATCATTTTTTCACCTCTTCTCATTATACCCACTTCTCATTCATACTATAGTAAAAAAACAAAATTTCATCTATACCCTAAAATCCTAACACTTCTTTAAATAGGTGTTAATTGTTCACTCATTTTAGTTTGTTCTTTCTTTTACGTCAAATATTATCTACTAAATCATATCAATATACAAATCTATTAACAAAGCTTGTGATTTTTTTTCAATTTGGCTATACTTTTAGTGTGTTTTTGATTTAAAATGTTATCAAGAAACCTTTTTACACCGAATTATGTTACTCCATTTCTAATATACATAAAACTTTAAAGGGGAAATTTCTATGAAAAAGTTTGTTATTCTCGGTGGCGGTTACGGTGGTATGCGCATGCTTCAGCGCCTTCTTCCAAACGCATTGCCAAATGATGTTGAAATTACGCTTGTTGATCGAGCGCCTTATCATTCTCTAAAAACTGAGTTTTACGCGCTTGCAGCAGGGACAATTTCAGACCAGCATGTTCGCGTTTCCTTTCCTGATGAACCTCGTTTAAACATTAAATATGGAACAATTGTAAACATTGATCTTCAGAACAACCTCGTCCATTTTGAAGATGAAAGTACCCTTTCTTATGATGATCTTGTAATTGGCTTAGGCTGTGAAGACAAGTATCATAACGTCCCTGGAGCACCGGAACATACATATAGTATCCAATCCATTGATCAATCTCGAGCAACATATCAAACACTAAACAACCTTCCTCCACATGGCGTTGTATCGATTGTTGGTGCTGGTTTAAGCGGAGTTGAGCTTGCAAGTGAGCTAAGTGAAAGCAGACCAGATTTAACAATTAAACTTTTCGACCGTGGTGCCCTTATTTTATCCGCATTTCCTGAGCGTTTAAGTAACTATGTACAAAAATGGTTTGTAGAAAACGGAGTCGAAATTGTAAGTAAGGCAAATATTACAAAAGTAGAAGAAAACAAACTTTACAATCATGATGAAGAGATTTATAGTGATGCAATCGTCTGGACTGCAGGAATTCAGCCAAGTAAAGTTGTTCGTAACTTGGATGTAGAAAAAGACCCTCAAGGTCGTGTTATCCTCACTCCTCATCATAATATTCCAAACAATGAACATGTATATGTACTAGGTGACTGTGCAAGCCTTCCGCATGCCCCAAGTGCACAGCTTGCGGAAGGCCAAGCCGAACAGATTGTTCAAGTTCTTCTTTCTCGCTGGAAAGGTGAACAGCCTCCTGAACTCTCAACAATTAAGCTTAAAGGAGTGCTTGGCTCTCTTGGAAAGAAACACGGCTTTGGCTTACTTGCAGAGCGTCCTATTACAGGTCGTGTTGCTCGTCTCTTAAAGTCTGGTCTTCTTTGGATGTACAAACACCATAATGGATAAAAAAAAGGCGGTTAGCTTATACTAGCCGCCTCTTATACTAACTGTTGAAGCTTTTGGTGCAAATGCGAGAGCTGAATATGTCCTTCTCCAGCAATTTCTCCGTTTATTGTAACAAGCGGATAAAAAAACTCTTCTTCTAGAATTCTCTTACACATATCCGTTTGCTCTCTATCTGATTGTTGCTCATTTATGTCAACATATATAAAATCAAAACAATGCTGACCATATTTACGCGATAGAGCTGCTTTTAGCCATTCAAATGTATCTTTTGAAGAGGGAGCATTTACACAACTTGCACAAATCACTTCTGCTCCATACACACAAATATTAACGACCGCTTTTTGAGACATTTCTCAATTCCCCTCTCTTTTTCTCTTTTACTTTATATATTCTCTTCGTTTGAAGATTTTATTTCTTTTTTATTCCTAATAAAAAAACTTGATACTAGGCACTTCTGGAAGCTAAAAACAAATTTTCCTTTCTTAAGTTCTTTTCCTCAGATAGATTTTTTTCTTTATAACCTTTATAATGTAGTTAGGTTAGCAAAACTGTTAAGCTTCACATATAAAATTATAAGTATTCATGAGTTCCAAAGTCTTTTTTAGACAAGACTATATACTCTTTTTAATATTGAAACAGAAAGGGGTTTTCAGGAATGGAAACTGTAGAAATGAAAGGCCAAGTACAAGAGGTTCTTGATAAACTTCGTCCGTTTTTACTACGTGACGGTGGAGACTGTGAGCTTGTTGATGTAGAAGATGGTATTGTAAAACTTCGTCTTCTTGGAGCTTGTGGAAGCTGCCCAAGTTCGACAATCACTTTAAAAGCTGGTATCGAGCGTGCACTTCTTGAGGAAGTACCTGGCGTTGTAGAAGTTGAACAAGTATTTTAATGATAACAGCCCTTTTGCCTCAGGCAGAAGGGCTGTTTTTTTACGCATGTTCATTTGTGGCAGTTTCTACAGAAACACCGTTTACATCAATTTGAATTGATTCTACAAGACAGTGAGTGAGCGATGGAGCTAAAGCAGCCGCAAGCTCTTCTCCACGACCTTTTTCAACTAAACAAAGCACTGTTGGCCCTGCACCACTTAAAGCTGTACCAAAGGCTCCAAAGTCTTTTGCTTTACGACGAACAAAAGAGAGCTCGGGAACAAACTGTTCTCGATATGGCTCATGAAAAGAATCTTGCTCCATCATCTCTCCAACTGTTTTCCAGTCTTCAATAAGTAATGCGCCTGTTAATACATTACTTACAGCACTTGCTTCGACAGCTCCCTTAAATGAAAATTGAGAAGGAAGCGCATTTCTAGCATCATCTGTTTTAAGCTCATAATTCGGGATCACAACGACAACATCCACATCTTTTGGCACAATTGAAACAGTATATGTCTTAGCTTCCGTGTGGCAGCCTACGACAATTCCTCCGTT
Organism: Priestia filamentosa; assembly: GCF_900177535.1. Lineage (NCBI taxonomy): Bacteria > Bacillati > Bacillota > Bacilli > Caryophanales > Bacillaceae > Priestia > Priestia filamentosa. The sequence goes on from NZ_FXAJ01000005.1 coordinate 44,879, forward strand.
AACAGTTGGCGCCACATTGTCAGGATGTCCTTCCAAAAGGCTTGCAATTCGGATTTTCTCTTCATTGGATAAAGTCAGCTCGCACAGCTGATTAGCAAGTTCAATCCCTGCAATAATAGCGGAAGCACTACTCCCAAGGCCTCGTGCAAGGGGGATATTACTTTTCACCTCAACACGTGCACTCGGAAGAGAGACATCAAATTTGTCTGCTACATGCTTAGCTACTTCATACATCATGTTATCTGTTCCTTGAGGAATAAGCGCTACCTCTTGAGTAAGAGGGACAAATGACCATCTTTCAGCAGGTTCAACTGTTAGCTCAAGATATTTTCCAAGGGCCATTCCAACTGAATCAAACCCTGGACCAAGGTTTGCCGTGCTTGCTGGAACGGTAATATGAAACCGTTCCATTGCTAGCATGAAGCGACAACTCCTTGGATATATTGAAATACCTCTTCTTCATCATTTGGAAGAACAGTTGGTATAAAATTGTTAGACTCAATGGCAACGTTAGGATCTTTCAAACCGTTACCTGTCAGCACTGCAACAACTGTCTCACCTTTTTTAATTTTACCTGCTTTTAAATCTTTAATAACCCCTGCTACAGAAGCTGCTGAAGCTGGCTCTGCAAACACACCTTCTCTTTTAGCAATAAGATGGTAAGCTTCTAAAATCTCTTCATCTGTTACATAATCAATTTTTCCATTTGAGTTTTCTGCCGCTTCCACTGCAAAATTCCAGCTTGCTGGATTTCCAATTCGAATAGCTGTTGCAACTGTTTCTGGTTGTTCAATTACTTTATTCTGAACAATAGCTGCTGCTCCCTCTGCTTCAAAACCGTGCATACGAGGTAACCCTGTATTTTTCTTATCGTTATATTCATTGAAACCTTTCCAATATGCTGTAATATTGCCTGCATTCCCAACTGGGATAGCTAATACATCAGGCGCTACTCCTAAAGCATCACAAACCTCAAAAGCAGCTGTTTTTTGTCCTTCAATACGATATGGATTTACAGAGTTTACGAGCGTTAATGGAGTTGTTTCGCTAAGTTTACGTACCATTTTAAGCGCTTCGTCAAAGTTTCCATCAATTGCGATAATCTCAGCTCCATACATTACAGCTTGCGCAAGTTTCCCCATAGCAATCTTGCCATTTGGAATAACAACAATACAACGAAGTCCAGCGCGTGCTGCATATGCAGCTGCAGCTGCTGATGTGTTCCCTGTTGAAGCACATACAACTGTTTTACTTCCTTCTTCTTTCGCCTTCGCAACAGCCATAACCATTCCACGATCTTTAAAAGAACCTGTTGGATTAGCTCCGTCAAATTTCACATGTAAATTAATGCCAAGTTCTTCTGAAAGAGAAGCTAGATGAATAAGTGGCGTATTTCCTTCATGAAGTGTTAATAATGGCGTATTCTCATTTACGGGTAGAAATTCTCTATACTCACTTAACAAACCTTTCCATGTCATAGCGATCCATCTCCTTCAACTCTATAGCTGCTTTTTATTTCTTGAACAATTGGTAGTGCTTCAATAGCATGTAATACTTTTTCATATTTTCCTAGTGATGCTTCATGCGTAACAAGAACAATTTCAGCTAGATCACTGTCTTTAACAGGAAGCTGAATAATTCTTTCAAGACTTACTCCTTGATCTGAAAACAAGTTTGTCAGCTCTGAGAATGCTCCAACTTGATCATGGACATGAAGACGAAGGAAATATTTCGAAAGCACTTTTTCGTCTGCTTTAAGCTGTTTCGGGAATTGTGGAGCAACTGCACTGCTTCCGTTCACACCAAGTCTCATGTTCTTCATTACTCCAACAAGATCTGATACAACTGCTGTTGCTGTTGGTAAACTACCTGCTCCAGGTCCATAAAACATTGTTTCCCCGACAGCTTCCCCATACACATAGACAGCGTTATACTCATCATTTACTCCTGCTAATGGATGATTGTTCGCAATCAATGTTGGTTGAACACTAACTTCAATTTCTTCTTCGTCTCGATGAGCATAACCAATGAGCTTCATTGTATAACCTAGTTGTTTACTATACTGTAAATCTTCCTCTGTAACTCTAGTAATTCCTTCTACCTTTACATCATCAAGATCGACTTTCATAGAAAAACCAAGCGTTGCTAAAATAGTCATTTTACGGGCTGCATCTAGTCCTTCTACATCTGCAGTTGGGTCTGCTTCTGCATAGCCAAGCTTTTGAGCTTCAGCTAGAACGTCATCATATGCTTTTCCTTCATTGCTCATTTTCGTTAGAATGAAGTTTGTTGTACCGTTCACAATTCCCATCATCTTCGTTATTCTATCTGAAGAAAGACCATCAACTAATCCTCTTAAAATTGGGATTCCTCCTGCAACACTTGCTTCGTAAAATAAATCACATTTGTTATCAGCTGCTACTGTCAGCAATTCTGAACCGTATAAAGCCATTAAATCTTTATTTGCTGTTACAACATGCTTTTTATTTTGAAGTGCTGTTAGTAGGTAATCACGCGTTTCCTCGACTCCGCCCATTACTTCAATTACAACATCGATTTCTGGGTCATGTAAAATATCACTTACGTTCTCTGTGAATTTTTCCTTCGTTAAATTCGTATCACGGCTTTTATCAAGGTCACGTACTAATGCCTTTTTTATCTCAACGGGACATCCAATTTGATGCTGCAGCTTATCCTGATGTTCTTCAACAATTTTCACAACACCTGATCCAACTGTTCCAAGTCCTAATAAACCGACCGATATTTTTTTTGTCATAGCTGTGCCACGCTCCTTCGAATGTTTATCTAGAAAATACATATGTATTCGTATAAAAGACATTATAAACCTTTTTAAGGATTTTACAACCCATTTTGCTAACAAATATAAATTTTCTAATTATTTTAAAGGAAAGAATGAGCTTTCACAATAGCTTTTCATGATTAAAAAGAAAAAGTCGCAACGTTCTTTTATTTTAAAGAATATTGCGACTCCTTTTATTATATCATATCCTACTTCTATATATTAAGAAGATAGCCAAGGAATTTCGGGGATATAATAGCGCTTTGTAGAAATTCCTAGTAAGCGATAAAATTCTCCTAAAAAAGATTCATAGTTTCCTGATGTATGGAGCATATCTTCCAGTTCTTTTCTGTACTGTTCTTTTAAATCTTCGTTATTCGTGCTATAAAAGCCTTCAACTACCTCAAAATAATGCAGTGGACATAGAAGTCTTGCGTAAAGAAGACGCCAAGCAAAGGACGAGAGAGGCGTTTTACGCTCATACTTTTCTAAAAAGGCGTACATGCTGGCTTGGAACGTTTCTTGTTCTTGAAAATGAATAGTGCGAATGTATTCACTGAGATCTCTACTTGGATGGTCATAAACCCAGTCCATTGGGAATTTCACAAATCTCTCTGCGCTCCATATCTCTTTTGTAAAACGATGATGACAAACAGTTGCTGTATCAAATGCTCGGGGAAGATCATCAATTTCTGTATCTACTAAATATTGAATTGCATTTTCAGTAAGACCTGAATAATAAGGAAAAGATTCAATTAATCTTTTATCCATTTCATCATTTGGATGATCGCGCACCTTTAAAATCCAAAATTTCTCCATTTGATCGTGTCTTGTTGCCCAGAGCTCTTTCCAATTTCCAAACCTGCTGCGATGAATTTTTTCTTGACCACCATACATCATCTTTCCTCGCTCATGAAACAAAGCAAGTTCTTCTCCTAAAGTGGAAAAGGATTTGTTTGAATGAGCCATATGACGGCAAAGCATAAATTTTTCATCTTGCCATTCAGAAATAAGCTTTCCTTCTTTATTTTGAAGAAATAAGCCTGCTTCTTTGTCTCCTTTAGCAATTAAATGCTGACCCATTTCAAAAAGTTCCCTTGCTTCTTCTTCACTAAATGAGGAAGCAGGAATAATTGTATATAAAAGATGTCCTTGCGAAAAACCGTCATATCCAAATGTATCCGAGAAAGAAGTAGGTTGAATTCCATACATTTCATAAATTGCTTGTTGCAATGCTATCGCTCCTTATCTATTCATTTCTCTTTATGATTATATGAAGAGATTCCTGTAAAATGGTTATTTTTCTTATCATCAAAAAAGAGCAGCTGTTAGCTACTCTTTTTTGATGATTGTATAGTACTCCATATAACTTGCATGACAATAGTATGGCAATCTTGGCCCGTATTTTGTGTTTTTAAAAGGATACGGGTTATCTCATTCTTTTTAGTTAGCTCTATTTCTATATAGAGGGATGCTGAGAAGAGAAAGGTAATTTAAGGTTTTAATGCATAACATTCCCCCTCAATGCTTTTTTGTTTTCTATCTTACTTCAAATAAGTACCTTCTTATACAGCATTTCATCAAGTAGCTTACTCTACAGACATTACACTAGACTAATTTGCATAGTGTATAAAGAATTTGATCGTTTTTAGGAAAGAAAAATGAAACCAAGGTATCCATTAATGTCCTACTATGAAAAGGTCACAAAATATGAGGGTGTCCCAAGTAGCTTTCCATCTCAATGAGAAACAAGACACCCGGGTCTTGAAAAGCTTATGAACCTAAGACCAATTATTGAGAAGTGGGAAGTGGAAAACTAACTGGAAGGGGAGCCTTAATTACTGATGACGATAGCGGGACTGGAGCGGTCGTTACTCTCTCCTACATTGCCAAACATAAAGACAAACATGAAGACGCCAAATGAACGAAAACATGCATTGAGGAACTTAGAAGACGCTGCTTACTTCTTCTTATTGACTTGCGTGACAAACATCATTTTCAAGGCATAGTAGAGGCTACACTAGACACATTCGGACATCTTGAAAACACTCGCAACCACGTAGGCGTACAGGCTCAACAACTAAGCTTGTTAGATATCACAGATAAACAGTTTGATGATACCTTCAAAATAAACATCTATTTTCCTTTCTATACAACGAGAGCTTTAACAAATAGCATGATTGATAGTGGAATAAGAGTAAATACTGTCACTCCTATCCCTGTGTAATCATCACTCATTCCAGCTAGTTTCTCATCTAATTCTGTAAGTATGCATAATTCAGATACACCAATTAAACGGTCAGCACAGCCTTTGGAGCCTGCTGTAACATACGTTCATTTGGCATCTGATCCTTCATGCTACATAACAGAACAGACGCTACATGTTAACAGTATGATGATTATACCGTAAACTTTAGAGCGCTTTATCTTCCTTAGCATATTGTTTAATAAGAGTTGGCACTTGAGTAAGTGAGTTTAAAGTAATAAGCTCACCTGTTGGATCAATATCAAGCTTAATTTGGTTATAACTCCATTCAAGTTCAGAAGGAATATGAATAGCGTGAATTCCAAGCTCAACAGCTGGCTTAATATCTGTTTTTAAGGAATTACCTATCATCCACGTTTGTTTAGGGTTAGAGCGGATAGTTTGTAAAACCGTTTGAAGAGCCTCTGTATTCTTGTGTTCAAAAATAAAAACACGATTCCCAAAATATGTTTCAAGCTCAAGCTGCACGACTTTCCTGCTCTGGTTCTCTTCATCACCACCTGTAAAAAGATAAAGCTCGTGTCCTTCATTTTGAAGTGTTGACAACACTTCATACATATATGGAAAAGGCTGTACTTCAATTTCAAAAACACTCACACCAATTTTTCTTATTTCTTCTATCTCTGTTTCTTTTATCTCTTTCTTTTGCTTCTCACAAAAAAATTTATAAGTTGAAACAAGAGATTCAGGGAACCTTGAGGAATGAAGTCCATGTTGTTCAATGCTTTCTAAATCAATCTGGAGCTGCTTTTCTTTAATTTCATCAGCAGTAAGAGTAGAAAACCATTGTTGCATTGTTGATACAAAAGTATTAATTGTTGCTCGAAAGTATTTATTACAATGAATAAGTGTGTCATCTAAATCAAAAATCAATGTTTGTTTTTCCATCTGTTCAATCCCCTTTTTTTAGTGTGTATAAATAGTATATGTAGAAGAAGCATATCAGTGTTCATATAATTGTCAAATTATATCTTTGTAATATAAGTGAACTGTTAGTTTTTATTAAAGAAAAGTCTTTTATCCGACAAAAAAAGAGAGGAACAAAAGTTCCTCTCTTCCTTAAATAGATTCCATCCATTCTAAAAGTGAGTGTGCAACATGGGTAGGCTGCTGTTCAAATGTTGTTAAATGTTCTGGAGTTGTAACTCCTGTATGAACAAGAAGTGTGTCAATTCCTGCATTCATCCCAGCCATAATATCCGTGTGATAATTATCGCCAATCATAAGCGTTTCAGACCTTGGTGTCCCAATTACTTCAAGCGCTTGTTCCATAATAATTTTTTCTGGTTTTCCTATAAAAATCGGCTGTGTTTCTGTTGACACTGTAACAACAGATGTAAGAGAACCATTTCCAGGTAAAAGTCCTCTCTCGGTTGGAATCGCAATGTCACCATTAGTGGATACGAACGTTGCTCCATTTCTTACTCCTAAACAAGCCTTCGTAAGTTTCTCATAACTTATGCTTCTGTCAATCCCAACCACAACAAAGTCTGGATTCTCGTCTTGAAGCGTAAATCCTTTTTCAATCAATGCTTGTTGAATTCCTTCTTCACCAATAACATAGGCTGTTGCATTCTCTTTTTTTTCCGCTAAAAAGTTTGCTGTCGCTTGGCTTGTTGTAAAAACTTGTGGTCCCTCTGCTGGGATACCAAAATCTCTTAATTTTGCAGCTACTTGCTCAGGTGTTCTTGAAGAATTGTTCGTTACAAAAAGATACGGGAGATTCTTTTCTTTAAGCTTTACAACAAAGTCTCTTGCTTCTGCGATAAGCTCTGTTCCTTTATACATTGTTCCATCTAAATCAAATAAATAGCCTTTATACTTTTTCAAACCTTAAATCCTCCTTATGTCACTCGTTGTTGTTAGTTTTTAAATGCTGAAACAGGACCAAGTTCATTTTCCAAATATGTACGGATTCGTGTTGGGAATGCTTCAAGCACCGGTGCATTTCTTTTTAAAGCCTCAATAAGTTCTTCATGGTTAATATCTATATACTGCTGTACAAGCTCTTTACGATAGCGAATAAAGTCTTTTAGTAACCCTTCGTCTTTGCTTGTAATAACTTTCTCATCATGTAAAATATCCACAATATCATCATAGCTTCCCGGATCTCTCATAATAAAGCCGTCAATCATATCGTTCCCAACATCTAGAATGCCTTCGATGAGGAGGTGACCAATCCGCTCAAGAGCTCGTAGCTCCAGTTCGCTTTCCCATTTTTCATGATGTAAAAAAAGCGAATACTGCTCCTCAAAATGAACCAATATCTTTTCAATACGACCTCGATCAACAAAATACATGCTTACTCATCCCCTTATGTTGCATAAGCTAATTTTTGTTTTAGTATTTTCCCTATATAGTTTACCATACAAGGGCAAGCTCTTATACTAAATAACCTAGGAGAAAGCTCAGTAAAACTTCATCAAAAAAATAAAAGCCAAAGCCTTTAATAAAGTGCCTTGGCTTTTATTTTTTTATCTTATGAAGCACAAAATAAGCGCATCCAAAGTTACAGTATTCAAACAAATACTCCTGCAGCGTACTAATTTTCGTGTCATACGTTGAACGATTGTTTTGATCTTCGAAAAATCCTTTTAGGCGAAGCTGATTATAACCCCAGTCACCTACAATATAATCATATTTATTTAAAATTTCACTGTAGCGTGCTTTGAAAGCCTCCTCTTGAAATCCCTCTTTAACATCTTCAATTAATTCATACGTATTATTTTGAACTTGTACCAAAAACTTCACCTCATTTCTCTCATTTTAACATACCATAACAACACCCATGAAACCATCATTTGACAGAAAAAAACGCTCGTATTTGTCGCATTCTAATAGGAAAGGAGGTGCTCAAATGAAACGTCTTATTTTCCCTTTTTCTTGTTTGCTTTTCTTCACAGCAGCATGCCAGCAAAACGCTGCTGAAAATGATTCTTTAACAGATGAAGGAACAACCCCCATTACCGTTTCAGATCGAGATACTGAAAATGATACAAACTCTAACTATGGCTATGTTAGACGTCAAAGAAATGATGGAGAAAATCAAGAAAAACGCCAAGAAGGTGTTCCATACTTAGACCGAGAAGCGTTAGCTGACTCTATTAGCCGAATGGCCTCATCGCTTCCAAATGTAGAAGATACGGCAACGCTTGTTACAGATAAAGAAGTGCTCATTTCATACAAGACCAGTGCACAAAATCGCTCTGCTACAGCAGATAGCGTTAAACGAACAGCTTTATCTGTTGTGCCTCGTTACTACCACGTATACGTTTCTGATAATGAGGAACATCTAGACCTTATTGAACGTTTAAGCAACGGAAACTCTGCTACAGCATCAGATGAGTTTCGAGACGCGTTAAATAAGACGATAGAAAAGATGAAAACTTCACCACAAGGTAAAGAAGTTAACAATAATGAAAACGCAAATGGCGAATAAAAAACAACACGCGTTTTATTAACGCGTGTTGTTTTTGTTTATGCTTTTTCTTGACGTGCTTTTGAAGCTGCATTTACTTGTTCATCAGCATGATAAGAAGAACGAACAAGAGGACCTGCTTCAACGTGGCTGAAGCCTTTTGTTAAAGCAATATTTTTTAACTCTTCAAACTCATCTGGATGATAATATTTCTGTACTTTAAGATGTTTTTTAGATGGTTGCAGATATTGACCAATTGTCATGATATCTACGTTGTTTGCACGTAAATCATCCATTGTTTCAATAATCTCTTCTTTCGTTTCTCCAAGCCCAACCATAAGACTTGATTTCGTTGGAATATCAGGCTGCATCTCTTTTGCACGGCGTAAAAACTCTAATGAGCGGTCATATGTAGCACGAGCACGGACTCTCTTAGTAAGATTTCGAACAGTTTCAATGTTGTGATTTAAGATGTCGGGACGAGCGTCCATTAACATTTTTAAGTTTTCTTCCACTCCACCCATATCTGAAGGAAGAACTTCAATTGTTGTAAATGGGTTTTTTCTACGTACAGCGCGAACTGTTTCCGCAAATACTTGGGCGCCGCCGTCTTTTAAATCATCACGAGCTACAGCTGTGATAACTGCGTGTTTTAGGTTCATAAGTTGAACGGAATCTGCTACGCGTTCCGGCTCTTGTAAATCTAGCTCTGTCGGTAAACCTGTTTTTACCGCACAGAAACGACAGGCACGTGTACATACAGCACCTAGAATCATGAACGTAGCTGTACGACGTACTGCCCAGCATTCATGAATATTCGGACATTTTGCTTCCTCACAAACTGTATGAAGATTGTTTTCTCTCATCATCTTCTTTAAGCCTGTATAGTTCTCATTTGTGTTTAGCTTAATTTTTAACCAATCTGGTTTACGAATATGATCTTCTTTCGTTGCCATATCCCATCATCTCCATCATATAAAAGTTTTTATTTTTTAAAAATTTTTAAGTAAATAATAAGTCAATCCTATGCCACTTTATCATATTTACCATTAAATAGACAAGCTTGCTTGCTTATTCTTCCATGAGTTCTGTGCCCCCTGAAAAGGCTTTTCCATAATTTTAAGTTTATGAAAAAAAAACTTTTTCACACACTAATGAATAGCAGTTTGAAGAAAGGAGGACTTTTCGTTGCGAACCTTATTTATTGGTTTATTTATAGTTAGTTTTTTCTTTAGTAATGTGCAAGCTGCTTTTAGCGCGGAGAATGAAAAAGATGAAAAAACGCTTCGTGAAGAACGTATGAGCTTGTATAAAAAAGCAGAAGCAACAACACATATTCCTTGGTATTACTTTGCTGGAATTGATCAATATGAGCGCCAAGTCCGACGCACTCATAAAGATATTCCGCATGAAAAAGGAGCACTTGGGATTTATATCGAGCCAAGCCGTTGGGTTGGACCAATGAATCCTCATAAAGAAGCTCAGGATGAAACAGTTATCTCCTTGTTTGGAGGAATAGGGAAAGATGGAAATGGTGATGGAAAAGCGGATCAGTATGACGACGAAGACATTTTATATACAATTGGTTCTTATTTGCAGTCATATGGAATTACCCCTTCTCAAATTAAGATTGGTCTTTGGCAGTATTATCACCGTGACCGAACTGTAAGTATCATTCTAGGACATGCAAAGCTCTTTAAAACCTTTGGCACTCTAGATTTAGATCATCATGCTTTCCCACTCCCTCTCAATGCTAATTTTAGCTACAAAAACACATGGGGAGATGCACGTGGGTGGGGTGGACGTCGCATCCATGAAGGAACAGACATCTTTGCCAACTATAGCGTCCCTGTTCGTTCTACTTGCTATGGAATTATTGAAATGAAAGGTTGGAATAGATATGGCGGATGGCGGCTTGGCATACGTGATGTAAATAATAATTATCACTACTTTGCTCACTTAAGCGGATTTACGAAAGATATTGAAGTTGGACAGGTTGTAGAGCCAGGAATGGTCGTCGGCGGTGTTGGAAGCACTGGTTATGGCCCGCCTGGAACATCAGGAAAGTTCCCACCTCATCTTCATTACGGGATGTATAAAGACAATGGGCGAACTGAGTGGTCTTTTGACCCTTACTCACATTTAAAAATGTGGGAACGAGCAGATCGTCAAAAAGCAGCCAAAAAATAAATTAAAAGAGAGCCTTTAGAAAAGGCTCTCTTTTTTTACTGTTGTTTTCTTGTTTTAATGATAACATTAGAAATACTTGCGATTAGTCCGCCCCAAATAATAGTCATTCCAAGAACCATCATTACAATTGCACTTGTTCCCATTACTTTGAAACCTCCTTCTTGTCGGTCGGAATTGATAAAGATGTTTTACTCCATCCTTTTAAAGAGAATAAGATGCCTAGTAGGATGACTCCTCCTGCTACAATCCATCCGTATGAAACAACAAATGACGTAGCATATTCTCCATAATTCTCCGATAAATTTTGACGAATATTCTCAAACATCATATATCCTAGAACAAGAGGTGTAATAAATAGTAAACATAGCTTCCACCATACACCAAGCAAGATATCCGATACGCCGTTTGCATGGTTCTGAAGAGAGTGAAGCTGACGGAATATCCATCCAATAGCAATTACTTCTACAAGACCTGCCAATGCTACACCTAAGTTATTAATGAAATAATCTATAACATCAAGGAAGTAAAGACCACCTTTTGTTGCATATAAAAGAGAAAAAACAGCTGCTAAGCCCCCACCAACAGCTACAGCTTTTGTACGTGAAACATGAAACTTATCCTGAATTCCAGCTACAAATGTCTCCACAATAGAGATGAGAGATGTTAAGCCCGCAAGTACAAGTGATAAGAAGAAAAGAACACCAAAAAATTGATTAAAAGCAGGAAATTCATTAATAATTTGCGGAAAAACTACAAATGCAAGTCCAACCCCACCTTTTACTACCTCACTAATGTCCACTCCTTGTTGCATAGCCATAAATCCAAGTACCGAGAATACTCCAATACCTGCTAAAAGTTCAAACCCTGAATTAAAAAATGCTGTAATAAATGCATTGTTTGTTATATCAGACTTCTTTGGAAGGTAGCTTGAATAAGTAACCATGATTGCAAAACCAATTGATAAACTAAAGAAGATTTGTCCGTATGCAGCTACCCATACTTTTCCACTTGTGATTGTTTCCCAGTTTGGTGTGAAAAATGCATTAAGGCCTTCGATTGCCCCATCAAGTGTTAGAGCTCGAATAACAATAATTAAAAACAGAACAACTAATGTAGGAAGGAATATTTTATTAGCTATTTCAATGCCCTTTTTAATGCCCTTAATTAAAATACCTAATACAACAATCCAAACGATGGCTAACGGAATAAGTACACTATAGTTCATCCCCCCGAACTGTCCCTCTTGCTCAGTCAGCTGTAAATGAGTGCCATAAAGAAATGATTCAGGATCAGAACCCCAGCTTAAATCAAATGAGAACACTGTATAAGACATCGCCCATGCAATGATAATGGCATAATATGTTGCAATAACAAATGAAATCCCAACTTGCCACCATCCAAGCCATTCGACTTTCTTATTCAACCTAGCAAAAGAAAGCGGTGACGAACCACGATATTTGTGACCAATAGTAAACTCCATTACAAGTAATGGAATCCCCGCTGTTAATAATGCAAAAAGATAAGGAATAAGAAAAGCTCCACCCCCATTTTCATATGCTACAGCTGGAAACCTCCAAATATTCCCTAACCCTACTGCTGAGCCAGCTGCAGCTAAAATGAAACCTGTTCTTGTTCCCCACTGAGGACGATTGTCCATTTTTCTCTCTCCTTCAAATAAATTTCTAATTTTTCTGACTATTTAGGTCATTAGATATATTTTTCTTAAAACATTATAACCATACTATCCTTTTATGTCAAAATAGTTTTTCTTTTCAGAATAAAAAAGGGAAAGATTACTTCTTTCCCTTTTTTATTTTTTCTTATTAGGAAGCTCTACAGCTGCTCCACTTCCGTCTCCGCCTCTATTGTAATAGTCTGGTACACTTCCTTCATGAATTCTCATTGCAACAGGAACTTTCGTTGTTACCCTAGCTACGTCTGTTGCAAACGGAAGCACTACTTGCACATCAACTTGAACTTTCACATAAACAGTGATCATAGCATTATTAATTCCGTACTCCTCAATACTTGTTTCTACATCTGTATGGGCCGCTCCAATTGTGCTAAACTCTACTGGAATGTTTGGACCTAAATTTGCAAGCAACGCATTATCTGTAGCACGCCCAAGTGGAATATGATACAAAATCCCCTCTTCACGGAGTTTTTTATTTTCTTCTATTTCTACTCCACTAGGGGGATCTGTAATTTGTCCTTCTCCTTTTTCAATATCACGCAGGCTTTTTTGTACGAGGGTTGTTGTCTCTTTTAAAACATTTGTTACAACAGCTGTATTAAGATTTACTGCTGTGCCATCTCCTGCTTCTCCAGTTGTACTAAATACTGACTCAGGGTCAAGCTGGTTTGTAATTTCTTTATCAATTGCTTCATTAATGACATATTGAGCAATTTTTTTCGTTTGCATATTTGCATAAGCCATAAGTGTCGGTTCTACCGCTTTGTTAATAAGCCAAATTCCAAGCGACGTCGAGAAAATAAAGAAAACAAAGCTTAACAACAATACATACCGAAATGGCAAAGGACCTTTGCGATGGGGTCTTCTTCTTAATCTGTACACGGCTTATCCCCCCTACAAACTATATATATGCAAGAGAAGATAAGCTCATTTCTAAATTCACAAAAAAGAAGACGGCATCTTCCGTCTTCCTACACCATTTTCAATAAAGCATCTTTTCCCTTCATGCCAGCTACAATCCCTTTTTGTTCTGCATAAAGTGTCACAGATTCAAGAGGAGCCTCTAAGAGTTGGTCAATCGTTTTAACCCCTGTTGCCCGTCCTGCTAGAATATTGCGATCTTTTAACTTATCGTTTAATAATCCAACATCAAGGGCACCACACATAATGTATCCTTTATCGTTAGAGACAACAAGCAGCGTTGTTTTTGGCAGAGCAACTGTTGTAGCATTGAATGTTTTTCCTTCAATTACAATCGGTTCTAACGTTATCATTTTGACTACACCCCTTCTATAGTCAATGTATGATAGCCATTTAGAAAGGTGATTAAAGACTAGTTATAAATCAAAGAAATCTAGCTGCTTTGGAGCAAGCCCTTCATACTCTAGACCAAGAAGGTCAATCATCTGCTTAGCATTATCGGCAGCATCTCCTGCTGAATTGTTGTTAAAAAGAAGACAAATTTCTTTTGTTTCCTTTTTCATCTCTTCAAGTCGATTTTTCCACTCTACTAATTCCTTTTCATTATAGCGATACAAGCAGCGTACTTTTCGCCATTCTGCATTTGAGCGATTCCCTCTCGTCCATCCTGCACTATTACGACCGTGAAAACGAATAATTGTTAACTCTTTGGATGTTGCCTTTGGCACAATTGGAACGTATCCTTCTCCACTTTGAAGCTGTGGTTCATCACATACAGTGTGAATCCATCCGTTTTCTTTTAGATAAGATATTGTACGCTCTCTCATATCCCCTTCAAACCATGTTTTATTGCGAAATTCAATTGCAATAGGAATAGGACCCATCATTTTCTTTGTATAGTTCAGTAAGTTGACTGAAGCTTTTTCACACCTGAACCAAGGCGGATATTGAAAGAGAACAGCCTTTAGCTTACCTGCTTTTAGGAGAGGAGAAATGGATAGCTTAAACTTCTCAAACATTTCCTCTTTCGACTCAAAAGGAATTTCTTCTTTCAAATGCCCTGTCATTCCTTGATATGCCTTTACAATAAATCCAAATGATTTTGGTGTTTGCGCTACCCATTTCTCAAATGTTGAAGAATGTTGAACAGCATAAAATGAGGAATCCACCTCAACAATCGGAAAATGGCCGCTGTATACTTCTAATTTTTCATTACTTCTTGTTCCAGCTGGATAAAGGGAATCATGATCACCCCAGCCTGTTACACCTATTTGAATCATATCAAAACCCCACACCATTTTATTTTATTCTATTATATCCTATTCTTTTCGATTTCTCGATTGAGCAGTATTGATAATAAAAAAAAGCCGGAAATCGGCTTTTTTAGCTTGAAATGTAGGCTCCTCCATTAATGTGGATAAACTGTCCTGTCATATATGATGATTCATCACTTGCAAGCAGTACATAACTTCCTACGTGCTCTACAGGCTGTCCTGGTCTATTCATTAATGTGTCTAAACCAAACTCTTCTACTTGTTCTTTTGGGAATGTCGCAGGAATAAGCGGCGTCCAAATCGGTCCTGGTGCTACCCCATTCACTCGAATCCCTTTATCTGCAAGAGACTGTGCCATTGAACGTGTGAAGGCTACAATTGCTCCTTTTGTTGAAGAATAGTCAATAAGAGTTGCATGCCCTCTATAGGCATTAATAGAAGCTGTATTGATAATTGTGCTTCCTTCTTTCATATGTGGAAGAGCACCTTTTGTTAGATAAAACATAGAGAAGAAGTTTGTTTGGAACGTTTTATGCAATTGCTCTGTTGAAATATTTTCAATTCCGTCTTGTGGGTGCTGTTCACCTGCATTGTTTACTAGAATATCAATACGGCCATGCTCAGCTACAACATCTTTAATAAGACGTTTACAGAAATCTTCATCTCCTACGTCACCTGCATGAAGCGTACATTTTACTCCTTCTTTCTCAACTGCTTCTTTAACAACTTCTGCATCCCCTTCTTCATCTAAGTAAGAAACAGCAACATGTGCGCCTTCTTTGGCATAAGCAATTGCTACAGCTCTACCGATTCCGCTATCTCCACCTGTAATAAGAGCTACTTTGTTTTTTAATTTGTCCGCACCTTTATAGTCCTTCTCTTCATATACTGGTCTAGGGTCCATTTCACTTTCAATTCCTGGCTGACGATCTTGAGTTTGTCCTTTTGTTCCGCCAACTTGTCGATTTGTGTCCTTCATTCTTAATTCCTCCTTGCCATTATCTTTAATTGTTATATTTATCAGTACCACGTTTAATTTTTCTTTAAACAGGGCGATAGGTTACAATTTTAATAAGGTTTATTCTAAAAAAAATAGGGAAAAGGATAGATGAATGCTTTTTAAGAGGAGGAAGATATGGTAGAAGCTTAATTTCTAGAACAATCTAATGGACAGTACGTAAGCTGCTTTGATTACAAATTTTAAAAAAGGAATGATCGACAAGTGGAAATCCCTCATTCTAACAATGAGACAGAAAAGATTGAAGAAAAAGCGAAAAGAGACCATATTGAAGACCAAAAAGCAAAAAGAATGGTAGAAGAAGCCAAACAAAAAAGCCTTAACGCTCTACGATAAAGAAAAAGGGTGAACCTCTTTGAAAGAGGTTCACCCTTTTTTCTGTCTATTAACCAATAGAACCTTCCATTTCAAACTTGATAAGACGGTTCATTTCAACCGCATATTCCATTGGAAGTTCTTTTGTAAACGGCTCGATGAAGCCCATTACGATCATTTCTGTTGCTTCCTCTTCTGAAATACCACGGCTCATTAGATAGAAAAGCTGTTCTTCAGATACTTTTGAAACTTTTGCTTCGTGTTCAAGCGAGATGTTATCGTTTAAAATCTCGTTGTACGGAATTGTATCTGATGTTGATTTGTTATCCATGATAAGCGTATCACACTCGATATTAGAACGAGCACCTTCTGCACGACGACCAAAGTGAACAATACCACGGTACGTTACTTTTCCGCCATGTTTAGAAATCGATTTAGAAACGATTGTAGAAGACGTATTTGGCGCTAAGTGAATCATTTTAGCTCCTGCATCTTGGTGCTGTCCTTTACCAGCTAGAGCGATAGAAAGTGTCATACCACGAGCACCTTCACCTTTTAAGATAACTGCTGGATATTTCATTGTAAGTTTTGAACCGATATTACCATCAATCCATTCCATTGTCGCGTTTGCTTCACAAACTGCACGTTTTGTTACAAGGTTGTATACGTTGTTCGCCCAGTTTTGAATTGTTGTATAACGACAATAAGCATCTTTTTTAATGATGATTTCTACAACAGCACTATGAAGTGAGTTTGTTGTATAAACAGGTGCTGTACAGCCTTCAACATAGTGTACATGTGCGCCTTCATCAACAATAATAAGCGTACGTTCAAACTGTCCCATATTTTCTGAGTTAATACGGAAGTAAGCTTGAAGAGGTGTTTCTACTTTTACACCTTTTGGTACGTAAATGAATGATCCACCAGACCAAACTGCTGAGTTTAGTGCTGCAAACTTATTGTCTGTTGGCGGGATTACTTTTGCCCAGTGTTCACGGAAAAGCTCTTCATTTTCTTTTAGTGCTGAATCTGTATCCTTGAAGACAATCCCTTTTGCTTCAAGATCTTCTTGCATGTTATGGTAAACAACTTCTGACTCGTACTGAGCAGACACCCCTGCAAGATACTTTTGTTCTGCTTCTGGAATTCCTAATTTATCAAACGTTTGTTTAATTTCTTCAGGTACTTCATCCCAAGAACGCTCTGAACGCTCTGATGGTTTTACATAATACGTAATCTCATCAAAGTTTAAGCTATTTAAGTCTCCGCCCCATTGAGGCATTGGCATATTATAAAAATGTTCAAGCGACTTTAAGCGGAAATCAAGCATCCATTGCGGCTCTTCCTTCATACGCGAAATTTCTTCTACGATTTCTTTCGTTAAACCACGTTCTGAACGGAAAATGGATACGTCTTTATCGGAAAAACCGTACTTGTAATCGCCGATTTCTGGCATCTTCTTCGCCATTTTTTACTACCCCCTACATATTGGTTTGATACGATCATAAAGCTACTTATGCGTCGCTATCCTTCTCGTGCAAACCTTTTTCCATTGCTTTCCAAGCTAATGTTGCACATTTAATGCGGGCTGGAAATTGGGATACACCTTGTAGTGCTTCGATATCTTCTAACTCAAGGCTGCTATCTTCATATTCTTTTCCCTGCATCATATCTGAAAAAACTTTTGACATTTTAAGAGCATCTTCAACTTTTAAGCCTTTAATAGCTTGTGTCATCATAGAAGCACTTGATAATGAAATTGAACAACCTTCACCATCAAACTTCGCATCGACGACTTTATCATCCTCAACTTTTAAAGAAAGTTGAATTCGATCACCACAAGTTGGGTTGTTCATATTAATTGTCACTGTGTCGTCCTCAAGGTTACCCTTGTTGCGAGGATTTTTATAATGATCCATAATCACTTGACGGTACAGTGTATCAAGGTTACTAAAAGACATTTGTGAAATACTCCTTCGTTTTAATTAATGAAGAAACAAAACGGTCGATTTCTTCTTCTGTATTGTATAGATAGAAACTTGCACGAGCTGTTGCAGATACGTTCAAGTACTTCATAAGAGGCTGTGCACAGTGATGACCAGCACGGACAGCAATTCCCTCTGCATCAAGTACTGTTGCTACATCATGTGGATGCACCTCATCTAGATTGAACGTTACAACTCCTGCGCGTTCTTTCGGTCCATAAATCGTAATGCCTTCAACTGTTGACAACTTTTCTAACGCATATTGTGCAAGTTTATGTTCATGTGCAGCAATGTTATCAAGACCTACATCTTCTAGAAAATCAATTGCAGCGCCTAATCCAATCGCTCCTGCAATGATTGGTGTCCCACCTTCAAACTTCCATGGAAGCTCTTTCCATGTTGAATCATAAAGGTTAACAAAATCAATCATTTCTCCGCCAAATTCAACAGGCTCCATTTTTTCTAGAAGTGCTTTCTTTCCATAGAGAACACCGATACCAGTCGGACCACCCATTTTATGGCCTGAAAAAGCATAAAAATCACAGTCAAGATCTTGTACATCCACTTTCATATGTGGCGCACTTTGCGCTCCGTCTACAACCATAACTGCTTCATTTTCATGAGCAATGCGAGCAATTTCTTTAACAGGGTTGATTGTTCCAAGAACGTTCGAAACATGCATAACAGCTACAATCTTTGTGTTTGATGTAACTGTATTGCGTACTTCTTCTAAATCTAGGGAACCATCATCTGTTAATGGTATATATTTTAACGTAGCTCCTGTTGCTTTGGCAACTTGCTGCCATGGAATGATGTTACTATGGTGCTCCATATAAGTGATAACAATTTCATCGCCTTCACCTACATTTGCACGCCCATAGCTTGCAGCAATCGTATTAAGAGCCGTTGTTGTACCTCTTGTAAAAATAACTTCCTCTGTTGATGAAGCATTAATAAATTTACGTACTTTTTCACGAGCCCCTTCATATCCATCTGTTGCTCTTGTACCGAGCGTATGAACACCGCGGTGCACGTTTGAGTTATACTCGCGATAATATTTATCAACTGCTTCGATCACTTTTAAAGGTTTCTGTGACGTTGCGGCACTATCTAGATAAACAAGCGGATTTCCATTGACCTCTTGATGTAGAATTGGAAACTGTTCACGAATATCGTGGATATTCATTACTTAACTTTCCTTTCAATTACCTCAACAAGCTGTTTTTTCACTTCTTCAATTGGTAATTCGCGAACAACTGGGTCAAGGAAACCATAAACAATTAGACGTTCTGCTTCAGCTTTTGAAATACCGCGACTCATTAGATAGTAAAGTTGAATTGGATCAACGCGACCAACAGAAGCTGCGTGTCCTGCCGTTACATCATCCTCATCAATAAGAAGAATTGGATTTGCATCTCCACGTGCTTTTTCGCTTAACATAAGAACGCGAGATTCTTGTTCAGCATTTGATTTTGATGCACCATGCTCAATTTTACCGATACCGTTAAAAATTGAAGATGCACTATCTTTCATAACGCCATGCTTTAAGATATATCCTTCAGAGTTTTTACCGAAGTGTGTAATGTTCGTTGTTAAGTTTTGTGTTTGATGACCACGGCCAACTGTTACTGTTTTAATATCGCCATATGAACCATCTCCGATTAGATGTGTAATGTTTTCAGCAACAGTATTGCCTTCATTCATTAATCCAAGTGCCCATTCAATACGGCCATCGCGGCCTGCAATACCACGACGGTTTACATATGTTGTTGTACCTTCTCCAAGGTAGTCTACAGCACCAAATGTTACTTTCGCATTATTGTTTGCGAAAACTTCCGTCACGATGTTTGCGATACTTTCATCTGCATTTGTTGTTGAAACGTAGTTCTCAACATATGTTACAGAACTATTATCATCAGCAACAACAATAACATGGTTGAATAACGGTGTTTTAGCATTTTCATGAACAAAAACAGCTTGCAACGGTTCTTTTACTTCAACGTTCTTTGGAACATAAACAAACACGCCGCCATTCATTAGAGCTGCGTGAAGAGCTGTCAGACGGTTTTCATCCACTTTTGCCCCTTGCATGAAATATTTTTGTACAAGGTCACTATGCTCTTTTGCTGCTTTTTGGATGTCTGTAAAAATAACGCCTTGCTCTTTAAGCTCTGCTGTTAATTCTGAGTAAACAGCCGTTTGATTTTGCTGAACGTATAAGTTATTTGCATTCTCTTTATTAATTAAAGACTTTACAACTTCAGGTAGCTCATCAATAGAAGAAATTGCAGAACCCTCTACTGTATGCTCCTTAAAGCTTGTAAAATTCCAGTTTGTAATCTTTGTTTTTTCTGCTTTTGGCAGTGGAAGAGATTCCGCTTGTTCAAGAGCTTGTAAGCGGATGTCTGTTAGCCATGTTGGCTCTTCTGACTGCTGTGAGTAATTGCGGACGTACTCTTTATCAAATGGTAATGTTGTCTCAATCGTCATGACATTTCCTCCTAACGCTTACTTTATGCTTCTTGTCCTACTGTTTCATCTTCAATGCCAAGTTCTTTTTTAATCCAGTCGTAACCTTCTGATTCTAGACGTTGTGCTAGTTCTGGACCACCAGATTTAACAACGCGTCCTTGCATCATAACATGAACATGATCAGGTGTGATGTAGTTAAGTAAACGTTGATAGTGAGTAATCATTAAGCAACCAAAGTCTTCTCCACGCATTTCATTGATTCCTTTAGAAACAACTTTTAATGCATCAATATCAAGACCAGAGTCAATTTCATCAAGGATTGCTAGTTTTGGCTCAAGCATCATAAGTTGAAGAATTTCATTACGTTTCTTCTCCCCACCAGAGAAACCTTCGTTTAGGTAACGCTGTGCCATGTCTTGATCCATTTCAAGTAATTCCATTTTTGAATCTAATTTACGGATGAATTTCATTAGAGAAATTTCATCACCTTCTTCACGACGAGCATTAATTGCTGAACGTAGGAAATCTGCGTTTGTTACTCCACTGATTTCACTTGGGTATTGCATTGCAAGGAAAAGACCCGCTTGTGCACGTTCGTCAACTTCCATCTCAAGAACATCTTTTCCATCAAGCGTGATGCTACCTTTTGTTACTTCATACTTAGGGTGTCCCATAATTGCAGATGATAACGTTGATTTACCAGTACCGTTCGGTCCCATAACAGCGTGGATTTCGCCGCCTTTAATTTCTAAGTTAACACCTTTTAAAATCTCTTTTCCTTCAATCTCAACATGAAGGTCTGTAATCTTTAATGTTGAACCTGCCATTCGTAAACCCTCCAATTATTAGCTTATATATGCCAATATTTATTATTAATTTTATTACTAATCATTCTCATTTTATTCTCATTATAATTTTATAACAAATAAAATCCTATGGCAACCCAGAAAGGCTAATCTCCCTAATAGGTCTAGCTCTTAATCTCTTCTCATTCTATCCTATTTTCTACTATAGAAACAGGGAAAAGCTTTAACTTAATTTAAGGAATATACTTGTTATCGGTTTCTTTTCTTATTTATGTAAAAGACCCCTTTTAAAAAAGGGGCATTGTAAAGCTTGAACATTAATCTCGAAACCTTAATCAAACGTTTGTTTAATGTGTGCGCTGATCTAGTTCTCCAATGCATTCTTGCACGAGCGTAACAGCTTGACTCATTGCTGCTCCCCCGCCAAATGCTGCGCCAACGCCGCACGCTTCAAGAATTTCCTTCTCACTTGCTCCTTCATCTAGACATCCTTTTGTATGATAAATAATACAGTATTCATCTTGTGCTACAAGGCTGATTCCAAGAGCAATCAGCTGTTTCTGTTTTGCTGAAAGTTCTCCTTCTTTAAAACATGTTTCTGTAAATGCATTAAATGCTTCAGCAACGTCTGGAAGCTTCTGTGTAAATTCGCCGATACCCATTTTATACGCATGCAACGCCTGGTCTGTTGAATTTTGACCTGTATCCATCCCTATCAACTCCATTTCTTTAAACTTTTCAACGTTAGTATGGTCTTCTAGAAAAAATGTATGCTTTCTGCATCTCTCATAAAAATAAAAAAGGGAGCGCAAATGCGCCCCTTTTTTATTATTTTGAAACTGGAATGATAGAACCTTTATATTTCTCTTTAATAAAATCTTGAATCTCTTTTGAATGAAGAACTTTCATAAGTTCTTTAATTTCCTCACGATCTTCGTCACCTTTTTTAACTGCAACGATATTCACGTATGGTGAATCTTCTCCTTCTAACTCAATCGCATCTTTTGTTGGCGTTAAGTCAGCTCCGATTGCATAGTTAGTATTAATAATAACTGCGTCTGCTTCTTCATTTTCATATGCTTTTGGCATTAAAGCAGCATCTCCACCAACTTTAATGTTGATATTTTTCTTATTTTCTACGATATCTTTCTTCGTTGCTGAAACAGGGTCAACGCCCTCTTTTAGTTTAATAAGACCGCCTTGTTGTAAAAGAGAAAGCATGCGTCCTTCTTCTGCTACGTTATTACTAATCATAATTGTTCCGTTTTTAGGAATTTCATCAAGGTTTTTATATTTTTTAGAGTATACACCCATTGGCTCAAGGTGTACGCCACCTGCACTTACAAGATTAAAACTTTTGTCTTCCTTCATTGCATTTTTAAGGTATGGTGTATGTTGGAAAAAGTTTGCATCAACTTCACCACTAGCTAGCATTTTGTTTTGTAAACTGTAATCGTCATTTACTTCAACATCGAGCTTGATGTCTTTCTTCTCTAAAATTGAGGCTGCTTCTTCTAAAATTTCAGCGTGTGGAGTACTTGTTGCTACAATTTTAATTTCTTTTTCCTTAGAGCTGTCGCTACCGCCGTTTGAACCACAAGCTGCAAGGCTTGTCACAGATAAAGCTAGAACAGCTGATGCAAATAACTTTTTCATGTAATGACTCTCCTTTTATTTCAAAATTAGTTTATAGCATTAGCGTTTGTCGATTTTCTTTGTCGCTAAGTCGCCAATAAATTGAAGAATAAATACAATAACTAAAATTAAGGCTGTTGCTAAAAACGTTACATCATTCTCATTACGTTTAAATCCTTGGTCATATGCTAGAGCGCCAAGTCCTCCTGCTCCAATTGCCGCTGCTACTGCTGTGTATCCAATAAGAGCAATAGCTGTTACAGTAATACCTGAAATAAGGGCTGGCAATGACTCTGGTAACAATACTTTAAAAATGATAGTTCTTGTTTTCGCTCCCATTGCTTGAGCTGCTTCAATAACCCCACGATCAATTTCACGAAGCGCAATTTCTACAAGTCGCGCATAGAAAGGGGCTGCTCCAATAATTAATGCTGGAAGAGCTGCTTTTGGACCAAACATAGAACCGATGATAAAGTTTGTAAAAGGAAGCAATAGAATGATTAGAATGATAAAGGGAATGGAACGAAATACGTTCACAATAACAGCAATAACCGTGTTAAAGAACTTGTTTTCCCATAGACTTCCCTTAGATGTTAAAAATAATAAGAGTCCAAGTAAAATCCCTAAAATAAACGTTGCAATAACTGAGATAGACGTCATATAGAGCGTCTCAACTGTTGCTTGCTGAAAAGACTCTAAGTCAACGTTTGGAAACCATTCACTAAGCATGATTGATCACCTCTACTTCGATGTTCTCTTGTTGTAAAAAGGCTAATGCCTTGTTTAGTTCTTCTTCATTTCCATCAAGATGGATAAATAATGTACCGTACGCACCATCTTGGAGCTGAGACACTTTCCCTTGTACAATATTTACTGCAATATCAAATTTTCTGATAAGCTGAGTAATAAGCGGCTGTTCTGCATCATCTCCAATAAATGTGAGCTGTACAATTCGTCCACTCTTATAGCGTTCTACTAAAGTAGAGATTGTTTCAGAAGCATCTTCTGCTTCTGCTATTTGCTTAACAAAACGTTTTGTTACGTTCTGCTGTGGGTTGCGGAAGACTTCTAATACTTCACCATGCTCCACGATATTCCCGCTCTCCATCACTGCTACACGATGACAAATTTTGCGAATAACGTGCATTTCATGCGTAATAAGGACAATTGTTAGTCCTAATTTTTTATTGATGTCTACAAGTAAATCTAAAATCGAATCTGTTGTTTGAGGATCAAGTGCTGAAGTTGCTTCATCACAAAGAAGGACTTTTGGATTGTTAGCAAGTGCTCTCGCAATTCCAACCCTTTGTTTTTGTCCCCCACTTAATTGAGAAGGATAAGCTTTCTCGCGCCCTTCAAGCCCAACAAGCTTAATAAGCTCCTCCGCTCTTTTTTGTCTCTCTTTCTTTGGTACTCCGGCAATTTCAAGAGGAAACGAAATATTGTCACGTACAGTTCGGGACCATAATAAATTGAAATGTTGAAAGATCATCCCTATTTCTTGACGAGCTTTTCGAAGCTGTTCGCCCTTTATATGACCAATATTGTTATCTGCTACTACGACATCCCCACTTGTAGGTTTCTCAAGGCCGTTAAAAAGCCGAACCATCGTACTTTTTCCGGCTCCGCTGTAACCGATAATCCCAAAGATTTCTCCCTTTCCAACTTCGAGATTGACGTCTTTGACTGCTACAACTTCACCTGATTTTGTTTTATATGTCTTGTTGACGTTCTTCAATGTAATCATTGCGTATTCACCTTCTTCGATCTGTCAGTTATTCTTATTTACCGTTTAAAAAGTCAGTTTTTTCCGATAAAGAGGCCTAGTAATGAAGAATAGTATCCCCAAACAAAATCTTTTCAGCATAATAAAAAAACCTTTCTGCACGACGAGCAGAAAGGTTGTGTATGTTCAAGCCTCTCTCTCATCTCTCAAAGTCGTATTACACAACTTTGCAGGAATTGGCACCTTTTCAGATTATCTGACGGTTGCCGGGCTTCATCGGGCACAGTCCCTCCACCTCTCTTGATAAGAGTTGCAATATTTAATTAAACGATTAGAAGTTACGAGAGTGATTGTAGCACCTATCATAAACAATGTCAAATAATTTTCAACAGTGGTAACATTTCTATTTTTTGCTATGAGGCTAACTGCACAACTTTTCCTTTTTGCTCTTTTGTAGCCAGTTTAATCAACATTTCAGCTTTCAGAACGTCTGCAAAACTACCTTCTATAACCACTTGGTGCTGTTTACTTAGCTTCTGCAGAGCTTCTAAACTTAGTAGCAAATCATAATAACTTTTATTATCACCCTGAATCCGAACGTTTGCTTGTTGAACTAATCCAGACACAACAATTTGCTCGCCTTTTGAAATAAGCAAGGAATAGGAATCTGTTTCATCTTGAAGAGAAATAACAAAATATTCTTCTCCCATTAACGGCAGTAAGTGAGCGCTTTTAGTAAGGCGTTTCATAAAACTGTGAACTAATGTTTTTAGTTTCATCCGCTTACACTCCTTTTTTCTCGTATTGTTAAAGTTCTCTCTTTTTTTTCCTGTTCCTTGTTCTTTTTCTCGACAATCTCTTTTCTTAAACTTCAAACAATGTCGTAACACTTTTATTTCCTAAGAAATATGTCAAAAAGTGCTTTACATTAGCGTAAAGCACTTTCATAAGAGCCTAATTTTCCAATAATATTTTCAACTGAATGAAAAGCATATACTTTTTCTTCTAATTTCCCATCTTTCAAAATGAGCAAACACGGCACACTTTCTATCTTAAATTCACTTGCCTTATTTGGCATATAGTTTAAATTAGCTACTCCAATATTTACATCTGGTAGCACTTTCTCACTTACTTCAAGCATCTTCTTCGCAAGCTGACATGTTCCACAAAGTGGTGTGTAAAAATAGAGAAAGCGATATCCTTCTTTGTTTATATTTTCATTTACAATCTCTTCTGTCCATTCCTGCATCATTAACCAAATCCTTTAAACTAAAAATTCTGTGTTGATATCAATATTAGCACTCAACAACACGGTCGCAATATGGTTTCTTGGTGCAGCAGCTACTTCTCGATAAGCTCGATCAATATAAAGATGTTCTGCTTCAGGAAATTCACGACGAAATTGTTTTCTAAGCTTATCTCCAGCATCGTCTGAATCGACTAATATATAGACGTCCCTGTCGAATGTTGCATCAATAATTTCATCAAGTTTGGCAACGCTAAGCGTGCCATTTGTACAAATGATCTCAATCGGTTCTCTAATAATGTTTTCAATTCTTTTTTTATCCGATCTTCCCTCAACAATAATTACCTTATCCATACCTTCTACCATTGTCATCACCTGTTTGTTAGAATGTACACCAATATCCATTTATCCTTTAGTATACAGTATTCGCTTTCTCACGTCTTTTCCCCTGTTTCTTCATATTTAATTTTATAAAATGCTTTCTTTAAGAGAAAAAGCAGCGGAATCCCGCTGCTTTTTAACACCAACCTTCTTCATTGTCACAATCTGTGTACTTCATATCTTTACCTGTTGTAACATCTGTATGTTGGTAAAATTTATTATCGCGATATTGATATCCGTTATTTAACTGATACTCTGATTTTCCTTGCTCGTTAACAGTCATCTTCCCAATCGGTTCATTTTCAACGTATAAATTCAATTCATCATTTACATACTTTCCGACAACGCGGTCCGTTACATCAATATGACGCTTTTCTAACATTAAGCTTCACTCCTTCTAGACGAATCTAACTATAGATTCTCCTGAAAGCGAAGGGTTCATAAATGAAATTTTTCCCTTTTCAAAAATAAAAAAAAGGAATGTTTCCAAAAGGGAAACATTCCTTTTTTTATTCTGAAATCATTTTTTGATATTCTTCTGCTGTCATTAATTTCTCAATATCTTCCTTATTATCAGGTTCTAAAACAATCATCCATGCATTTTCGTATGGAGATTCGTTAACAAACTCTGGGCTGTCATCTAGGTTTTCGTTGATTTCAACTACTTTTCCGCTAATTGGTGCGTACAACTCAGATACTGTTTTAACAGATTCAACGCTCCCAAAAGGCTCGTCCGCTTCAATTGTTGCTCCTACTTCAGGAAGCTCAACAAATACGATATCACCTAGTTCTGATTGCGCAAAGTCAGTAATTCCAATTGTTACTTTGTCACCCTCAACTTTTACCCACTCGTGTTCTTCTGAATAACGTAAATCTTTTGGTAAATTCATTCCAGTTCCCTCCATACATCGTTCATTTTCTTATCATTTTTATTCGTTATCAAAGGGAGCACATAAACGCTCTCATATTATCTTAATTGTAACGTAAAAATAGAATATTTTCTATTTAAAGGCATTCTAAAATAAGAAAAACTTTTAATAAGCATTATCCTTCTATTTCCATTCTTTCTGAAATATCTCATCTTTAAACCCAACCGTTACTTTCTCCCCATCTGTCACAATTGGTCGTTTTAAAAGCATGCCATCTGAAGCTAAAATTTCAAAAAGTTCTTCATTTGAAGCAGAAGCTACTTTATCTTTTAATCCAAGCTCACGATACTTTTTCCCACTTGTATTAAAGAATTTCTTCAGCTCTAAACCGCTCTTTTCGTAAAGTTCCTTAATTTCCTCTTTTGAAGGAGGGTTTTCTACAATATGTATTGCATTGTATTCCACATTATGTTCATCAAGCCATTTCTTTGCATTTCGACATGTGCTACATTTTGGATATTCATATATTGTTATACTCACTTATTACACCACCACAATCCTCTGTATTTTCTTTCTCATTTTATCGTGAACCTTCATTAAAAAACAAGGAAAGCTCGAACGCTCTCCCTGTTTTTTTATAGTCATTACACAGTAAACTCCTCTTGCTCAATTAGCACTTCAGCTGCTTCTCTTTTTTTAGCAATCAGATTTTTAGGAATGTATTTCGTGAATTTACGCAAAGCAGAAAGCATCATTCGAAGGCTATCCCCTTCTTCCACATATGAAAGAGTTTCTTTTGCATGTTGTTCAATTTTTTGGAATGCTTCTTGACAAAAGATTTCGGTATAACGTATTTTTAATTGGTTTTTCTCTTCACCAGTAGCTCTTACTGCCTTTTGTGTGCGCAGTAAAACAGATTCCATTGCATATACTTCACTAATAATATCAGCAGCATTTGCTAAAATTTCCTGTTCTTCTGCTGCCTTTTTTCCATACTTTTGAGCAATAAGACCAAGAATTAATAAAGCGACTTTTTTACCGTTCTTCACTAAGTTCTCTTCTTGATCAAGAAGCCCTTCCCCTGCTTCTACAGCTCTTGTCATCATCATTTCTTCTTGCAGAGCTTGCGCTTTCTCAAATAGAGGTAGCTCTCCTTTTACTCCTTTACGCAAATAAGTTGCTGGGACGAGCAAACGATTAATTTCATTCGTGCCTTCAAAAATCCGATTAATGCGTGAATCTTGATAAAGCCGTGAAATTTCGTATTCTTCCATAAATCCGTAGCCACCATGAAGCTGCAACCCTTCATCAACAACATAATCAAGCACTTCTGTACCAAAGAATTTATTTAGTGAACATTCAATAGCGTATTCAGCAATTGAATCTGCTACTTTTCCACCATCTTTTCTTTCTGCTTCGTTTAAAGCTCCCATTCTCTCTTCAAAAAGCCCTACTGTTCGATAAACAGAGCTTTCTGTTGCATAAATCTTAGCTGCCATTGTGGCCAACTTTTCCTTTGTTAAAGCGAACTCTGAAATCTTTGTTTTAAACTGTTTTCGCTCATTTGTATATTTTACAGCAATCTCAAAGGCATGTTTTGAAGCTCCAATTGCTCCAACACCCAATTTATAGCGGCCTATATTTAAAATATTAAAAGCAATGATATGCCCTCTTCCGATTTCTCCTAACACATTTTCTTTAGGAACTCTAGCATCTTCTAAAATAAGTGTTCTTGTTGATGAACTTTTGATTCCCATTTTCTTTTCTTCTGGGCCTGTGGAAACTCCCTCTGCTGTTCGTTCTACAATAAATGCGCTAAAGTGCTCTCCATCTACTTTTGCATATACAATAAAGAGATCCGCAAATCCTGCATTTGTAATCCACTGCTTTTCACCATTTAAAAGATAATGCGTTCCTTCTTCATTTAGACGTGCCGTTGTTTTAGCACCAAGGGCATCAGAACCAGATCCAGGCTCTGTTAAAGCATATGCTGCAATCTTATCTCCACTTGCAAGTTCAGGTAAATATGTTTGCTTTTGCTGTTCTGTACCGAAAAGCACAATTGGCAAGGAACCTATTCCAACGTGCGCTCCGTGAGTAATAGAGAACCCGCCGGCTTTTGAAAACTTTTCTGCTACAAGGGCTGAGCTAATTTTATCAAGATCAAGTCCCCCATACTCCTCTGGAATATCTCCGCCAAGCAATCCAAGGTCCCCTGCTTTTTTCAACAGCTTCACAGATCGATCAAACTCATGGTTTTCAAGATGCTCCACTTCTTTTAATACTTCTTTGTCAATATAGTCAGCTGCTGTTTTAGCAATCATTTTGTGTTCATCTGTAAAGTCTTCTGGGGTGTATACCATAGCAGGATCAATATCTTCTAAAATGAAACCTCCACCTTTTACTACTTTCTCTCCTTTGCTTTTCATAACTCTTCCTCCCTTTATGCTAAAAGTTCAAAAACCCCAGCCGCTCCCATACCGCCGCCAACGCACATTGTCACAATGCCAAATTGTTCTCCTCTTCGCTTCATCTCATGCAAAAGTGATAAAGTTAGTTTTGTTCCTGTACATCCAAGTGGATGACCAAGCGCAATTGCTCCTCCATTTACGTTTACTTTTTCTTCGTCTATCCCTAGCTCTCTAATAATCTGGATGGCTTGTGATGCAAATGCTTCATTTAATTCAAACAACCCGATATCACTCAACGACAGGCCAGCTTGCTTCAAAGCCTTTGGAATAGCAACAACAGGACCAACTCCCATTATTTCAGGCGGAACTCCCCCAACAGCAAATGAACGGAATTTGGCCATTGGTTTAAGACCTTCTGCTTTCGCCTTTTCATGATCCATCAAAAAGACAGCTGCTCCTCCGTCGCTTGTTTGTGAAGCATTTCCTGCTGTCACTGAACCATTCAGGGCAAAAGCTGGACGAAGATGGCTAAGAGCTTCCAGTGTTGTACCAGGACGTACTCCCTCATCTTTGCTAAACAACACTTTCTTCTCTTGCCATTTATGATGTTCATCCACTGTTCTTATCGGCACTTCAACAGGTACTATTTCATCTTTAAATTTACCTTCCTGTACTGCTTTTGCTGCTTTTTGGTGACTTCTTACAGCAAATGCATCTTGATCTTCCCTGCTAATGCCATACTTATCGGCAACTCGTTCAGCTGTATGCCCCATTGCCATATAATACTCCGGTTTTTCTTCTGCGAGGCGAACATTTAATCGTGTCACATGCCCTATCATCGGCACAAGGCTCATTGATTCGACGCCTCCTGCTAATACTGCATTTGCTTTTCCAAGCATAATACTCTCTGCACCATACGCAATCGTTTGTAATCCAGATGAGCAGTACCGATTGATCGTAACCGCTGGAACGGTATACGGTAATCCTGCTAAAGCCCCAATGTTTCGCGCTAAGTTTAACCCTTGCTCTGCTTCTGGAATCGAACATCCGATAATGAGATCATCAATTTCACCACTATATCCGCCTGCTCTTTTCAACGTTTCTTGCACAGCAAGGGCCCCTAAGTCATCAGGTCTTACATTTGCTAATGATCCTTTTTTCGCTTTTCCAACAGGTGTTCTTGCTCCAGCTACAATAACTGCTTCTCTCACAGTCCTACTCCCCCTTCTAATTGCGCAATGGTTTGCCTTTCAAAAGCATATGCTGCATTCTCTCCTGTGACTTTAGCTCTCCAATCAGGCTTAAAAAAGCTTCACGCTCTAAATCTAACAAGTATTGTTCATCAACTTTTGTGCCAAAAGGTAGTCTCCCACCAGCGATCACAAAAGCAAGCTTTTTAGCAATTTTCAAATCATGATCAGAAACATACCCAGAGTATTTCATGCTTTGCGCTCCAAGTAAAAGCGTCGCATAACCGCTCTCTCCAACAACCGGAATCTTTTGCTGTACAGGCGCTCGATAATCAGAAGAAAGATGAATGACTGCTTGCTTTGCATCATAGAGTAGGAATTCTTCATTTTGTGTGATTTTATCTTGTGGATTTAAAAAACCAAGCTCCCCTGCTTCACGAGCAGAAGTCGACACTTTTGCCATCGCAATCGTTTCGAAAACGTGTGAAGCTACTTTTAAAAGATCTGTCACGTTCCCACTTTGAGAAAGAACTTTTTGATAAAGGTTTTGACTTCCTCCTCCACCAGGAATAAGACCAACTCCACCTTCTACAAGCCCCATATATGTTTCACTTGCAGCTTGAATATGGGCAGAAGGCAAACAAACTTCCGCTCCTCCACCAAGAGTCATGGAAAATGGAGCAGTTACAACAGGTATAAGGCTATATTTTATATGCTGCATTGCTCCTTGAAATTTGGAGATCACAAAATCAATTTCTTCATAGTTATCGTCCTGCGCTTCCATTAGCATCATGGCAAGATTGGCGCCAACACAGAAGTTTTTTCCTTGATTTCCAATAACAAGCCCTTTATAATTTCGCTCTGCTTCATTAATGCCTTTATGAATCATATCGATAATATCAAGACCAATTGCATTGTTCGGTGATGTAAATTGTAAACAAAGCACATCGTCCCCCATATCAAGTAAAGCAGCACCGCTATTTTTTTGAAGTACGTTTGTTTTTTCAAGACTCGCTAGATGAATCCTTTTTTCCTCTCTTTCTTTTACTTTGTACTCACTCTCTTTAAAATAGAATAGAGCTTCAGATGTTTGCTTATAGAAGGTAGTGAAGCCACTTTCAAGCATTTCTTCAACCCAGCTTGGAACCGTTTTTTCTTCGTTTTTCATTTTGGCGACGGTCTCTTCTACACCAAGCTCATCCCATAGCTCAAATGGTCCTTTCTTCCATCCAAACCCAGCTCGCATTGCTTCATCAACATCAATGATATTGTCAGCAATCTGTGACACAAGATGGGCAGAGTAAAGTAATACAGGGCTAATGATGTTCCATAGAAATTGATCTTCTCTTTCCGACGAATATAAAAGCGCTTTCATATCTTTCTTTTTACCTTTATTTTTATCTTTCAGCGGGAACTTTTGACGTGGTTCATATTGAAGTGTATCAGTATTTAATTGAAGAATTTCTTTTCCTTCTTTTTTATAAAAACCCTTTCCAGCTTTGCTTCCATACAAGCCCTTTTCTAACATCGCTTCCATAAAAGATGGAATGGTAAAAAGCTCTCTTTCTTCTCCCTCTACATGCTGAAATACATTGTGTGCAACGTGAGCAAATGTATCTAATCCAACAACATCGAGCGTTCGAAATGTTGCGCTTTTTGGTCTTCCAATAAGAGGACCTGTCAGAGAATCGACTTCCCCAACATTTAACTGACTTTTGTTCATCTCTCTTACTGTTACAAGTAATCCATACGTGCCAATTCTATTGGCAATAAAGTTTGGCGTGTCTTTGGCAAACACTACTTTCTTACCAAGTACTTCTTCACCAAAGTTTTTCATATATTGAGCAATAGCTGGTTTTGTCTCTTTTGTTGGGATAATTTCTAGTAGTTTGAGGTAGCGAGGTGGGTTAAAAAAGTGAGTGCCTAGAAAATGCTCTTTAAAATCTTGTGAGCACTCCTCCGACATGTCATGAACAGAGATTCCTGATGTGTTAGAACTTACAATGCTTCCTTTCTTTCTCACTCTATCAATGTTTTGAAGCACTTGTTTCTTCACTTGTAAATTCTCTACGACAACTTCAACAATCCAATCACATGTTTTTAATTCATGCCAATGGTCTTCAGTATTTCCAATCGTTATAAAGGCGATGTTTTTCTTTGAAGTAAAAGGAGCTGGCTTTCTTTTTAAAGATTGCTCTAACGATGTTTTCGCTAGTCTGTTCCGCACTTCATCATCATCTTTAGATAATCCTTTCTTCTTTTCAACTTCTGTGAGCTCGTTTGGCACGACGTCTAAGAGGAGTGTTTGAATACCTACGTTTGCAAGTAAAGCAGCAATCCCTGACCCCATTACACCTGAACCAATGACAGCTGCTTTTCGGATCGTTTTCACCATATAAATTCCCTCCAAACTCTATTGAATGAATGACCATTCATTTTATGGCTAAAAAACGCCTTATTTACCCTCCTTTTAATATATATTATTTTTAGAATTTTCTCAATACTAAACGTTTGGTTATTTTGCTTTTTTCAGGTTATGTTAAAAAAGGGAGGTGGTTATGCGATGGCACGTTTGCAAAAAAATCCGTCTCGAAATGGCGTAAGCGCTGCAAGTGTGAAAGGAAATGCAGGTCCTCATGGAAGAGATAATACGGGAAAACAAAAATCACAAAACCAACAGTACAAACAAGAAAATACCCAAGGACATTAACGATAAAAAGACTTGCTAAAATAGTAGCAAGTCTTTTTTTACTTTTTGCTCATTCCTTTTAAAACAAAGGCTACGTTTGCAGGACGCTCTGCTAATCTTCTCATAAAATAGCCATACCAGTCTGTCCCATAAGGAACATACACCCGCATTCTGTATCCATCTTTCACAAGCGCTTCCTGTTTTTCAGTTCGAATCCCATACAGCATTTGAAACTCAAACTGTTCCTTTGGAATGTTATGCTTTGAAACTAGATTTTTTGTGTATTCGATGATTTTGTCATCATGTGTTGCAACAGCTGTATAATGACCATTGAGCATATGCATTTCAATAATCTTCTTAAAATTCTCATCAACATCCTGCTTTTTTGGGAAAACTACTTCTTTTGGTTCCTTGTATGCACCTTTAACAAGACGCAAATTTGGCTCGTATGCATCAAGTTCTTTCATATCATTTTCTGTCCGGCGCAAATATGCTTGAATCACTGTTCCAATATTATCATACTTTGTTTTAAGTTCTTTGAAGATTCTAAGTGTTTTCTCACAGCGTGAATAATCTTCCATATCAATTGTTACAAACACACCGTTTGCCTCTGCTTCATCTAAAATACGCTTCATATTTTGTATCGCTATATCTGAAGACAAATCAAGTCCAAGTGATGTGAGCTTAAGAGAGAGCTGAGACTCTATACTTTCGCGTCCGATTGCTTGTATTGCTTCAATGCACTGATTTGTCATTTCCATTGCTTCTTCTTCGCTTTCAATAAACTCACCAAGATAATCAATTGTGACGTCTAATCCTTTATTATTTAACCCTCTAATAACATCCACTGCTAAATTAATTGTATCCCCTGCTACAAACCGTTTAGCTCCAAATTGTAAACCATACTTTTTAGCTACTTTCGTAAGCGCTTTATTCCTAGATAAATATAGAAAAAAACCTCGCATTGCTTGTTCCATTTCTTTCTCCCCCTTGATTAAATAACATTTAATGCTACCTAAATAATTTCATTCCTTTAAAACAGCAGTAGACCATAAGAGCTAGATTGAATATCTTTAAATGTTTCTACGTGTAAAGGGTAATGTACTAGAAATTTACCCTCCCTAAAAAAAAGACAAACATTTTTTCAAAAAGTAGGCTCATTTACTCAGGTCTTTTTTTCTTTTTATTCAAACATATATTTATGCTATATAATATGAAAATTCCAGTGAATAGGAACATCCTAAAGAAGACAAAATAAAGGAGAATTTTTTGGTTTTAAGGAGGGATTTTTATGCAAAATGAAATGAATGAACAAAGTACAAATCAATCACAACCAATGTTTATGGAACCACCGAAAGTCATTTCCACAAAAGACGCTCTTTATATCGCAGATATGTTAACTTGGAACTTAGTAGCAATGAAAAAAGCACATTTCTTTGCTTCTCAATGTCAAGATGCAGAGATTGCACAAGAAATAGAAAAAGTATGTAAAATGCATCAGCGCCATTATGAAAGAATCTTACCTCATCTCGAAAATACTCAATCACAGCAAACTTTACAGTAAAGGAGAAATAAACGATGGCTGATCAGAAAATCAAAAATCCAGAATTACCAATTAACAAAACGTCTGCAATGAACGATCTTGATTTTATTACAGACATCCTTTCAACTGAGAAATATATGACAGCTTCATATTGTACGGCTCTTAATGAATTTAGTCATAATGAACTTTATCAAGAGATTTCAGCAATCTTTAACGAATCACAAGACTGTCAGCGTGAGATTTATAACCTTATGTTTAAAAAGGGATTTTACGGTATTGAAGCTCAGGATTCAAATAAACTTCAGCAAAGCTATGAACAATTCCAAGGATATATGAATCAATTTCCAACTCATTAAAAAAAGGCTTGATACTAAAGTATCAAGCCTTTTTTTGATTTTCCCGATGTCTCTCGTTCAGTTCTTTAATCTCACGCACAAGATCAATCATTTCTTTCTTTGCATCTGGATACTGACTGTTCCAATGTTTAGCAAGAGGTGGCATCGTTTTAGAGATATGGGTATACAGAGCCCACATTTTGATTTTTTCTTGAAGTTCTTCTGACGTATCTCCAAGCATAAGGTCTGTATATTTTTCAATTAATGCTGAAAATTGACCTTGGAACTCTTCTTTCATTATCATCCCTCCAAGCTTTTAAAGGTTTCCCTTTACGGCTTGCTTGTTATCCAACGTCTACATTTTGATTTTTCGTTACTTGCTGAACAATACATCTTCCTTTTCCATGTGGAATACAAAGAGGTGTTCCAAAGAGCGGGTCAACCGTTACTTGACAGCTCATTTCAAAAACGTTCTTTACAAGTTCACAGCTTACAATATCTTCTGGACGCCCTTGCGCATATACTTTTTTATCACGAATAGCTACAATATGATGTGCATAACGGCAGGCAAGGTTCAGATCATGAAGTACCATTACAATCGTGCGCTGTTCTTTCTCATTTAAATCAAATAGCAAATCTAAAATTTCAATTTGGTGTGTCATATCTAAATATGTTGTTGGTTCATCAAGCAAAATAATTTCTGTATCTTGAGCAAGCGTCATAGCAATCCATGCTCTTTGACGTTGACCACCTGAAAGGGAATCAACGTGGCGATCCGCAAGAGCGCTCATCCCTGTTGATTCAAGCGCATTCTGAACTTTTCTCTCATCTTCTTCAGACCACTGTTTTAACCAGTTTTGATAAGGATAACGTCCTTGTTTTACAAGTTGTAACACAGTAAGTCCTTCTGGAGCTACAGGGCCCTGTGGTAAAATAGCAAGCTTTTTAGCCACTTCTTTTGTAGCAATTTTGCTCATCATTTCTCCCTCAAGTACAACAGAGCCTTGCTGTGGTTTTAGCAAACGCGCCATTGAACGAAGCAATGTTGATTTTCCACAGCCATTTCCCCCAATAAAAACAGTTATCTCTCCTTTAGGGATTTCCAAGTTCAGTTCGTCAATAATAACCGTTTCTCCATATCCTAATGTTAAATCTTTTGTTTCCATTGCCTTCATATGTGCTAACGCTCCTTCAACAGAAATTTTCTTTTCTTATTTATACACTCCGTAAACTTCTGTTTCCCTATCCTACATTGCGTTGTTTGTAGAGTAAAAAAATAAAATAAGGAGCTCCGACAGCTGCCGTAAAGACTCCGGCTGGTATCTCTAATGGAAGAAATACAACTCTTCCAATCGTATCTGAAATCAAAACTAAAATGGCTCCAATAAAAGCACTTAGTGGAAGCAATGCCCCAAATGATGACCCTACAAGTCTTCTTGCAATATGTGGAGCTAATAAACCGACAAAACTAATCCCTCCACCAAAAGCAACGGCGCTTCCTGTTAACGCTGTGCTTACAAGCAGTAGGAAAAAGCGGGAAAGTTGAACACGGTTTCCAACTGAAGTTGCTACGTCTTCTCCAAACTCTTGAATATTAATCATTCTAATCATCACTATTGTAACAAAAAATAAAATAAGCGTAATAGGAAAAAGAATCCGAACTCCTTCCCATGAAGCTCCATATACTGATCCTGTAATCCAAATATTTGCCTGACTTTGTTGATGGATCGGTCCCATAATAAGAAGAAGCGTTGTTGCAGCCTTTGTAAAAGCCCACATTCCAATACCTACAAGAACCATCCGAACGGGTGAAACTCCACCTTGCCATGCAAAAAGGTAAAGAAGAATAGAAATGATACAGGCTCCAGTAAATGCTGCAAGCGGAAGCCACTCAATACTCACAGTTAGTGTCCCACTATCTGTGCTAAAAAGATTTAAAAATAGCACAACGGCAGCAGCTGCTCCCCCCGTGATCCCAATGATATCAGGAGATGCTATAGGGTTTTTTACCACTCCTTGTAAAATTGCACCTGCGATTGCTAAACAAATACCAACAAGCATCGCAATAATGATTCGAGGTAGACGAAAGGAGTTAACAATAAGGGTTGAAAAAGGATCTCCATTCCCCCACAAGACAGAGACAACTTTTAAAGGTGAAATAAACTGTTCTCCAAGCCCTATTACAACAATCGCACTCCCCAACAATAAGACAAAAAAGACAATATTAATGTTTAATGACTTCCGATCTATTAGGAACGAAAAGCTATTACGCATCCGAAAAGGTGTGTATTTGTTCATAAAACCTCTCCTTTTCTACGCGCAATGTATATGAAAAAAGGAGTTCCCAAAATAGCCGTCATAATTCCCACAGGCACTTCTTCTGGCATAATTACATATCGTGCTCCAATATCTGCTAGAAGGAGTAGCATAGCTCCTAGCACTCCGCTATAAGGAATGAGCCATCGATAATCATTTCCAATCACAAAACGAGCAAGTTGTGGAATAATGATGCCAACAAAGCCAATTGGTCCTGCTACAGCAACTGCTCCTCCTGCTAACAGAATGGTCACAACTGCTGTTATCAGTTTGACAGTTCCTGTTCGCTGACCGAGTCCAAGCGCTACCTCTTCACCCATTGCTAGTGTATTTAATTTTCTTCCTAGAAATAAGGAGACAGCTGTTGCTCCTATAAGATAAGGTAAAACAGCTTGTAAAAGTGATAAATCACGGCCTTGTACAGAACCAGCCAACCAGAAAAGCATCTGTTCAAGAGCTTGTTCATCCAAAACGAGTAAACCCTGCGTTAATGAAGCAAACATGGCTGCAATCGCTGCTCCTGCTAACGTAAGCTTCATTGGTGTAAGACCATCTCGCCCAGCTGAAGCAAGCAAGTAAACGACAATACCTGAAAAAGCAGCTCCTAAAAAAGCAAGCCAAGTAAATCCTTGCAACGAATTGATAGAAAAAAGCATAAGTCCTATCACAATGAAAAAACTTGCTCCTGCATTAAAGCCAATAATATCTGGAGAAGCGAGCGGATTTTTAGTTAAAGCTTGCAAAAGCAGACCGGAGATAGCTAAGCTGCTCCCTATTGCCGTTGCAATTAAAGCTCTTGGGATTCGCACAGTCCTTACGACAATTTGCTCATTAGAACCGTTAAAATGCGATACAGCATTTATAACAGTATGTATTCCTGTATTTGTATAACCCATTAAAACACTTAAACACATGCAAAGTATTAACAAGAGGATGAGCAAAAAAAGTCCAAGACTTTTTTGAAGAGGTGTGCTCAGATTCATGACGGTGACCCCTATTCTATCTTAAGTATAAAATTTTCTGTTTTTTTTCTTTCTTTAGTGTATGAGATGACAAAAGTACTGTCAATGACTTTGAAAATCATTTTCAATTATTATTGACTTTCCATTTTCTTTCTCCTATTATCTAATTGATAATGGTTTTCATATAATGAGGGGGATGGAGATATGATTAGAGGTACAAAAAACCGTTTTCTGGCTCTTTTTACTGTTCTCACATTGCTATTTGTATTAGCAGCATGCGGAAACAGTGAAAGCTCAGGAAAGGAAAAAAGCACCGAAAAAGAAACAATAACAATTAAGCATGCGATGGGAGAATCCAAAGTTCCAAAGAATCCGAAACGGGTTGTGGTGCTAACAAATGAAGGAACAGAGGCTCTTCTTGCACTTGGTATTAAACCTGTTGGTGCTGTTCAATCATGGACAGGCAATCCATGGTATAACCATATTAAAGATGATATGAAAGACGTTAAAGTTGTCGGAACAGAAATGGAACCAAGTCTTGAAACAATTGCGTCTCTTAAACCAGATTTAATCATCGGAAATAAAGTACGACAAGAGAAAGTATATGATAAGTTAAATGCTATTGCTCCAACTGTTTTCACTGAAGAACTTCGCGGAGATTGGAAGGAAAACTTCAAGGTGTACGCAAAAACGGTTAATAAAGAAAAAGAAGGAAATAAAGTATTAAGTGATTTTGATAATCGTGTTGCCGAACTAAAAGAGGAACTTGGGGATGAAACAAATAAAAAAGTCTCGCTTGTTCGCTTTATGGCTGGTGAAACAAGAATTTATCATAAAGATACATTTGCAGGAATTATTTTAGATCAACTAGGTTTTAAGCGTCCTGAAGAACAGAATAAAGCAGACTTTGCTGAGATGGGTGTAACAGACGAGCGCATTCCTGCAATGGATGGAGATGTTCTCTTCTATTTCACGTATGATACAGGCGATAAAAAAGGAAATGAAGTAGAAAAAGAGTGGACGAACAAAGAGCTTTTCAAAAACCTTTCCGTTTCTAAAAACGGACAAGTTTATAAAGTTGATGATGCCATTTGGAACACTGCAGGTGGTGTAATTGCCGCAGATAAAATGCTTGATGATATTGAAAAATACTTTTTGAATAAGAAATAATATGAAGGAGGCTAATAATAGCCTCCTTTTTATACTGTTTTTCGTTCAATTAATTTTAAAGGAAGTTGAGATTGAGAAGGAGCTTCTGCTTCATGCAGAACGGAATGAATCTTTGCAAGAGCTCTTGAACCAAGCTCTACAATTGGATGTTCAATTGTCGTAATATGAAGTGCTTCTGCTAATGGGTGATTATCAAAACCTATAAATGCTAAATCTGTTGGAACTTTTACCCCGTATTCATTACAGCTCGTCATGACCCCTGCTGCAACATAATCACTTGCAACAAGTAAAGCAGTTGGAGACTCAGGCATCTTCTTTAATTGCTCTATAACTCTTCTCCCGTCTTCAATAAATAAACATCCCTTAAAAATCCACTGTTCTCTAACATCCATTTCAAACTTTTCTCCAAAGTCATAGTAAGCTTGTATCCTTCTTTTACTATTTGATCCTTCTAAACGACTAAGACAGCAGCCAACTCTCTTGTGTCCCTTTTCTCTCAAATAGTTCATGCCAATGGCAAAGCCTTCGTAATGGTTAATTGAGATCGTAGAGATTTTTTTACTTTCTCGATCTTCACAGATAAGGATAGGACCGTACTCACTATAAGATTCGATAAGACTCCATTCTACTTTCCTAGAAATAATAATAAGGCCATCAACTTGCTTTTTCTTTAACATTTCTAGGGCTTCAATTTCCTTTTCTCTTTCATACTTTGTTTGATAAATCATTAATTTATAATCATGTTTCATCGCTTTA
The DNA here is from genome assembly GCF_900177535.1 of Priestia filamentosa. Classification (NCBI taxonomy): domain Bacteria; kingdom Bacillati; phylum Bacillota; class Bacilli; order Caryophanales; family Bacillaceae; genus Priestia; species Priestia filamentosa. Next base: position 85,266 of record NZ_FXAJ01000005.1, read on the forward strand.
TTTGAAATTCCATCTACAACAGCGCTGAAATAAGGAAGAGTCATATTAGGAACGACAACACCAACAATACCTGTGTGGCCTTTTGCAAGATGAATCGCATTAATATTAGGAGTATAATTTAATTGTTTGATGATGTCTAATACTGCTTTTCGCTTTTCTTCAGCCACATATGGATGATTATTTAACACTCTAGAAACTGTTGTAATAGAAACATTTGCAAGCTCTGCAATCTTACGAATGTTACTCATCTCTTCCCTCCTTCTTTTATAAAGCAAAAAAGCATAGGAGAATACTCTTATGCATAAATCCAACTAGTCCACAAGTTTGTTTCGGTGAGCATAAATGGCTGCTTGTGTCCGATCTTCTACTTCTAGTTTTGAAAATATATTTGTTGTATGAGTTTTAACTGTCTTCACAGCAATAAAAAGAGCTTCTGCAATCTCTCCATTTGTTTTTCCTTCTGCAATAAGACGAAGAATTTCAAGCTCGCGTGCTGTTAAAAAGTCATGTGGAAAAGACTGTGAAGGCGTTCGCATTCTTGATAGCACTTTTCCGGTTACCTTTGCTTCAAGGACAGACTCACCTTTAGCAGCAGCTCTAATTGCAGAAGCAATTTCATGGGCTTTCGAGGTTTTAAGCAAATAGCTTAATGCCCCAGCTTCAATAACGGGATACACTTTATCATCATCAATAAAGCTTGTTAGAACGATAATTCTAGCATCTGACATAGATGAACAAATTCTTTTTGTTGCTTCAACACCATCCATTCCTTCCATCACAAGATCCATTAAGATAACGTCTGGTTTATGCTCTAAAGCAAGCTGGATTCCTTCCTTCCCGTTTGATGCTTCTCCAACAACTTCAATGTCAGGCTGTGCTTCTAAATAAGCAGCCATTCCAAGTCTAACCATTTCATGGTCGTCTACTAGCAGTACCCGAATCATTATTCTCTCTCCTTACTCTCATCTACAATCGGTATTTTTACTGTTATTTGTGTTCCTTTATCAGGAAGCGATATAATCTCGGCTACTCCTCCAACCTCACTTGCTCGCTCTGTAATAGACTGCAAACCGTATGAAGAAGCTTTTGTATCTCCCTGATCAAATCCTACACCATTATCAATAATCTTTAAATATACTCCATTATGTACTTTATGAAGCTTCACAACGACAGCGCTTGCCTTTGAATGTCTAAAGACGTTTGAAAGTGCTTCTTGGACAATACGAAACAAGTGATCTTCAATGCCTTTTGAAAGGAGAATATCTTCAAAATCCCAATGAATGTCCATTGTTTGTTTGCTATTTAATTCTTGCAAAAGTTCCTGGAGTCCTTCATTGAGCGATTTATTTTCAAGCGTTGCTGGACGCAAATGTAATAAAAGGGCTCTCATTTCATTCTGAGCATCTCCTGCCATTTTCTCGATTAACGTAAGTTGTTTTAAATGCTTGCTGTCCTGCTGCGTCATTTCCTTTACAGCAGAAGACATCATTGAGATAGCAAAAAGTTGCTGACTTACTGCGTCATGAAGCTCTCGTGCCAAACGCTGACGCTCTTCAACAACAGCTGAACGTCTTAGCTGATCACGCCACTCTACTTTCTCTGCTGAAAGTTTTTGAAGAGAAGCTACTTGCTTTTCAATTTGACTAGCCATCTGATTAAGCTGTTCTCCGATTAAACCAACCTCGTCTTCCCCAAGGTTAGATAATCTATAAGAAAAGTTTCCTTTTTCATACCGTAAAATAGATTCGAATAAGACTTCCAGCCGTTCTTTAAGAGGATTTCCATATGAGTAGCCTGCTACAACACCAATTCCTATCACAGCAAAGAGAAGAAAGAAAATAAAGGGGATATTAAACCAATTCAAGCTCAAAAAATCGAGGGGATTAAGTTTGAAATAAGACATTACAATTGTTAAAACAAAAAGAAGAGTAATAATGTTCATGACTACGAAAATATTAATAAAGCGCCACTGAATATTTAATCGTTTCCTTTTCATAAATGCCTCACATCAATATCCCCAATAAGTGTTGTAATAGCAATCTTCACTTTCGCATCAGCCCCTTCATATCCGTTTGTAACAATAGAGGCTTGTCGATTGAATCCGCTTTGTTCATAGTGAAAAACTTTTGTTTTCCCAAATAGATTTGTTGTTGTTACCGAAACTTCCAAGTCATATGGTACATAAATATCAACATCTCCAATAAGTCCGCTAATAACAATGGCATTTTCACCCACTGGAACGATTGCTTTAGATAAATCAATTTTCACATCTCCAATAAGGTGAGAAAGATTTAAATCTTTTAAATCAAACTGATGATTAATCAAACGAAAATCACCAAGAAGTGAATTTTGGTATGGTATCCCTCGCACATGTATATCTTCTTTGTATACTTGTTCCTCTTTTTGAAATGAAATAGGTTCCTTACCCTTCTTAGAAAAGAACCCTTTCTTTTTACGGTTCTCTTGCTTTTCTCGTGTTTTCCACATCTTCTTCCCTGTAAGAAGACGATAGCCAACATATATAAAAGCTGCTGCAACTGCTAAGCCTGCTAGATTTACATTGAAAATATTTTGAAAAGCAACAACTGCTGAAAGACCTAAAAATCCTATGCCAATCATTCGATTGCCGTATCGTAAAAAGAAGGCGCCAACCATAAATAAAAAGAGAGGACCTGCTAATATACCAGCTAAATGAACAATGTTGAGTAAAATACTAATTCCGGTAAAAACAACTAGAAGTCCGAGTAGTTTGTTTTTAGGCAGGCGCACATCCTCCCCTCCTTTTCTCATTATTGAATATCAATATCACCGCTTGTAGCCTTGATGTTAAAAGCATATTTTCCATTTCCTTCTTTAGCCTCTAAGTCCTCTTCCATTTTTGTTTTTACTTTAAATCTTTGATCTACGTTAATATCGCCTGAAGAAACATGGGCTTTGAGGTGCGTATTGCTCTTATGTGGAAGTTTGACGTCAATATCGCCTGACGTTGCTTTCACACTTCCATTACCTTTAACCTTATCCATTACAATGGATATATCGCCTGATGTTGCTTTTGCATCAATTTCTCCCTCAAATCCGTTAAGCGTCAAATTTCCTGATGTTAAATGCGCAAGTGTTGTCTCTGTGCTAAGATTTTCACCCTTCACATTTCCAGAAGACTTTTCAATATGAAGCTGTTTAGCACCTACATCAAAAATCTGCGTATCTCCTGAGGTAGCTTGAACGATAAGCCGATCTAATTCCAATGGTTTCTCTCCATTATTCTTAATGGAAACATTACCAGAGCTTGATGCAATATTTACATCTCTTTCATAGCTACTTGGTACCTCTATTGTAACCTTTGTAGATTGAAACATATTAAACGTAGCACCTTTTTGTTTAATATTTAACACATCGCCAACTTGATTCATGCTTATACTCTTTTTAAATGCCCGCTTATCTTCTACGATTACTTTAATATCTCGACGGTCTTTTGCAATAAAGTTAACATCAGCACTTTTAATGTTTAACTTAATATTATGAATCTCATCTTTTGCAAACGTCTCACTTTTCGTTCTCTTGTCTCCAAATGCAAAAGAACTTTGATTAATAAGAAAACTAGACAGCACGGTTATTCCTATAATAACAAATAAAAGCCCTATTAATTTTTTCATATTCGTTTCTCCTTAGCCTAAAGTAAAATTCCCATCGGTGCGGAAAGAACACCGATGGTTTGTTTACTTTTCATAGTTAAGCCTTTTGTACTTCTTTCAATTTTTGAAGCTCGTTTTCTACATCTTCCTCATGCTCAAGCTTTGTAAATGATGTTTGTTCTCCACCAAAGTTGTAAGAAGTATATACATTTGCTTTTGTTTCCATGTCCATAATACGCGCTTCAAGACGCTGAAATTCTCTGTATGAACTATTCGAATCAATTCGATTAATAGATGCATTCATATGTTCTTTTGCTTTTACAACATTTGCACGTGCAACAAGCGTATGTCTCTTATCTCTTAAAGCTTGAATTCTTTCTTCTAGTTTTCCTAATTGTTCTTTTAATTCAACAAGCTGTGCTACAGATTGCTCATATATCTCTTCGTATTGTAACACTTTTTCTTCATATTGTTTCATCTCCATGAGTGCTTTTCGAGCTAAATCTTCCTCACCAGAATTAACAGCAATCTGAGCTTGATCATAGCGTTTCTTTTTCATTTTTTGAGAGTATGTTAAACGACGTTCAAAATCTGCTTTAATAGCTTCTTGCTGAGCGACAGCATGCCTTGCTTTTGAAAGCTCTTCTTCCATATCGCGTAAATATTGATTAATCATCACTAGCGGATTTTCCATCTTGTCTAAGTTATCGTTTACTGTTGCAACAACCATATTTCTAATTCTTCTTAATACCATTTTTATTTCCTCCTCAGGGGTTTTAAATTATTTATCTTTTTTCAAGAAATCTTCCCATTCTGTATCAAATGAACTTTTTGTTACAGGGTCTGAAACAACTGGGCTACTGTAATGATATTCTTCTGATGAAGTTTCTTTTTGGCTTGTTAGCATCTTCCATCCAACATAGATAAAGAAAGCAGCGAAAGCAACTCCCGCTAGAAACGGTACTGCGTTTGCAATTAAGATGATTCCAAAGAAAATAGCAATGATGCCTAATACTTTTTTTCCTTTTGAATCTCCTTTATTTACCGTTAGCCATCCATAGTATAAAAGGACGCATGCTACAAGGAATGATAGAATCCCTCCTAAAAAGCCGTTTCCTAGCAAAATGCTTCCTCCAATAAGTACGAAGACAATTCCAAGCAATGCTTTTACATTCAATGTTTTGTCCCCTCCTTTCGTTTCGTTACTTTTACTATAGGTAATTTTTATTGTTCTCATAACGTCTTAGCGGTGCATTTTGCGCTAAGACTCTAGTCTTATTTTTATGTCAGTCCACCAAAAAAAGAGGATTCCCCTGAGCGGAGAACCCTCTTTTTAGGCTAATCAAACGTTTGTTTAAACGTCATTCGCCTACTCTTACAAATAGTTCTTAACAAGTGAACGATTCTTTTCATTAAAGTGATAAAGATAAACAGGTCTTCCTACTGTACCATATGTCATCTTTTCCTCTAATACATGAATGTCTGTTAAAAAACGTAAATATTTTCGAACAGAAACCCTTGAAATCCCTACATCTTCGGCAACATCGTCTGTTGAGAATGGATCTTTGTCCATATTCTCGATTGCTGCCAGTAAAATTTTAAGAGTGCTTTTAGTTAATCCTTTTGGCAATGATTCCGAAACTGTTTTTTGTGTTCTATTTAGAATATTTTGATCCAAATCTTCTTGCTTAACATTTGTTTGCATGTCAAAAAATGCTCGTTTCTCCCGATATGATACAAGTGCACGATTAAAACGATCAAATTCAAATGGTTTAATTAAATAATCTACAGCTCCATAACGCAATGCTGTTTGGACTTTGTCCACTTCAGAAGCTGCCGTAATTAAGATAACATCAATTTTCTTGTGCTGTTTACGAATTTCATCTAACAGCTCTAGTCCTGTACGTTCAGGCATAAAAACATCTAAAAGTATCAAATCAACAACCGTGTCTTGCAACTTCCCCAGTGCCTCATCGACAGAATAAGCTACCCCAGCAAGTTCAAATCCTTCTATTTCTTCAAGGTAGCGTTTATTAAATTCAGCTACCATTGGATCGTCTTCAACAATTAAGACTCTAATCACGCTTCTTCACCTCTAGATTCATAAAATAGTTCTACAACAAACGTTGTTCCTTCACTAGGCGTTGACTCTACGTCAATATAGCCACCAAGCTCTCTTACACTTCTCTCTACCAAATAAAGTCCTATTCCTCTATTATCCCCTTTTGTGGAGAAGCCTTTAACAAATAAATTTTTCTGGACTTCTTCTGAAATGCCAGCCCCTGTATCATTTACTTCAATCGTTAGACGATTTTTTTTATAGTGTAAATTAACCGTAACTTCTTTTCTTTCCCCTTTTGCTACAGCATCAATTGCATTATCAATTAAGTTTCCGATGATTGTAATAAGCTCGTGAGTTACTTCTGGTAATTTAGGTTCAGGGATAGGTGTTTCACTATCAATTTGCAAGCTTGTTCTTTCTTCTCTCGCATAGCTTAATTTTCCGATAATAAAACCTGCAAGCGCCGGGCTCTTAATATGTTTCATCACAAGCCCAACTTCTTGATTTTGGTGATTTACAAGCTGGTTAATGTAATCAGATAGCTCATCATAATATTCCATTTGGGTCATTCCTAAAATTACATGAAGTTTATTTTTAAACTCATGTGATTGTGCTCTCAATGCTTCTGCATAAAGTCGTACTCCTGTTAACTGCTCTGCTAGCTGGTTCACTTCTGTCTTATCACGAAGTGTTGAGATAGCTCCAACAACTTTATCTTCCAAAATAAGCGGAACTCTGTTCACAAGCATTGAAACCCCATTAATATTAATCTCTTCATCTAACTGAACCTGTCTTTCTTTCAAAATGGTGCTTAGTTTTGATACGGGCAGATATTCGTCTACAGCCTTCCCAATTGGCTCATTTGATAAGCCTGCTCTTTGAAAAAGACGCAGAGCAGAGCGGTTAACAAGCGTAATCTTACCATCTCGGTCAACGGCAACAATACCTTCATGAGCAGACTGAAGCATTGTATTTCGCTCTTCTAATATTTTAGCAATCGCATATGGTTCAAGCCCAAAAAGAGTCTTTTTAATATAACGAGCAAGCAAAATGGCTCCAAGAACTCCAATGATAAGACCAACAATAGACCCGACTAAAATGCTATCATGAGCTTTTTGCAAAGCTTGTTCAATCTTATTCAGAGAAGTTCCTACAGCAACAGCCCCAATTTGATTTCCACTATCATCCACTACAGGTGTGAAAGAGCGGGAAGACATGCCAAGTGTTCCTTCTGAAATAGAGATAGTTTCTTTTCCTTCTAGAACTTCTTTTTCATCTCCTCCTGAAAACTTCTTGCCAATGTTTTTTGGATTTGGATGTGATTTACGAATGCCTTTCATATCAATAACAACGACAAATTCCACTTTTGTGGCTTTTTGAATATCTTTTGTATACTCCTGAATCTCCTTGCTTTCTTCTTTATGTAAGAGCCCTTCTCGAATAACAGGAGAAAGCGCAACAGTTCGAGCTACGTTCATTGCTTTTTCTTCTTGATCTGTTCGAATCGTTTTAGTAATGGTCCGGCTAATTAAAATATCTGTTAAGAATAAAGACAAAATAACAACAACACAAACAAAGATGATAATACTAGAGCTTAACTTTAGGCGATGCTTGAACATCGACCTTCACCCCCGCCTCTTGTCAATTGGGCTGTTTTAATCACACTATATTCTATCACTATTTGGTTCTTAAAAGAAAACGTTTAGCGGGAATTTCTATTCTCCTACGTAAGAAAGCGCATCATTTTAATATATAAAAAAGACTGCCAAACAAGGCAGCCTTTCTTAGTTTTTCATTCCTGTATTTGCTTTAATCAGAATTTCTTCAAATTTTTTCTGATCTGCTTTTTTACTAGAGAAGATTGTGCCAAGGTAGGCACCTAAGAATCCAAGTGGAATAGACACAATCCCAGGGTTTGCTAATGAAAAGAGTGGATCTCCTACAAGAATAGCTCCCCCAACCTCAGGAGACCAAACGTTAGGACCTACAACAACGAGGACAAGAGAACTAATTAATCCAACAAGCATACCTGTGACAGCACCTGTTGTATTGAAACGTTTCCAAAAAATCGTAAATAAAATAATAGGTAAGTTAGCACTTGCTGCAACCGCAAAAGCAAGCGCTACAAGAAATGCCACATTAAGCTTTTGAGCGAATAGGGCTAATATGATGGAAAGGACAGCAACTCCAATTGACGCCCAGCGTGCAGCAACAATTTGTTCACCTTCTGTTGCTTTTCCTTTTCTTACAATATGACTATAAAAATCATGTGCAAAAGCGGAAGCTGCTGAAAGAACAAGCCCTGCAACAACTGCTAAAATTGTCGCAAAAGCTACAGCAGAAACGAAAGCAAATAAAAAGTCTCCTCCTAATACTTGAGCTAGAAGTGGAGCAGCCATATTTCCAGCTGCATCTGCTGCTGTAATATTATCAAATCCTACAAATGCCGCAGCTCCAAACCCTAAGAAAATCGTCAAAATATAGAAAATACCAATAATCCAAGTTGCATAAACAACTGATTTTCGAGCTGTAATGGCATCCTTTACAGTAAAGAAGCGAATCAGAATATGCGGAAGTCCTGCTGTACCAAGTACTAAAGCTAAGTTAAGAGAAATCATATCAAGAGGATTTGTAAACTTATTACCTGGATGAAGAAAGCTTTCTCCGAGCGGTGTAGCACTTTTCATCTCACTGAACATCTTAGCAATGCTAAAATCAAATTTTGAAAACACAATAATAGAAATGACAAACGTTCCAATCATAAGTAAAACAGCTTTTGTAATTTGAACCCAGCTTGTAGCAGTCATTCCGCCAAATACAACATAAATAGTCATTAGAACCCCTACAATAAGAACAGAATATACATAATCAATTCCAAGGAGAAGTTTAATGAGACCACCAGCTCCTACAAGCTGAGCAATCATATAAAAGATAGAGATTGTAATTGTATTTAAAGCAGCAACTCCACGTACCTTTTTTTCATTAAAGCGAGCAGCAATCATATCCGCCATTGTATATTTCCCAAGGTTTCTTAAAGGTTCTGCTACAATGTATAGAACAACAAGGTAAGCAACAAGAAAGCCAATGCTATAGAAAAAGCCATCAAAACCTGAAAGCGCTATCATTCCGGCGATTCCTAAGAATGAAGCTGCCGACATATAGTCCCCTGCAATAGCTAATCCATTTTGCCATCCCGTTAAACTTCCGTCTGCTGTATAAAAATCGCTGGTTGTTTTTGTTCGTTTTGAGGCATAATACGTAATAATAAGTGTAAGAGCTACAATTGCTAGAAATAGTGAAAAAGCAAGTACATTCATCCTAAACTTCCCCCTTTAACGGCCAGCTTCTTTTTTTAGGTCTTCTACAAGTACGTCAAACTTTTGAGCACGCTTTGTGTAAATCATACAGAGTGCCCAAGTCATAACGAATTGCGCAAATGCAAAAACCCACGCCCATGTTAAAGACCAAAAAGCCGTCTCATTTAAGAATGTAAAATAGGCAGTTAAAACAGGTAGTGTGAAATAAAAAGCTAAAAAGAATAATGAAAAAGGTAAAATAAAACGACGTTTTTCACGCATGAGCCTTTGAAATGTTGGAGATTGGACAAGCTCCGTGTAATCTAATTCTTGTTCTTCCCTCTCTAACTTCACTTTTTTCCCTTCCACAACAACTCCCCCTTATTGTTCATTCCTCCTCCAAATTTCCCTCCTTCCACAGAGATATATCTATTATATATTTTTCTAAATAATTAGTAAATTCTGTTTTTTATTATTTTTGAACTATTTAGTGACAAAGTGTAAAGACACATGTAAACTATTAATCAGCATATGTATCTACATTAATCTATACAGGAGATGAAAAGAATATGAAGGCACAAAAATCCCTATCTGAGCGAAAACTGCTTGGAGTTGCTGGGCTTGGGTGGATGTTCGATGCCCTAGACGTCGGAATCCTTTCCTTTATTATTGCTGCTTTACAAATTGAATGGAAACTAACACCTGAAGAAATGAGCTGGATTGGAAGCGTGAATTCAATTGGTATGGCTGTCGGGGCCCTGATTTTTGGACTTTTAGCTGATCGAATTGGTCGAAAACCTGTCTTTATTATAACGCTCTTACTTTTTTCAATTGGTAGTGGCTTATCAGCACTTGCTCCAACATTGTTTGTATTTTTATTATTACGCTTCTTTATCGGTATGGGACTTGGCGGGGAACTTCCTGTTGCTTCTACACTTGTTTCTGAAACCGTTGCTCCAGAAAAAAGAGGGAAAACAGTTGTGTTGCTTGAAAGCTTCTGGGCTTTCGGCTGGTTGGTTGCTGCTCTTATCTCCTACTTCGTTATTCCAAAGTATGGCTGGCAAATTGCACTTTTAATTACAGCTCTTCCTGCTTTTTATGCATTATATCTACGCATCGGGTTACCAGATTCACCACGCTATTTAGCTCTTGAGAAGAAACCTTCATTTTCTCAAAACATTGCAAAGGTATGGTCGAAAGAGGTTCGCAAACAAACGATTGTCCTTTGGGTGCTTTGGTTTACAGTTGTATTCTCTTATTATGGTATGTTTTTATGGTTACCAAGCGTTATGGTGTTGAAAGGTTTTAGCCTTATTAAAAGCTTTGAATATGTGCTTATTATGACCCTTGCCCAGCTTCCAGGTTACTTTACAGCGGCATGGCTCATTGAACGAGCTGGACGCAAATTTGTACTTGTAACATTTCTACTCGGAACTGCCGGAAGTGCTCTTTTATTCGGAACTGCCGAAACATTACCGCTTTTACTAACATCAGGTATGTTTCTTTCATTTTTTAATCTCGGAGCATGGGGAGCTCTTTATGCTTATACACCTGAGCAATATCCGACTGAAGTTCGTGGAACAGGCGCAGGAATGGCCGCTTCATTCGGTAGAGTTGGTGGGATTTTAGGTCCACTTGCTGTTGGCTATCTAATGAGCAGCGGATCTTCTGTTGCCACGATTTTTACCGTCTTCTGTCTGTCTATTATTGTTGGGGTTATTGCTGTTGCCTTTTTTGGAACGGAAACCAAACAACGTGAACTTGCTTAACAAGCAAAAGCTCATCTTCTAAGAAGATGAGCTTTTGCTCTTAAATCAGGTTTATTGTAAAGAATTCTTATAATAAAACTCGAAAGTTGTGCCATTTTCATTTGAGTCTACTTTCCACTTAATATTCATCGCTTCAGCCATAAGAGCAATAATCGACATTCCAATCCCTCGGCCATGTTTGTTTCCACTTGTATTCGTAAATCCTGGCCCGTGATCTACAACTGATATTTTATACTCTTCACCTTTTCCTTCCATATAAAATCCAATAAACTGACCGTCTTTTGCATGACGAATCACATTTTGAATGACATTATCTATCATCCGCTGGAACCAGTTCACATCGATATTGCTTTTAATGTCATCTCCTTGAATCTCTATATCCACTTCAAAGCCTTCCTCTTCTAAGCGGTCATACCAGCAGGCAATTGTTGTACGAACAAGCCTCACCATATCCGTTTGCTCCGGCTTATATGGATATTTGTTTGAGGTGAGTAATGAATAAGAAAGGAGGTTTTCGATGAGTTCTCCTAAATAATGAATTTTTTCATCAGCAAGAGCAATGGTTTCTTCACCTTTCTGAGAAAGTACTTCCTTCTTTAAAGAATAAATTTGCGCTTTTAGGGCGGTGAGCGGTGTTCGCAAATCGTGAGAAAGGTCGGCAATAAGCTTACGACGTGCACTTTCCTCTTCACGCTCATTTTGCTGACTTTCTTCTAATGCCGTAAGCATATTATTAAATGATTGCTCAAGGGCTCCAATTTCATCTTTTCTTGATATTTGTATTTTAGGAGGAACATTCCGAGCATTTGGCATTTCCATTGCATCTTGAAGGCGCAAAAGTCGTCTTCGGATGCTGCGGAAGAAAAACCAGGAAATCAGTAGAAATAAAACAATAATGATAATAGCGAGAAGAAAAGTAAGGAAATCATATAGTGGGCTCTCCTCCCTATTTATAGCCGTAATATAAGAACGTGGCATTTGTAAAATAACAAACCCTGCTTCTTTCTTCCCACCTACATAGGAAACAACAGTAAAAGGATCACTATCAATACTGCTTTTCATAAAATCCATGGTTGTCATTACATTCCACTCTGTTGGGAGGTTTACAGGCGCTCCTTCCTTTAACACTGTTTCTCCATTTCCATTAACATAAACCATTGCTTTATATTTATAGCTCTTTTCTACTTTACTAAAAGCTTTTTTTACACTTTGAACGTCATCAGGCGTCATTTTTTTAGATTCCTTATGCCATTCATCAACAACTTCATAGCTTGGATAATAAGGCTCATTCTGCTTTTTATACCATGGACTAATATAAAGAACTCCACTAGCTAGCATGGCTACTGGCAGCATAACGATTGCCATTAGAATGATAAAAATATACCGTGCTGTTAACGAATTAAGCCTTCTCATGCTTTCATCCGATACCCAATGCCGCGGATTGTTTCAATTATTTTTGGCTTGCTTGGGTCTTCCTCTATTTTCTCACGGAGATGGCGAATGTGAACGGTGAGCGTTTTATCTCCTTCAATATATGGGTCTTTCCATATGCTTTCAAATATTTGTTCTTTTGTTAATGTTTGATTAAAATGTCGTGTAAAAAAGAAAAAAAGCTGATGCTGTTTTCCTGTCAGGATAATCTCTTCGCCATTGCTCCGACAAATAATACGCTGTTGTTTTGTATACACATCCAAGTGTCCAACCGTTCTACGGTCTTCTTCCTGTCGATTATAGCGCCTAAGCAGAACTTCCATACGGGCCATTAGCTCTTTTGGATGAAAAGGTTTTGTTAAATAATCATCTGCAAATGTTAGGCCTTGCACTTTGTCATCAAGAGCTGTTCTTGCGGTCAGCATAATGATTGGCACATCATTGTAGTTGTTTTTAAAACGCTGACCGAGCGTAAACCCATCAAGCCCTGGAAGCATCACGTCCAGAATGACTAAGTCGGCATTTTTCATTCCCGCTTCGCTGCCCTCGTCTGAAAGATACCATGACACGTGGTATCCGTTGTCTTCAAGCTCTTCCTTTAGCCAACTCCCAATTATTTCATCATCTTCTATATAAACGATGTTTTTCATAAAACCACCCTTAACCTAATAGTCTCTAATCTTATGATAGAACTAAAAAAGGAAGTTGGAAACTATTTTTCTACATTTAACCAAAACTTAACCTTCCCCTTCTCTGTTATTAACCTTTGCTGTCTACACTGATTTATGAGGTGATGAAAATGGAAAATATTTTAACGGCAAATGATTTAACAAAAAAATATAAAAGTGACGCTGTTGTAAATCGCATTAATTTACAAATTCCACGTGGAGCAGTTTATGGATTTTTAGGACCTAATGGAGCTGGAAAAACAACAACAATCCGAATGCTCCTAGGTTTAATCAAACCTTCTCATGGTTCTATTTCAGTTTTTGGCAAAGATTTGCGCAAAAATCGAATTGAAGCATTAAAAGAAATTGGTGCGCTTGTTGAAAATCCTTCCTACTACGGACATTTAAATGCTATTGAGAATTTAGAAGTTTACCGTGTTCTCCGTAAAGCACCAAAATCTAAAATTGAAGAAGTGTTAGAGATTGTAGGACTTGAAAAAGCAGCCAAAAAGAAAGTTAAAGAATACTCATTAGGAATGAAACAGCGACTTGGGATTGCGATTGCGCTTCTTGGAGATCCTAAATTACTTATTTTAGATGAGCCAACAAATGGACTTGACCCCCAAGGGATTTTAGAGATTCGTATGCTCATTAAAGCTCTTGCAAAAGAACGCGGTATTACGATTATTGTTTCAAGTCACCTTTTAAGTGAGATTGACCAAATGGCTACATATGTTGGAATCATTTCGAAAGGACGACTCATCTTCCAAGACCGGATTGAAGAACTGCGACGATTCTCTTCTACCTCTGTCTCTTTTACAACAAGTTCTCCCGAAGAAACCTTTAAACATATTGTTTCATATGGCATTCAAGCTTATCGAGAAGAAGAAAAAATCATGGTAGAAGCGGAGGATGAAGCCATTGCGCAAGTTATTAGTCTCCTTGTTCGTCACGGCATTAGCATTTATCGGGTGGAAGAAAATAAGAAATCGCTAGAAGATATTTTCCTTGATCTTATAAAGGAGGAAGGCATAAATGTACAAAGCACTTTTACAAGCCGAATTTCTTAAAATTAAGCGAAAATGGATATGGGGATTAGTGTTTCTTGGTCCCTTTGGGGTGATTGCCTTACAAGCTGTAAACTTTGGAATCCGCTACGACTATTTAACAGATTTATATAAAGATGACTTGTGGGATGGATTACTGAAAAATATAAGTTCACTTTCTGTTTTTGCTCTTATGTTCGGAGCTACTCTTCTCGCATCATTGATTTCATCACTCGAACATCAATCAACATCTTGGAAGCACCTTTTAGCACTTCCCCTTTCCAAAACTAAAATTTTCATTGGCAAGTTTGCACTTGTCTTTATCTTATTAACAGTATCGTGTATTCTACTTGCTATTGGATCTATCATACTTGGGATAAGCCTGAATTATGGAAATGATATTCCTTTAGTTAACTTGTTAAAAACATGCTTTTATCCTTACTTAGCCTCACTTCCAATTGTAGCCTTGCAGCTATGGCTTTCTGTTGTATTTAATAACCAAGCTCTTCCGCTTTTTATCGGAATTGTAGGGTCTATCTTTGGAAGTGCTCTACCAAGATGGACGATTTGGAGCTGGCCTTCTTTAAGCAACCAATGGGATAAACCGATTATTAACGTTTGTCTTGGAATCATTGTTGGTCTTATTCTTTTATGGATTAGCACCATTCATTTCACAAGAAAGGATGTGAATAGTTAATGCTATCTCTTATGAGAGCAGAATTACTAAAGTTGAAACACACAAAAATTTGGCTATTATTGCTGATTAGCCCACTTATCATTCTTATTGAAGGCTTAACACTTTCTGATGAGTTAACGCCAGGGAACGAGCAACAGATAATGGTAGCCATATATCAATACGGAGCATTAACACATAGCGTTATGTTCTTCCCTCTTCTTATTGGGATATTTGTAGCACTTCTTTGTCGTCATGAACACCTTAATGGTGGGTGGAAACAGCTTCTTGTTCAGCCTGTTCGAAAGGGAAACGTTTTTCTTACAAAACTTTTTTTCATCGTAATTATTTGTGCTCTTATCCAGCTTCTATTTCTAGGAAGTGTTTCACTTGCTTCTGCTCTTAGAGGAGGGTCTGCCATACCAGAAGAGTATATGGTAAAAGGCGTATGGAGCGGTTTTATTGCTTCTATTCCTCTCGCAACTCTACAAATTTGGGTTGCCTCTCTTTGGGCAAGCTTTGGAGCATCTCTTGCTTTGAACGTTATTTTTACAATGCCGAACATGCTTGTTATAAACTCAGAAACCTACAGCCCTTTCTATCCATGGGCTCAGCCCGCTATTGCTATGATTTCAAGCGTGACTAAGAATGTTTATTCACTTTCTCTTCCAATGGACACGCTCATTTTCGTTATCGGCGGAAGCTTTCTCGTCTTCTTTATTTGCGGCTTCTTCTCTTTCAAACGTAAAGCCTACTAACAACGCTTGTTGGTCTCTGCTGTTCTTAGTGATATAATGAACCGAACGAAAAATATCTTTTTTGGGAGGCCACATGCTAACTTTTGAACAAAAACTAGCTATTATTGAATCTTTTCCGCAGCTTCAGCGTAAAAATGTCTCGCTTAAGCGCGTTAATTTCCACTATGAAGAAAGTGTGACAGATAAAAAGAATGTTGTATATCATCTTCACCCGAACGGAAATGGGTTTGTTTACGGTGAATATCTTGACGAATACGAGATTGATGAAAGAGGTATGGTGAATATTCGCGATTTTACCGAAGAAGAGCTTCGTACAATCGTTGGGAAAGCTATTGCATCTCTTGCTCCGCCAACACTTGAGGAACAAGCTATTGCTGGAGAGGAAGAAGTAGAACATTGGATCGATGATGATGGTCATTCTCTTATTCTTATGTATGAACACGATATGTGGAACACATACGCAGGATTAAACCTTGATGGATCATTTCTAACATATGATGAAGCATTAGAATATTTAGATGAAGAAGGATTTAAGCCAAAAGCATAACAAAAAAGCGAGATGAGCACTCATCTCGCTTTTTTTATTTAAACCAGCCTTTTTCTTTAAAACGTGTAATAGCTTCAATTCTATTTTTCACTTCCAGTTTGTCTAGGATTGTTGAAATATAGTTTCGAACCGTTCCATTTTTAATAGAAAGAGCGTCTGCGATTTCTCTTGTGTTCTTTCCATCTGCAATAAGACTTAACACTTCTTTTTCACGTTCTGTAAGCGGATTTTCTTCTGCATATGCATCATCAATAAGCTCTGGAGCATAAATGCGCCGCCCACTCATAATACTGCGAATAGAGCTTGCGAGCTCTTCACTTGGACTATCTTTTAATAAGTAGCCGCTTACTCCTGCTTTTAATGCCCGCTGAAAATAGCCAGAACGCGCAAAGGTAGTTAAAATAATCACTTTACAGTTTGACTCTTTTAATTCTTCAGCTGCTTCAAGACCTGTTTTTATAGGCATTTCAATATCCATAATACAAACATCTGGCTGCTGCTCCTGAGCTAAGGCAACGGCTTCTTGTCCGTTTGAGGCTTTCCCGACTATTTCCATATCATCTTCTAAACTAAGAAGCGAACCTAATGCTCCTAAAAGCATACGTTGATCTTCGGCAATGACTATACGAATCATCTCACTCGTCCCTTCTCTTCTTGTTTTACAATATTCGGCACTTTAATTCTAATGGTTGCTCCACTCTCCATATCCATTTCAAGCTGTCCATTCACAAACTCTAATCTCTCCTCCATCCCAATAAGCCCGTGTCCTTTTACAGCCCTTTTATGCGTATCAAAGCCTTTTCCATTATCTCTTATTGTAATGCCGCTCTCATCAATAGTTTTCCATGTCTCAATAATACAAAGCGATGCACCGCTATGTTTTACAACGTTCGTTACCGCTTCTTTCAAACACATACTTAAGATATTTTCAAGAAGCGGAGAAATCGTAGTCACATCAAGACGCTCCTCTACAACAAGATCAATATCTGCTGCTGTTAAAATCTGTTCAACACGAATAAGCTCCTCTTTCAGCTTAATCCCTCTCATTTGGGACACCATCTTCCGGACTTCATTAAGAGCTGTTCTTGCCGTTTGCTGAACATCTTTTATTTCTGTTTTAGCTTGTTCTGGGTCTTTTTGAATTAATTTTCGCGCTAAATCACTTTTCAGTCCAATAAGTGAAAGCTTTTGTCCAAGCGTATCATGAAGATCTCTTGCAATCCGCTGCCTTTCTTCTTGTTTACTTAGTTCTGCAATTCGTTTATTAGCATCTTCAAGTTTTTCTTCAAGGCGATCACGCTGTCTTCTGTTATAAATGCTAAATGGCAGCACCACAACGCTTAATGTAATGATAAAGATAAAAGGAAGCTGTCTTAAGTACACTTCTTCGGTCATGATTGTGTTGTAATTAACAGATATAAATGTACTGATAAGATGAACCCCATAAAGAGTAAAAAAGATTAGCCTATTTTGAACATGGCCAATAAAATAAGCAAGGAAAAAGGCAAAGTAAAAAGCAAAATAAATATAGGTGAAAATACTCGTTAGTGCAATCGAAATGCTAATAAGTAAAAATGTCCACAAATAAACAGGCCATCCTTTTGAAATAAAAGCCAAACGATAAAATAAAAAAAACAAAATATTGAGCACTACCCCTGCTATCACTTCATTAGTAGAGGAAGATTGAAATACAAAATAAAAAGGTAAAATAGCAAAAACACTCCAAATATACGGAGATAAACCCGTGACCTTTTGGAATACTCTATATCGTCTTTTCATTAATACCCCTCTTTAAATGTAATATTCTCTTATTATAACTCATAAAAAAGGAGCTCGTTTAACACAGTGAAAAACCTGTATTAAACGAGCTTTCTTATAGCTCTACTTTAGATTGAGCCACAATCTTTCTTTTTTTCTCTGTTACTGAACGTCTTTTCAGCTCATGAAAACTAATAAATGTTTTCTGTTCCTCATCCCATAGTCGAAACTTAAGAGATTGCAAACTTGTTTTTAACGTAATTGTTGGGACGTTTTGAAGAGGAACTGTGTTGTTATGCACTTCTTCTAATTTATAGTTCGGCACCCGTGGACTTAAGTGATGAACGTGATGGAATCCAATATTTCCCGTTAACCATTGCAAAGGCTTTGGAAGTTTATAAAACGAGCTCCCTTCAACAGCAGCTTGAACATAATTCCAATGCTCATCTTCTTCAAAATAGGAATCTTCAAATTGATGCTGTACATAAAAGAGCCAAACACCAATTGTTCCTGAGATCAAGAAAATGGGACCTTGTACTAGCAAAAAGTTCTGCCATCCGAGTGTAACACAGCAAAGTGTCACAATGAGTGCAATCGCAATGTTTGTAATATATGTGTTCCATCTTTCTTTCTTCTTTGCTCCTTTTTTATTAAAGCGGTTTGTTAAAAGGAACACGTATGTTGGTCCAAGTCCAAACATGATAAGCGGATTTCGGTACAAACGGTACGCCACTTTGGTCCAAAAAGAAGCTTCCTTATATTCGTTTACTGTAAGCACCCACATATCCCCAACGCCACGTTTATCTAAATTTCCGCTTGTAGCATGGTGAATAGCGTGGCTATGTGCCCACTGATTGTAAGGGAAAAGCGTCATAATCCCAGTTATAGTTCCTACAATTTTATTGTAACGTCGATTTTTAAAGAACGAATGGTGACAACAGTCATGAAAAATAATAAAAATTCGTGTAAGAAACCCCGCCGCAATAACAGTGAAAGCAAGCGTAAGTAGATAAGAAATGTCTAAAGATTGATAAGCAAGAAACCATAAAGCAAAAAACGGAACAAGTGTATTTACTAATTGTCTAACACTTGCCTTTGTGTCCGCTTTCTCATAAGGAGATACATCTTTTCTTAATTGCTTTTGTTTATTCATATTTTTAATTCCTTCCCTCATCGTTGTCTTTCATTATAAAGAAGAAAAAAATTAGCTTGTAGTAGCACATGTCATATAGAGAGTATGACAAATGTCATATTCCCTATATTTCTTGTATACAGAACGCTCTTTCTTCACAAAATAACGTTACTAAATAGATAGCAAGGAGGTAAAACATGAACATAAGGGACGTTTTACAAGACATAGAGTTTTTACTTCAACCTCAAATTCCTCATTTAGAGATTCGCTCTATTTCTTTTAATTCTAAGAAGGTACAAAACGACTCTCTTTTCGTAGCCATCTCAGGCGGACAGTTTGATGGTCATCAGTACATTGAGGATGCAATCAATAGAGGAGCAGTGGCTATTGTTGGGGAAAAAGAGATGAAGTCCCCCCTTCCCGTTCCTTATTTTCGTGTTAGAAATAGCCGTGAATCACTTGCTAAACTTTCTTCGAATTTTTATCATAACCCTTCCAAAAAGCATATGATGATTGGTGTAACAGGTACAAATGGAAAAACGACAACAACATTTATCTTAAAGCACCTTTTTGAAGAACAAGGGTTAAGCTGTACAATGATTGGCTCTGTTATGAACATCATTAATGGAGAAAATCGCCCTTCAATAGCAACAACACCAGATAGTTTAGAACTAAACCGTATTCTTTCTGAAAGTAACGATGATGTCGTCATTATGGAAGTTTCATCACACGCCCTAGCACAAGCCCGCGTAGAAGGACTTGCATTTGATGCTTGCTTGTTTACGAACTTAAGTCATGATCATCTTGATTATCATGGTAGTCTTGAAGAATACTTTTTAACAAAAGCACGCCTCTTTCAACAGCTTAAAGAAAGTGGAAAAGCCATTATAAATATCGATACTAAATGGGGCGAAAGGCTTTTTTCAATGTTACAGCAAAAAAAAGTAAACTCTCTCTCTCTCAGTCATCTTCATGATGCAGATTATAAGATGCTTCATGTTCTTTCTAATCAATGCTCTTCAGCGTTACTTGTTCATCAACACCATGAGGAATTGTATATTCATCTTAATATGCCTGGTGAACATAACATTTACAATGCTGCAATAGCTTATATTACAGGGGTTGAACTTGGTTTAGATAAGCAGAAACTACTTTCTAGCTTAAAAACATTTAAAGGGGTGCCAGGGCGTTTCGAGATGTTTGATTATCATGGAACAACAATTGTTGTAGACTATGCCCACACAGCAGACTCTTTTTCTTATTGTCTAAATGCAGCGAAAACATGTGGAGCAAAAACGATTCGCCACGTCTTTGGCTTCCGTGATGGACGTGATCAATCAAAACGTGCAGAAATGGTTCAATTATCAAGCTCACTTTCAGATGAATATACGCTAACGCTTGACGATTTAATAACAGTCTCTCCTACAGATATGCTCCTTGAGCTAACAAAACTGCAAAAAGAAGCTGGCAATAAGAAAGGAAGCATAACAAAAGACCGTACAATTGCCATTAAAGAAGCTATTGAAAAAAGCACTAAAGGTGACTGGGTATTTGTAACAGGAAAAGGAAATGAACAATATAAAAACACCTATGCGCTTCCGTGTTCTTCAGATATTGAAACTGTTCAATACGTAATAAAGAAAAATAATCATGGTGAAGAAACGCCACAATCCCTTCACGAAGATGATCAACAGTCATTTCTATAAGAACTCCTTTGACGTTTTATAAACTAATCATTCGGGTACACCTGTTGATAGAAGGAAATGAAACGTTTAGGGAGGTTTTTGTGTATGAGTCGATTACAATCTAAAACAGCCATTATTACTGGAGCGAGCTCTGGTATTGGAAAGGCAACAGCAGAACGATTCTCCACAGAAGGAGCAGTCGTTATTTGTGCTGATATTAAAAAAGATGCGGTAAAAGAGGTTGTAGATCATATTAATAAGCAAGGTGGACAAGCATATGCTTACCATCTAGATATTTCAAATCAAGATGAAGTAATGAAGTTTGCTAATGAGATGAAAGAAAAGTTTGGAACAATCGATATTTTATTCAATAATGCTGGAACAGATACAGAAGGTGGAAGGCTTCATGAGTATCCTGTTGAATTGTGGGATAAATTAATGTCTGTTGACTTACGAGGTACGTTCCTTGTTAGTAAATATCTTATTCCACTTATGCTTGAAGAAGGCGGTTCAATTATTAATAACTCCTCTGTGTCAGGCCTTGCAGCAGACCTTGACCGCTCAGGTTATAATGCAGCGAAAGGCGGTATTACGAACTTAACAAGAGCGATGGCCATTGACTATGCGAGAAATGGAATTCGCGTTAACGCAATTGCACCAGGAACAATTGAAACCCCTCTTCTGGATGATTTAATGGGATCAAAAGCAGGAAAGAAATTTCGCGAAGCATATAAATGGGTGGATCCAATGGGCAGACTTGGCACCCCTGAAGAAGTTGCAGGCGTTGTTCTTTTCCTAGCTTCTGATGATAGCTCATATGTGACAGGTGAATATGTGACAGTAGACGGCGGTCATATGGCATACACTTGGCCAGGCAAAATGCTAAACGAAAAGCTCTAAAAGCGTTATAATAAAATCGAAAAGGAGATGAATATAATGACTAAAAAAGTACAAATTGGAAAAACAGATTTATATGCAAACCCAATTGGATTTGGTGCTAATGCTGTTGGAGGACATAACCTTTATCCAAACCTTGATGAAGAAGTCGGCAAAGACCTTGTTCGTACAGCTTTAGACAAAGGAATTACACTGCTAGATACAGCTTTCATTTACGGTCCAAAACGTTCAGAAGAATTAATTGGCGAAGTATTACAAGAAAGAGGGAATCGTAGCGACGTTATCATCGCAACAAAAGGCGCTCATAAATTTGTTGGTGATGACACTGTTCTTGATAATTCACCAAGCTTTTTAAAACAATGTGTAGAGGATAGCTTACAACGCTTGCAAACAGACTACATTGACTTATTTTATATTCATTTTCCAGACGAAGATACGCCAAAAGATGAAGCTGTTGGCGCGCTAAAAGAACTAAAAGACCAAGGTAAAATCCGCTCTATTGGTGTTTCAAACTTCTCTCTAGAACAGTTAAAAGAAGCAAACAAAGATGGCTATGTTGATGTTTACCAAGGTGAATACAACCTTTTCCAACGTGATGCAGAAAAAGAACTGCTTCCATATGCAGCAGAGAACGGCATTTCTTTCGTTCCATACTTCCCGCTTGCAGCAGGACTTTTAGCTGGTAAGTATGACAAAAACACAAAGTTTAATGACTTGCGTGCAGATATGCCTTTATTCCAAGGTGAGAAGTTCCAAGAAAGCCTTGCAAAAGTAGAAAAACTTCGTGAAATCGTCGATAAAAAGCCTCAGGACATGGCAAACGTTGTGCTTGCATGGTACTTAACACGTGATGCGATTGACTTAGTTATTCCTGGTGCGAAAAAGCCAGCACAAATTGAATCAAACCTACAAACATTAAATGTTGAACTATCTTCACAAGAAGTTAAAGCAATTGATGAGATTTTCAGCTAATAAACAAAAACCTGCTTAGAGGACAAGCCCTAAGCAGGTTTTTTTAGTCAAAGCGACGTTTTTTGTATGTGATAATAGTAGCCACAACGGCAACAATAGCCCATATTCCTAATATAGCTATGTTTTTAGTAATATCAACCAATTCGGATCCTTTGCTAAGTTCAATCAACGCCGTTGAAAATTGCTCACTTGGCAAGTATTCTATAATATTTAAGATCGTTTCATTTTCTATCATTAGCTTTATTTGTGATGCCATTCCAAAAACAATTAATATAGGCATACCAATGATAGAAGTTTCCATAACAGTTTTTGACACTAAACCAAGCATTGTCCCTATTCCAACAAACGTAATAATGTTAATAAGCGAAAGAAGAATAAAAAGGCCTAGAGAAGGAATCTCATAATTTGATAAAAGGATACAACCAGCAATAATTAATATGGTAGCAAATGCTGATAAAAGACTTTTCCCAATAAACACCTCTATTATACTTGCCGGAGAAAGCAGTAAGCCTCTTAACGTATTTTTCTCTTTTTCTTCCGCAACCATTGCTGACTGAATAAAGGCTCCAGCAATAACAAAAGCAAAGTTGATGGCAAACAAAGCCCCAACTTCTCCAGCTCCCATTCTGTCATACATGACAGCAAAAACAAGCGGAAGAACCAATGTAACAAGAACATAGCTATTTCGCATTAAGTCCTTCCAATCTTTCATAAAAATAGCTTGAATGCGTTTATATGATAAAATCATTACAGTTCCCTCCCCGTTAGTTTCACAAATAGGTCTCCTAGTGTTGGTTCATTTGAATGAATTGTTAATAACTCGCCTTGTTTCATATAATTATAAATTTCTTTTGCTCCTTCTTCATTTGTTTCTACAACAACCTTTCGCTGTCCTTTTAAAAGCAGGGAAACGGTTGAGTCACTATGTTGACTGCGCAGTTTTTCAGGAGCATCAAAAAGTCTAACTTCTCCATTATGAAGAAAAGCAACCCTATCACAAAGCTCTTCCGCTTCAAGCATATCGTGCGTTGTTAAAAAAATTGTCGTTCCTTCCGCATTTAATCTTTTCAATCCTTTGTGAATATGTTTAGTATTTACAGGGTCTAGAGCTGACGTTGGTTCGTCGAGAAACAATAATTGGGGCTTATGCAAAATAGCTCTTGCCAGTGTAACGCGCTGTTTCATCCCTTTTGATAGTTTTTGAATACGCGTTTTCTTTTCCTCAACTAAATTAACATCAACAAGAACTTCATGAATACGACGTTTATCTATTTCATACAAGTCACAATAAAGAGATAAGTTATCATAGACAGTAAGACGGTCATATAAACCACTGTTATCTGTTAACACACCAATTTTTCTCATATACTGAGGATCTTTTAATTTTTTAAGAGATGTATTAAACACTTTTACATCTCCACCTGTTGGTTGAATCTGCGCTGTAAGGATTTTAATTGTCGTTGTTTTCCCTGACCCACTTGGCCCTAAAAATCCGATTGTTTCTCCTTTTTTCACACTAAATGATACGTCTTTTAAAGCTGTTTTATTTCCAAAAGACTTTACTAGGTTTTTCACTTCGATTACGTTTTCCACCCATTTCGCTCCCTTTCACCAAACCAACTTAAAATGTGGTTTGGTGTATTTGTTACTTTAAGTTTAGAGAGAGATAAGCTTACCTGCATTAAAATAAGGGTAAAAAGAGTATAGAACATCTTAAAAGGAGTCATTTTGAAGGTGAATCAACACCTTTTCAAGGTGAGAACGACATGTTGGGAAGTAAAAATTAGATTCTAAGAATTTGTTTTAGTTCTGTTAAGTTTCCTTTTGAAAGAGGAATCGAGCTTTTTTTGGTATCTTCTAATACAAGGCTATAGCTATTTCTTGTCCATGTAATAACTTCTCGTACTTTTTGTAAATTAACAATATACGAACGATGACATCTAAAAAAACCAAATGGTTGAAGACGATTGAACAGTTCATTTAAAGTATATGTACAAGGAAATACTTCTTCTTTCACATGAAGATATGTTGTCCCTTCATTGCTTTCAACATAAGAAATTTCCGTAGGATCAAAAAGAATAATTTTATCATCCACTTTTGCTGGAATCTTCTCAAAGTTAATCGGGTGGATCTCTTCTACTATTTTCTCTTCTTCCTTTACTTCAGAATCAGAAGCTGCACTTATTTCTTCTATCTCCTCCACAACTTTAATTTTTTTCATTCCATCTTCATTTAGCTTGTATACATGATTTGTAAGAAGCACAGCACTTTCAAAATTACTTGTTGTAATAAGAAAAGAAGTACCTTGTGCTGCAAGCTCTTTAATCACCTGTTGGATAATAAATTTGCTCTCAATATCTAAGTTTTGATCAGGTTCCTCCATTAGGATTAACTGCGGATGATGTAAAATTGTTTTAGCAAGCTGAAGTCTTTTTTTCTCTGAGTAAGAAAGTTTGCCAATCTTACTGTGCCGAAGCTCCGTTAAGCCTGCTTTATGTATATATTCTTCAACGTCTATTGCAACATCATACAGTCGTTTAAATAGCTGCAAGTATTCTTTAACTGTTAGGCGCTCGTACATTCCTTCATTTAATGAAAAGATTCCGATCTTATTAGCTACCTTATGAAATGGGCAAGGGTATTTCTCATCTAAAAGGGTTATTTCTCCGTTCAATACTGCTATTTCTCCACTAAGCATGCCTAATAGGTTCTTTCCCACTTCACTATTGCATTGAATAGCAACAATTTCCCCTTTATCAATATGTAAATTCATTTTTGGAATCGTAATGGTATTTCCCTTTCGTTCTTCAACATTTTTCATACTTAAGATAGCCATATTTCATATACACCTTCCTCTCTTCTATTTGGAAATGTGTTCTCTTTACATAACAAGGTCCACTTTAAAATAAAGTGAACCTTGTTAAGATCTATTCTTCTTTTCAATGAAAGAAATTAGTTATTAATATATTTCTCGTAAATCTCGCCATAATCTTTTAAATGATATTGTTCACGAGCAGATGTTAACCATTT
This sequence comes from Priestia filamentosa, assembly GCF_900177535.1. Classification (NCBI taxonomy): domain Bacteria; kingdom Bacillati; phylum Bacillota; class Bacilli; order Caryophanales; family Bacillaceae; genus Priestia; species Priestia filamentosa. The sequence continues at coordinate 110,622 of NZ_FXAJ01000005.1, forward strand.
AAATCCGAAGTCTGTTAGATCATGGTATGTTTTAGAAAGGTCATTATCATCTGTTCTTGAATTTTGCAGTACTTGAACTGCTTTATCTAAACTTTGCGAAGCCATGTTTATATAAAGATCATTCTCATACGTAATCTCAGAAATGCGAAGAAGTGCTTTATATAAATCTTTTAATTGATCAATCTGACTCTTTTGGACATCAATATCAAATCTTTCATTTCCAAGCGTGAATTTAATTTCAACGTCCATATCAATTTTACCTGCGGTTTCTAACACTACATTACCAATTTTATGTTGGGTATATGGATAGCGCTTCAATGTTCTCTTTGACGAAACAGCATTTGCTCCATCAACATGGATGATTGCTAAATTTGTGAAGCAATATTCATCAGCTTTTGTTTTAATTAAAAAATAGATTTTTTCATCATCTTCATGCATTACATAGTCGTCTGCATCTGTTTTATCATAGTCAGCAGGACTGATAATTTTCCCAACGTCTGATAATCCTAATGCATCTGAAGCCATCTTTTTAAACATATTTTCGCATCCTTTCTCCTAAAGAGATTGTCGTTGCCTCCCTAATTTTAACAAGTCTCTCCCTGAATGAAAACTGATTTTTCGCATATTTTGTATAAAAAAGCTACGAAGTTGTTCACAGCCTTTTTCCTATTTCCCTTCATTAGAGAACGTTTCTATTCTCTCCTTAATTTCATCGCGAACACGTTGAAAGTAGGCCCATTTCTCTTCATCTGTTCCTTCTGCTTTCGCTGGATCATCAAAGCCCCAATGTTCACGCTTTACATTTGGCGGAGTTATTGGGCATTTATCAGCCGCATCTCCGCAAAGTGTTACAACTAGATCAGCACTATTTAAGATACTTTTATCGATAATGTCAGATGTTTGGTTTGAAATATCTACACCAACTTCTTTCATCGCTTTCACAGCACGTGGGTTCAGCCCATGTGCTTCAATTCCCGCACTATAAACATTCCAACTTTCTCCTAAATACTTCCTTCCCCATCCTTCAGCCATTTGGCTGCGACAAGAGTTTCCTGTACATAAAAAATAAATTGTTTTTTTAGACATGTTTTGTTTCTCCTTTTACGAAATAATGTGTAACCAAAGATACAATCCTAATAAAGTAAAAAATAGCGTTGGAACAGTGAGAACAATTCCTGTTTTGAAATACGTACCCCATGAAATCTTTACCCCTTTTAAACTTAAAACATGAAGCCATAATAAGGTTGCCAACGAACCAATTGGAGTAATTTTCGGTCCTAAATCAGAGCCAATTACGTTCGCATAGATAAGCGCCTCCTTCATAACCCCTGTAGCACTTGTATCATGGATAGCAATGGCATCAATCATGACGGTTGGCAAGTTATTCATAACAGACGAAAGAATAGCTGCAATAAAGCCCATTCCGATTGTTGCTCCAAATAGACCTCCATCCATTGTCCACTCAATAGCCTTGGCAAGAATAGAAGTTAATCCTGCATTCCGAAGCCCATAGACAACAACATACATCCCGACTGAGAAAAAAACGATTGCCCACGGTGCACCTTTTACAACCTTTTTCGTTGATACAAATGGACTTTTCCTTGCAAGCATTAAAAATACAAGAGCCACAATTCCGGCAATAATGGAGACAGGAATATGGATGAATTCACTTGTAAAGTATCCAACTAGAAGAACAGCTAAAACTGACCATGAGATTTTAAACATTCTTTTATCTTTAATTGCTTCTTTAGGGCTTTTTAATACAGAGAGATCGTATGACTTTGGAATGCTTTTACGAAAGTATAAATATAAAACAGTAATGCTAGCTACTAGTGAAAAAAGGTTTGGAATAATCATTCGTGAAGCATATTCAATAAAGCCAATGGCAAAGTAGTCTGCTGAAACGATATTAACAAGATTGCTTACAACAAACGGAAGAGACGTTGTGTCTGCAATAAAACCACTTGCAATAATAAACGGAAAAACAATCTTTTCACTAAAATTTAAATTCCGAACCATTGCCAGAACGATCGGTGTAAGAATAAGAGCTCCTCCATCATTCGCAAAAAGAGCCGAAACTACTGCCCCTAACACCGCTACATAAATAAACATGCGCACGCCTTTCCCTTTTGCGGCTTTTGCCATATGAAGAGCAGCCCATTCAAAAAAACCAATTTCATCTAAGATAAGAGAGATGAGAATAATAGCGACAAATGTTAACGTGGCATTCCAAACAATAGACGTTACATCGATAACATCTTCAAAGTCCACGACACCTGCAAGAAGAGCAACAACAGCACCTCCACATGCAGACCATCCGATAGAAAGATTTCGTGGCTGCCATATTACAAAAATTAAAGTAAGTAAAAAAATAACAGATGCTAAAATTGCGGATATCATTGTTGTTTCCTCCTGCTATTCACAGCAAATATTTAATTCTTTATTTCGAAGCTTGTCTAAGCGCTCTTCTTCATGTGGAAGATGTTTAAGAATAGTGGAAATCCACTCATAGTCAGCACTTTCACTGTTAAGACTATAAAACATCCACTGTCCTCTTCTTTTTTCTTTCACAAGACCAATGTCACGCATTCTTTTTAAATGTTGACTTATAGCAGGCTGACTTATGTCATATAATTCAACAAGCTCACATACGCACCGTTCCCCTCCTTCGAGAACTTTCATTATAGATAAGCGCGTTTTATCACCCAAAATTTTAAGAACTGCTGCTGCACCTTCAATGCTCGGCTCTTGATTCATCATCCTTCTTCCTCCTTTATATAAGCATTCTCTTATATAAAACATCATATAACCATATGCTTATATAATCAACCTGATTTTTTAATAAAAAAACGACGCAGACAAGATTCTACGTCGTTTTTTCGCTTATTTATACGCCTACATAAACGCGGCGTGCTACACGTTCTACTTCTTCTGCTACTTTCTCATGTACTTCCGGTTGAAGCGGATCTGGTACAAGATCTCCATGTTTTGTACAAGAAGCAATTGCTTCTGCTGCAGCAACAAGCATCTCGTGGTTCACTACTTTACTTTTAGCATTAAGAGCTCCTCTAAAAATTCCTGGGAAACCAAGAACATTATTAACAGAGCGTCCATCTGCAGCATATGCAGCGCCAGCTTCTAATGCTACTTCAGGCTCAATTTCTGGTCTTGGGTTTGATAAAGCTAGAATAACTTGTCCACTTCTAACAAACTCTTTTTTAATAAGACCAGGAACACCTGTTGTTGCAATAACAATATCACACGTTTCCATTAGCTCTTCAATGTTTGATGAAGTTTGTCCACCATATTCTTTTAAGCGATTCATTGCCATTTCTGATTTGTCTGTTCCATAAACAGCTTGAACCCCATATGCCATAAACATACGACAAATCGCAACGCCTGCAGCGCCAAGACCAATTTGTCCTACTTTTGCTTCTTTCAAGTCAATGCCTGCGCTCTTACAAGCAGAAATAGCTGCTGCAAGTGTAACAACTGCGGTACCATGTTGATCATCATGCATAACAGGGATGTTTAATTCTTCTTTTAAACAATCTTCCACTTCAAAGCAATGTGGTGAACCAATATCTTCAAGAAGAATTCCGCCAAAACCAGGTGCGATATTTTTTACTGTACGAATAATTTCTTCCGGATCTGTTGTATCAAGTAAAATAGGCACGCCACTAATTCCTGCTAGCTGGTCAAAAAGAGCAGCCTTCCCTTCCATAACAGGCATTCCTGCAACAGGACCGATATTTCCAAGCCCAAGAATTGCTGTTCCATCTGTTACAATTGCTACAGAGTTATTAATGGTTGTGTAGATTTCAGCTTTATCTGGTTCTCTTTCAATAAGGCTACAAACATCAGCAACGCCCGGTGTGTACACACGGCGCAGTTCTGCTAAAGACTTGATTGGCATCTTACTCTTCATCGCAATCTTCCCGCCTTCATGTGCTGAAAGAACTTCGTCTGAAACGGTATGAAGCTTAATGCCCTCTTCTAACCCTTCGATTGCTGTAATAATTTCATTTAACTGTTCTTCTGTTTCTACTTGTACAGTAATATTACGCATCGTATAAGTTGGACCAACTTTTACGGTTTCAACTTCACCGATGTCTGCTCCTACAAGGCCAATTGCCGTTGCTACTTTTCCTAGATTCCCAGGAACAGTAGGTGTTTCAATCATAAGTGTTCGAATCATATGTTTACTAACCATTTGAAACTTTCTCTCCCTTATATCCTTCTGATGAGTTTACATCATTTTCATTATACCAAATGAACTTTCCTGTATAGCCATAAATAAGTGCAAGCCCTAATGCTACAAAGCTAAGCCACATAAATGGTAAATATGCAAATGTCGAAACTCCAAGGATACCTGCCATATATATACCATTATCAGACCACGGAACCATCCCAGAAGTCAATGTGCCCCCCACTTCTGTGTTACGTGATAGGATTCGGCGATCTAGCTTCAGCTTATCGTAACTGTTCTCCATAATTTTTGGAGTCAAGATTAACGATACATACATTGCACAACCTAATACATTTCCTAGAAATGCTACAATTAAAGTTGACAAAGTCACGTTTCCTGCAGATGTTAGTTTCTTTTCGAACGTTGCTACAATAACTTGTAATACTCCTAGCTTTTCTAAGAGACCACCAAATCCTAAACCAAATATAATAACAACAAGTGTATCAAGCATACCAACAATACCACCGCGATTTAGGATACCGTCCATAAACTCTACACCAGTATCAATTGAAAAACCTTTGTAAGCTGTATTGATTGCATCCGCAAAATCCATACCTTGAAATACAGATGCCCAAATAGCCCCTAATAGAGCACCAATAACAATAACAGGCATTGATGGTTTTTTTAATGCTAATAGTACAACAACAATAATAGCCGGAATCAGCATCCAAATTCCTATATCAAAATGTTTTTGTAATGAAGATTTTAAAAACTCTACTTTCTCTGTATCAATGTTTCTTCCGCCATACACAAAACCAGTAATTGTAAACAAGATAGCTGTAATAATATATGCAGGAATTGCCAAGACCATCATTGCTCGCACATGGCGTAGAATATCTACCTTTGAAAGAGATGAGGCAAGTACTGTACTATCAGATAGTGGTGATAGCTTGTCTCCAAAATATGCACCAGATAATACAGCTCCCGCTACAAGCGGAAGTGGCATCCCTAGTCCTTCTCCAATTGCAATCATTGCGATACCTGCTGTTCCAACTGTTCCCCATGATGTTCCTGTTGCAACAGACATAATAGAACAAATGATAAGCGTTGCTAATAAGAAGATACTTGGATGAATGAATTCTAATCCGTAATAAATAAGAGTTGTACAACCCCGCCTGCAATCCATGTACCAATTAAAGCTCCAACAGATACAAGAATTAAGACAGCTTCCAATCCATTTGAAATTCCATCCATAATTGATTTTTGTAAATCTTGATACTTATGACCGAGTCGAACACCTAGAATAATAACGAGAAACCACGATATGAATAATGCCATTTGAATTGGTAAATCAAGAAACACCGTAAATGACAATACAAGCGCAAGAAATGCTCCTAATATAATCACAATTTCAGGTATTGTTGGTAATCTTACTTCCTTCATGCATAATCCCCCTAGTTGAAAATAATAGTAAAACGCTTACATTTAATACTGATGTAACGTATATTACTATACTTCCTCATCCCCAAGCTTGCAACATTTAGTCCATACGTCCTGTATAGACTAAATATTACAATTTTCCTTTTATTCCTTATCAAAAAGCTCTTCCCCAGCAATTCCTGGTTTCGTCATTTCAAAAGGATTTAAAATAACATCAAGCTCTTCTTCTGTTAATACATCATTTTGCAAGCAAAGTTCTCGAACAGACTTACCTGTTAAAATGGCTTCTCTCGCAATACGTGCCGCTGGTTCATAGCCAAGATGTGGGTTTACTGCTGTAATAATACCAACACTTTTTTCCACATACTCTGTCATACGAGCTTCGTTTGCTTGGATTCCTTTCAAGCAATGATCTGTAAATGAACGGAATCCATTGTTCATAATGCTAATAGATTGAAGTAAATTAAAGACAAGCACTGGCTCCATAACATTTAATTCAAGCTGACCTGCTTCAGAAGCTAAGCAAATGGTATTGTCGTTTCCAATCACTTGGAACGCAATTTGGTTGATAAGTTCTGGCATAACAGGATTTACTTTGCCCGGCATGATTGATGAACCAGGTTGGCGGGCAGGAAGGTTAATCTCATTTAAACCTGCTCTTGGACCTGAAGCCATTAGACGAAGGTCATTCGCAATTTTAGACATGTTCATCATACATACTTTAAGAGCTGCTGATACTTCTGTATAAGCATCAGTATTCTGTGTTGCATCAACAAGATGATCCGCTGTCACAAGAGGTAAATCACTAATACGCGCTAAATGTTTCACAACAGATTTAATGTATTTTGGATTTGCGTTTAATCCTGTTCCAACAGCTGTTGCTCCCATATTTACTTCATAAAGGTGCTGACGAGATTGCTTAATCCGCTTCATATCGCGCTCTAAAACGCGGCTATACGCTTCAAACTCTTGACCAAGTCGAATTGGCACGGCATCTTGAAGGTGTGTTCGACCCATTTTAATCACAGAATCAAACTCTACCGCTTTTTTCTTAAATTCTCCTTGCATGTACTCCATCGTTTCAAGGAGCTTTTGAAGCATTTTCAATGTAGAAATATGAATAGCTGTTGGAAAAACATCATTTGTTGACTGTGACATATTCACGTGAGAGTTCGGGCTTAAATGATTGTACTCTCCTTTATTGTGACCTAAAATTTCGAGTGCTCTATTTCCAATTACTTCATTAGCATTCATATTCATAGATGTTCCTGCTCCACCTTGAATAGGGTCAACAATAAACTGATCGTGCCACTTGCCTTCTAGAATTTCATCTGCTGCTTGAACAATAGCATTGCCAAGTCCTGCATAGAGACGTTTCACATCCATGTTCGCAAGAGCTGCTGATTTTTTCACAACGGCTAATGCTTTAATCATTTCTTCATGAATGCGGTATCCTGTAATTGGAAAGTTTTCTGATGCACGCAGTGTTTGAATGCCGTAATATGCATCTTTTTCAATTCTCTTTTCACCAAGAAAGTCTTTTTCTATACGATGTTTTTCTTGAATTTCTACCATGTGTAAAACCCTCTTTCTCCCCTATTAGCTTAAAAATTTTTATAAAACAACATCATCAGCAACAGGTGTTTCCATAATACGCTTAACTTCATGTAAATCCGGAGATTGTCCTAATGCCCACATAAGTTTTGGTACAATAGCTTCTGTATTCATATTTCGAGAACGAATGATAAGATCTTGATTAACACGTCTACCAACTTCATAGATACTCATATCTTCGCCTTCTTCTAAACATTGAGTTGTAATAACAACAACTACCCCACTCTCAACAAGCTCATTAATTTTTTCTAAAATATTGCGTTCTTCAAACGGAATGCCACCGCTTCCATAACTTTCAATCACAATACCTTTGTAAAGGCCTTTTAAAGCATCAAACATTTCAGGTTTTAATCCTGGATGCAATCTTAGCAAAAGAACATCTGTACAAAGAGACGTATCAACTGTAAATTTATGCTGTTCTTCCTTTATTTTTTTGTTGTATTCAATGCCATCTTCATTTATAAACGCTATATAAGGATAATTAATACTTTCAAAAGCATCATAGCTTTTCGTTCTTAACTTAATCGCTCTTGTTCCTTGAATAACGCGGCCATCAAAGACAACATAAACTCCTCCAACACCTTCACAAGCAAAACGAATAGCATCTGTGATGTTCTTCTTGGCATCTGTTTTCTTAAACGTAATAGGAATTTGTGAACCTGTAATAACGATTGGCTTTCTTGCATGCTGAAGCATATAAGAAAGGGCTGCAGATGTATAAGCCATTGTGTCTGTTCCGTGCGTAATGACAAATCCATCATATTCATCGTAATCTTCCTTCACAGCGTTCGCCATCTTCACCCAATCTTCAGGCTGCATGTTTGTACTATCAAGATTCATGAGTGATTTTGTTTCCATCGTGTAATCATTATCAAGCTCTGATACATAACTCAACAGCTCATCTGCTTGTACAGCTGGTGAAAGTCCATTTTCTCCTTCAACTGAAGCAATGGTTCCCCCTGTTGTTAATAATAATAGCTTTTTCATTCCCCACACCTCTTCACCTGTAAATGACTTAATCTTAAGATGATTCACAAAAAACATTCGCTTTCTGCATACTTTTAACTCAATTATAGACAAGGATTTCAGAATTAGCAAGGTAATATTATTCAATTCGCGTACACCTTAAATATCCTTTATGATATAATACTTTATAAGCAAAAGGAGCGGAAAAGAGATGAACTTAGATCGTTTAACAGAATTACGAAAAAAGAAGAAGTGGTCTCTTCAGTACACAGCAGACCGCCTTGGCATCGCAAAAAGTACATACGCTGGCTACGAATCTGGCTATAGACGCCCTTCATTTGAAGCGCTTGCTTTATTAGCCGACCTTTTTGAAACAACTTGTGATGATCTACTTGGGCGCACACCCCAGCATGAACAAATCTCTCTTGAAGTCATAGAACGAAATAAATTAGCTGTTGATGGTAAAACGCTGACAGAAGAAGAAGCCATAGGGGTTGTGGCTTTTGTTCGTGCTAGGAGGGCCATTGAGAAGAAAAGATAATCCATCCTTTACTATGATTGATTTTAGTATCACTCTAATAAAGAAAGGGATGTTCCTTTTGTGGAGCATCCCTTTCTTTGTTTTTATAGATACTTTCTTTTACAAAATAAATAATATTTTATGCATAAACCCCCATCTCTTTGGGGAATACCTTATATGTATGATTGATTATTTTTCCAAGGAGGGATTAAGGTGGAAGATAAGAAGAAGCCAACAGAAAATGGAACTTCTGTAAATGGTGAAGGAGATACACTAGATAAGCGTATGACAGAAGGTGAACATGAAGATACACTCACAACTCGTCAAGGCCATCCTGTTCAAGACAATCAAAACATCCGAACAGTCGGAAATAGAGGACCTGCAACACTAGAGAACTATCATTTCATCGAGAAAATTTCACATTTTGATCGCGAACGGATTCCAGAGCGCGTGGTGCATGCTCGTGGTGCTGGTGCACACGGATATTTTGAAACATACGGGAAAGTTGGAGATGAACCTGTTTCTAAGTATACACGTGCCAAAGTGTTTGAAGGAGCTGGTAAACAAACACCTGTCTTTGTGCGCTTCTCATCTGTTATTCACGGCGGTCACTCTCCAGAAACGCTTCGGGACCCACGAGGTTTTGCGGTTAAATTTTATACGGAAGACGGAAACTGGGATCTAGTTGGAAACAACTTGAAAATTTTCTTTATTCGGGATGCCATCAAATTCCCAGATATGATTCACGCTTTTAAACCAGATCCTGTTACAAATAGACAAGACAGCGAACGCTTTTTCGATTTCTGTAGTAATTCACCTGAAGCAACGCATATGGTAACGTTTGTTTATTCTCCATGGGGAATTCCAGCAAACTACCGTCAAATGCAAGGCTCTGGCGTTAATACATACAAATGGGTAAACAAAGAAGGAAAAGCTGTTCTTGTTAAATATCATTGGGAACCAAAGCAAGGGATCAAAAATTTAACACAGCAAGAAGCAGAAGAAATCCAAGCAAAGAACTTTAATCATGCAACACAAGATCTATATGAAGCAATTGAAAATGGCGACTATCCAGAATGGGAGCTTTTCGTTCAAATTTTAAGTGATGATGACCATCCTGAGCTTGATTTTGATCCGCTTGATGATACGAAAATCTGGCCAAAAGATCAAATTCCTTGGCTTCCTGTTGGAAAAATGGTTTTAAATAAGAACCCAGAAAACTATTTTGCAGAAGTAGAGCAAGCAGCATTTGGAACAGGCGTGTTAGTTGATGGACTTGATTTCTCTGATGATAAAATGCTTCAAGGAAGAACATTCTCTTATTCAGATACGCAGCGCTATCGTGTTGGACCAAACTATTTACAGCTGCCAATCAATGCACCGAAAAAGCATGTTGCAACAAACCAGCGTGATGGACAAATGGCTTACTACGTTGATAAAGCACCTGGACAAAATCCACATATCAATTATGAACCATCTTCGCTAGGAGGATTAAAAGAAGCTCCGCCTTCTGGAAAAGAGTATACGCCACATATTGAAGGAAACCTTGTTCATGAAAAAATTGATAGAACAAATGACTTCAAACAAGCTGGTGAAACATACCGTGCATTTGATGATGTTGAACGAGATGATTTAATTCGTAACCTTGTCGATGGTTTAGCTCCTTGTAAGCCGATCATTCAAGAAAAAATGATTGAGTATTTTACAAAAGCAGATGAAGATTACGGCCGTCGTGTTGCAGAAGGATTAAAAAAGCGCGGAAATACCGATCATCATGGTCCACTAGGCGCAACGGAAACAAAAGAAACAGTTGAGAAAGCAAAAGACATGGGACATGATACAGACTCTTATTAAAAAAAACGTGAGCTTTTACAGCTCACGTTTTTTACTCTCTTATTCCTTATCTATATTTATATGTACGCAGATAGCATCACATCATGATAGACAATACTTTAAAGACAAGTGCCCCTAATAATGCTGTCAATGGTAATGTAATTACCCACGTCAGCACAATACGTTTTGCTGTGCCCCACTTTACAGATTTAAACTGCTGAGCAGACCCAACTCCCATGATAGAAGAGGAAATAACATGGGTTGTACTTACAGGGAGTTTTAATGCTGTAAACCCGAAAATAATAAGTGCTGATGATATATCAGCTGCTGCTCCGCTTGCTGGTGTCAGCTTCGTAATTTTCCCACCAACAGTCTTAATAATCTTCCATCCTCCAATAGACGTTCCAAGAGCCATTGCAGCTGCAACTAAGATTTTAATCCAAAAAGGTACCGCTGTTGAGTTTTGATACCCTGATGTAATCAGTGCCATTGTCATAATGCCCATTGTTTTTTGTGCATCATTTGTTCCATGTGAAAATGACTGCAGCCCTGCCGTTACCATTTGCAGTGAGCGCATTCTTCTATTTGTTTTATACAAAGGCAAGTTTTTAAGTGTACGTTGAAAAATTTTCATAATCAGGAATCCAATAATAATTGCAATAATCGGCGAAATAATCAATCCTTGTACAATTCCCAAAAAACCTTGGTAGTTCAAAATATGAACACCGCCAGCTGCAATAGCTGCACCTGAAATAGAACCAACAAGAGCATGTGAGGAACTACTTGGGATGCCAAAATACCATGTGATTAGATTCCAAAAGATAGCGGAAATTAGTGCTCCTAAAATAACGGCTGATCCGTTGTCCAATGAAAATGGATTAACAATGTCTTTTGTAATCGTTTCAGCAACGCCTGAAAATAATAGGGCTCCGCCAAAGTTGGCACAGGCAGCAATTAGGATTGCTGTCCGGGGTGATAAAGCTCTTGTTGTCACAGACGTAGCAATGGTATTAGCCGTATCATGAAATCCATTAATAAAATCAAATACTAATCCTAATATAATAATAAGAATTAGGAATAAAGGTAGATGCTCGATAGTAAATCTACCTCCTTACTTTTTTATTGTTGTTTGTTGAGGTTGATATCTATATCTTTCCTCTTCTACAGTCAGCAATTCAATCTGGAACATTTTCTTTCTTCAAGACGGAAAGAACAACTAACACTCATGTCTATAACTTTATAGAACACTCATCGTATGCTGCTCTAATGATGTTCCCACATTAAAATTAGTTCAGCAGACATATAAAATCCTAAAATAACTTTTATAAAAAGATATTAACTAAGTTAAGTATAATCTCAACAAATCCTATTTCTTATTTTAACATTATTAAACCTACTATCCTATTTTACTTTTGCAATTTTTTGCTTACTATATTTACTTATTTATTTTTCATATCGAATCATAAAAAAGAAGAGCTTTCTTACAAAAACTCTTCTCTTTCTTGACCTTATTTTGTTTTTTCAAAAATTAGTTCAAAATTGTCAACACTTCCTACAGTTCCTGTTCCAGGGGCAAAGATTTGAACGAAACGCCATCCTTCTTCTGCATTCTGTTGAATAATTTCTCGATAATCCTCTTTTGACGTACTTTTTAATAGTCCATGTTTTAACTCTACTTGTACAAATTTATATTCATACATTAACTTTCCTACTCTCTTTATTTCTATAAACATCATACCGTTTATAGATATATTTTACATTTTATAAACATTAAAAAAGCATAGGCTCTGAACAGAGCCTATGCTTTACTTTTATATAATAAAAAACCACCAAAATATGTATTTGGTGGAGACGGTGGGAGTCGAACCCACGTCCAAAGATATTGATACTTAAGCATCTACGAGCGTAGTCGGCATATTCGCAATTCGCTCTCTCTTATGCCTACCGACAGGCGTCCGAGGAGCTAGTCTGATTAGTCTCTTCTTAAGACCTCAGACGGTGGCCTTAAGCGTAGCCCACTTCATAGTGAACCCTCTACACTTCCACATGGGCGATGGAAGGAAAGGGCCTCTAGCATTATGCTGCTAAAGCGAAATTGTTTTGTTTGCCAGTTATAATTAACTCGACGTTAGTAACGAGGACGATCCCCCCGGCTCGCAACTCAAGCTCAAACCATCCCTGTCGAATCCGTAACGTCCCCATATAAAAGGTTATCGAAACGGGACAACTATAAGTTTAAGCTTAGCTGTCGCTAGTTACTGGCTGTGTTACATTTCTTATTATAGCACATACGTTCTTGAAGTCAAATGTAAACTTTTAGGACTCTACATTTTTTGACGTTCGCGGAACGCACGTTCAACATCGCGTTTTGCTTCTTTACGTTTCAAGTCTTCACGCTTGTCATATTTCTTTTTACCCCTTGCAAGTCCAATTAAAACTTTTGCGTATCCATTTTTCAAATACAGTTTTAATGGAACAAGAGAATAACCTTCTTGCTTCGTATCACCAATTAATTTATTAATTTGTTTGCGATGTAAAAGAAGCTTTCGTGTGCGCAATGGTTCATGATTGTGGCGATTTCCTTGCTCATAAGGACTAATGTGCATGTTATGAAGAAACACTTCTCCATTTTGCACGCGTGCGAACGAGTCTTTTAAGTTAACGCGCCCACCACGAATAGCCTTAATTTCTGTTCCTTTTAATACAAGGCCCGCTTCATATGTTTCTTCAACAGCAAAATCATGACGAGCTTTTTTATTTTGGGCAATAAGTTTCCCTTCTCCTTTTGGCATAAAACACGTTCTCCCTTCAACCAACGAACATCTAGCGTATTATCTATTGTAACAGATTTTATAATCTGCTCTCAACTTATGAGAGGCTGCCAAAGGCAGCCACTCTGTTATTTACGCTTACGTCTCTTTTTCTTTAATCCTGGTGCTCCTTCATAGAAAGCTTTACGCTTTCTCTTCTTTTTGTCAGAAGGCGGATTTGTTGACCATTCTTCTTTTTTCTTACCTTTTGTAGTTGGTCTTGTACGCTTATTATCGTTTTTAATGACTTTCGGACGATCCATGCGGGCACGCTTTTTGCTGCCTTTCATGCCAACAATCACAAAGTCAATTGAGCGCTCGTCTTTGTTTACACTAGCAACTTGGACCTTCACTTCATCGCCAATGCGAAGCACATTTCCTGTTCGCTCTCCGATCATAGCAAAGTTACGCTCATCATAATGATAGTAATCATCAGACAAGTCACTTACATGAACAAGCCCTTCAATTGTGTTAGAAAGCTCAACAAAGATACCAAATTTGGTTACTGAACTAATAATTCCTTCGAATTCTTCTCCAACCTTGTCTGCCATGAATTCTGCTTTCTTGAGGTCATCTGTTTCACGCTCTGCATCAACTGCACGACGCTCACGATCTGATGTATGTTTCGCAATCTCTGGCAGACGCTCTTGCCACTTCTCTTGTGTTGCACTATCTACTTGATTTTGAACTAAATACGTTCGAATAAGACGATGAACAATCAAGTCTGGATAACGACGGATTGGTGACGTAAAGTGTGTATAAAACTCTGTTGAAAGACCGAAATGACCTAGGCTCTCATGAGAGTAGCGTGCTTGTTGCATAGAACGAAGCATTACAGTTGAAATAACCATTTCTTCTGGGCTTCCTTGTACAGCCTCTAACACTTCTTGAAGTGCACGTGGATGGATTGAGTTTCCTGTTCCTTTAACGGCATACCCAAAGTTTGTAATAAACTCTAAGAAACGGTTGAGCTTATCTTCTTTTGGATCTTCATGAACTCGGTACATGAACGGGATATTCATCCAATGGAAGTGCTCTGCTACTGTCTCATTTGCTAGAAGCATAAACTCTTCAATCAGTTTTTCTCCTACTGAACGCTCATACAATCGAACATCGCTTGGATGCCCTTCTTCATCTACAAGAACTTTTGCTTCTTTAAAGTCAAAATCAATGGCCCCACGGTCCATTCGTTTTTGTCGTAGGATAGCAGCCAGCTTTTCCATATCTTCAAACATCGGGACAAGTGGCTCATATTTAGCACGAAGTTCTTCATCTTTATCTACAAGAATCTTGTTTACATCTGAATAAGTCATTCGTTCCGTTGTCTTAATCACACTTTGGAAGATTTCATGCTTTACAACTTCTCCCTTTGCGTTTACTTCCATTTCACATGAAAGCGTAAGACGATCAACTTTCGGATTCAATGAACAAATTCCATTTGAAAGGCGATGAGGAATCATTGGAATTACGCGATCTACTAAATAAACGCTTGTTCCGCGGTCAGCTGCTTCTACATCAATGGGCGATCCTTCTGTAACATAGTGACTAACGTCTGCGATATGAACCCCTAACTTATAGTTTCCATTCTCAAGTTCTGTAACGGTAACTGCATCATCTAAGTCCTTAGCATCTGCGCCGTCAATTGTTACAATTGTTTCGTTACGAAGATCACGACGGTCTTTTAAATCACTTTCAGCAATTGTATCTGGAACATCGTTCGCTTGATCAATAACCTCATCAGGGAATTCAACAACAATGCCATATTTATGAATAATAGAAAGAATATCAACTCCAGGGTCGTTTTTATGACCAAGAATCTCTTTGACTTCTCCTTCTGCATTCATGCGGTTATCAGGATAGCTTGTTAGCTTTACGATAACTTTATGGCCGTCAATCGCTCCATTTTGAGCATTTTTTGGAATAAAAATATCACTCTTGAACTTTTTGTCATCTGGTACTACAAAACCGAATCCTTTGCTCTGTTCATATGTACCGACGATTTCTTGGACCCCTCGCTCAAGAACCTTCATAACGGCTCCTTCACGTCTTGCTCCTGATTTTTCTACAGTAATACGAACAAGAACCGTATCGCCATGTAGAGCATTCCCTGAATCACCTGGTGGAATAAACACATCTTGTTCAATTGTGGCATCTTCAGGACGGACAAATGCAAATCCTTTTGCATGACCGATTAATTTACCTCTTACTAAATTCATTCGCTCAGGTAAACCGTAGCGGTTTGTTCTTGAACGAACGATAAGTCCCTTCTCTTCCATTTCTACAAGAGCACGGACAAATGTTTTGAATTCAGATGAATCTTCAATGCCGAATACTTCTTCAAGCTCTTTCGTTGTTAATGGTTTATAGCTTTCTTCTCGCATATAGGCAAGAAGACGATCAATATGGTTTTGAATGTTTTGATCCATTGTCAACCTCCTTGTTTTCAATATTTGGTCTACCAGTCTAATGACTCCAAGAAGTTATATACATCTTCATGAAGTACATCACGTTCTTTATCTAATGTGATAACATGGCCTGACTCTTCATACCATTTAATGTCTTTCTTTGTTGATTCTACTTCGTTATAAATAATATTGGCACTGTCCGTATTAATCATATGATCATGACGCGCTTGTGCAACAAACGTTGGAGCATATACCATATCCACATTATGACGAACATCTGAAATCAATTCTTGTAATGCTTTTAGGGTTTCCATTGGTGCCTTCTTAAATTCCTGCATTTCATTCTCAATTTCTTCTTCTGTTTTTCCTTGGCGTTTCTTAAATTCACGAGCATATTCTAGAACACCATTGTACATTACTTCTTCACTTTTAATATACATTGGAGCACACATGGGCACTATACCCTTTACAGGTACAGTGTAACCTAATTTCAGCGAAAATACGCCGCCAAGTGAAAGACCTGCTACTGCAATATCATCAAAGCCTTTTTCCTTTAGGAAATTATACCCCTCCATCACGTCTTTCCACCAATCATCAGGACCTGTGTGAACTAGTTCTTCAGGAGGAACCCCGTGTCCTTTATATTGAGGAGCATGGCATGTATAACCACGCTTTTCTAAGTAACGACCAAGCATCCGAACATCTGCTGAATTGCCTGTAAATCCATGCAGTAAGAGAACTGCTTTATCTCCGCCTTCAAATGTAAATGGTTTTGGTAACGTAATCTTCATTATGTATCTGCTCTCCTTCTTCTTGCGATAGTGATTTTCTACCTGTCTATTTAAAAATTCCCTTATATGGTCTTTCTTAATCAT
Organism: Priestia filamentosa; assembly: GCF_900177535.1. Taxonomy (NCBI): domain Bacteria; kingdom Bacillati; phylum Bacillota; class Bacilli; order Caryophanales; family Bacillaceae; genus Priestia; species Priestia filamentosa. The sequence goes on from NZ_FXAJ01000005.1 coordinate 127,274, forward strand.
AATCTAAACAAGCGTTTATTTAAACAAAAAAGGACCAGCTTATAATAAGCTCGCCCATTTAAAACTTACCGTATGACACTAAAAGTGTAAGAACAAAGAATAAAACAGAAAGAACAACTGTGATGCGGTGTAGAACAGCATCAATACCACGGGCTTTCTGTTTCCCAAAAAGTTGCTCTGCTCCTCCTGAAATTGCACCTGAAAGTCCAGTACTTTTACTTGACTGAAGAAGTACAACAATAATTAGTGCGATAGCTACGATAATGAGTAATGTCATAAGAACTGTATGAAGCATTTATAAAACACCTCCCGGTTAAACACACGTTTCCAATATTTTAAATTTATCATAAAAACAATAGGGTTACAAGGATAGAGAAAACATGTTAACAATACGTTAACAAAAGTGCTTATAACTATAAAAAAGCTCCGCTCAAGCACTGAGCGGAGCTTCCTATTCATTCACCTTATTTTTTAAGGTTGTAGAATGATTTAATTCCATCGTATTTCGCAACTTCACCAAGTTGATCTTCGATACGAAGTAATTGGTTGTATTTTGCAACACGGTCTGTACGAGATGGTGCACCAGTTTTGATTTGACCTGCGTTTAATGCAACAGCAATGTCAGCGATTGTGCTATCTTCAGTTTCACCACTGCGGTGAGAGATAACAGCTGTGTAACCAGCACGTTTAGCCATTTCGATTGCGTCAAATGTTTCTGTTAACGTACCGATTTGGTTAACTTTGATAAGGATTGAGTTTCCAACACCTTGTTCAATACCTTGAGCAAGTTTGTTTGTGTTTGTTACGAATAGGTCGTCCCCTACTAATTGAACTTTGTTACCGATACGCTCAGTTAGTAATTTATGACCTTCCCAGTCGTTTTCGTCAAGACCATCTTCAATTGAGATGATTGGGTATTTAGAAGCTAATTCTTCATACCAGCTTACCATTTCTTCAGAAGACTTCACAACGCCTTCGCCAGAAAGATGATATTTGCCGTCTTCTTTGTTGTAAAGCTCAGAAGATGCTACGTCCATTGCTAACATAACTTGTTCGCCTGGTTTATAGCCAGCTTTTTCGATCGCTTCAATGATTGTTTGTAGTGCTTCTTCGTTAGAGCTTAAGTTTGGTGCGAAACCACCTTCGTCACCTACAGCTGTGTTGTAACCTTTTCCTTTAAGAACCGATTTTAAGTTATGGAAAATTTCAGCGCCCATGCGAAGAGCTTCTTTGAAGTTTTCAGCACCTACAGGCATAACCATGAATTCTTGGATATCAACATTGTTATCCGCATGCTCTCCACCGTTTACAATGTTCATCATTGGAACTGGAAGAGTTTTTCCATTTACTCCACCAAGGTATTGGTAAAGTGGCATATCGTAGAAGTCTGCAGCTGCACGAGCAACAGCCATAGATACACCAAGGATTGCGTTTGCACCTAGTTTACCTTTGTTATCTGTACCATCAAGCTCAATCATAGATTTATCGATTGCAACTTGGTCAAATACGTCATAACCAATGATGGCTGGAGCGATAATTTCATTTACGTTTTCTACTGCTTTAAGAACACCTTTACCAAGGTAACGTTCTTTGTCACCGTCACGTAATTCTACTGCTTCATATTCACCAGTAGATGCACCACTTGGAACTAGAGCGCGTCCCATAGCACCTGTTTCTGTGTAAACTTCTACTTCAACTGTTGGATTCCCACGAGAATCTAGTACTTCACGAGCATAAACATCAACAATAATAGACATATAAATGTCTCCTCTCTTATTTGATTAAAGTTTTTCCTGTCATTTCTTTAGGTTGTTCTACATCTAACAATGTAAGCATTGTTGGAGCTAAGTCAGCTAAAATTCCGTCTTCGCGTAACTCTACACCATCACGTGTTACGATAACCGGTACCGGATTAGTCGTATGCGCCGTATGCGGAGTTCCTTCTTCAGTGATAATAATGTCAGAATTACCGTGATCAGCAGTAATAATGGCATCTCCACCTTTTGCAAGAATAGCATCAACAACTTTGCCTAAGCACTCATCAACAGCTTCGATTGCCTTGATTGTTGGCTCAAGTTTCCCAGAGTGACCTACCATATCTGGGTTAGCAAAGTTTAAGATAATAGCGTCTTGCTTGTCCCCTTCAATTTCTGCCAGTAACGCGTCCGTCACTTCATAAACAGACATTTCAGGTTTTAAGTCATACGTAGCTACTTTTGGTGAATCAATTAGAATACGTGTTTCACCAGGGAATTCCGCTTCACGTCCACCACTCATAAAGAATGTCACGTGCGGATATTTTTCAGTTTCGGCAATGCGAAGCTGTTTTAAGTTGTTTTGTGAAAGAACTTCACCAATTGTGTTGTCTAAGTTTACAGGCTTAAACGCCACAAATCCGTTAACTGTTTCACTAAAACGTGTTAAGCAAACAAAGTGTAAGTTTTTCGGATAATTTTCGCCACGCTCAAACGAACGGAAATCTTCGTTTGCGAACGTATTTGAAATCTGGATTGCGCGGTCAGGACGGAAGTTATAGAAGATAATTGCATCTTCGTCTTCAACTTTCCCAACAGGTGATCCATCTTCATCAATGATAACAGATGGCAAAATGAACTCATCATAGATACCGTTTTTGTAAGAGTCTTCAATCACTTCAAGCGGATCTGTGTATGTTGGGCCTTCACCGTAAGCCATAGCACGGTAAGCTTTCTCAACACGATCCCAACGCTTGTCGCGGTCCATTGAATAGTATCGACCAGAAAGAGTAGCAATCTTACCGATACCAACCTCTTTAATTTGTTCTTGAAGAGCTTCAATATACTTACGAGCTGTTTGTGGACCTACATCACGGCCATCAAGGAATCCGTGAATGTAAACTTCATCAAGGCCTTGTTTCTTTGCTAAACGTAAAATAGCGTATAAGTGTTCAATATGACTATGAACACCGCCATCAGAAAGCAATCCAAAAGCGTGAAGCTTTTTGTTGTTTTCTTTTGCATGCGCGATTGCGCCTACAATCGTAGCGTTTTCTTCAAACTCACCTTCACGAATTGCTAAGTTTACACGTGTTAAACTTTGGTAAACAATTCGTCCAGCTCCGATATTTAAGTGCCCTACTTCAGAGTTCCCCATTTGGCCCTCTGGTAGTCCTACTGCTTCACCACTCGCTGTTAGCGTTGCGTGAGCATGCTCATTCCAATAACGATCGAAGTTAGGTTTTTTCGCTTGAGCAACGGCATTTCCGTACTCTTCATTACGCAAAGCAAACCCGTCTAGGATGATTAATGCTACTGGTTTTTTAGCCATTGTTACTTCGCCTCCACTAGCTGTAAGAAAGACTGAGCTTCAAGGCTAGCTCCACCAACTAGAGCACCGTCAATGTCAGATTGTGCCATGTATTCTTTAATGTTAGCTGGTTTTACACTGCCGCCATATTGAATGCGAACAGTTTCTGCAACGTCTGTTGAGAAAACATTTTCTACAACTTTACGAATTGCTGCACAAACTTCATTAGCATCTTCTGCTGTTGAAGATTTGCCAGTTCCGATTGCCCAGATTGGTTCATAAGCAATAACAACTTGTTTTGCTTGCTCTTCTGATAAACCTTTAAGAGCTGCTTTTACTTGTGTTTCTACAACTTCTTTTGTTTTATCACTTTCGCGCTCTTCAAGTGTTTCACCACAACAAACGATTGGTGTTAAGTTATGCTTGAATGCTGCAAGCGTCTTTTTGTTTACTGTTTCGTCTGTTTCAGCAAACATTTCACGACGCTCAGAGTGACCTAGAATTACGTAATCAACGCCAAGATCTGCAAGAGCTACTGGGCTTACTTCACCTGTGTATGCTCCGTTTTCTTCAAAGTGCATATTTTGAGCGCCAACTTTAAGGTCTGTTCCTTTTGTTGCTTCAACAAGCTTGTCTAGGAATAGTGCAGGTGAACAAACTACTGCATCTACCTCGCTTGCTGCGGGAACACTATTTTTTACTTCTTCCACGAAGCTTACTGCTTCTGAAAGAGTTTTATTCATTTTCCAGTTACCAGCGATAATCGGTTTTCTCATCGTTACACCGTCCTCTTTTATTGTTTCACTAAACGTGAAGTGTTTCTTTATAAGTGCTGTGTAAACGTTGATTTTACTTGTCGTTAAGTGCTACAACGCCTGGAAGTTCTTTACCTTCCATAAATTCAAGCGAAGCTCCGCCACCTGTTGAAATATGGCTCATTTTATCTGCTAAACCAAATTTCTCAGCAGCTGCTGCAGAGTCTCCACCACCGATTACAGAGTATGTATCAGTCGCTTCTGCTAACGCTTCTGCTACAGCTTTTGTTCCGTTTGCAAATGTATCAAGCTCAAATACGCCTAGTGGACCGTTCCAAATGACAAGCTTAGAGTTTTTAATAACATCTACATAGATTTCACGTGTTTTTGGACCAGCATCTAAGCCTTCCCAATCGCTTGGAATGCTATCGATGTCAACAACTTGTGTGTTAGCGTCATTTGAGAAATCATCTGCTACAACAACGTCAACAGGCACATAGAAGTTTACGCCTTTTTCTTTTGCTTTGTCCATGAATGTTTTTGCTAGATCAATTTTATCTTCTTCTAGAAGAGACTTACCAACATCATGGCCTAATGCTTTGATGAATGTGTAAGAAAGACCTCCACCGATGATTAAGTTATCTACTTTATCAAGAAGATGGTCAATTACACCGATTTTGTCTTTAACTTTTGCTCCGCCAATGATAGCAGTGAACGGACGCTCTGGGTTTGAAAGAGCTTTACCAAGTACTTCAAGTTCTTTCTCCATTAAGAAACCTGCAACCGCTGGAATATGTTCAGCAATTCCTGCTGTTGATGCATGTGCACGGTGGGCAGCGCCAAATGCATCGTTTACATATACGTCTGCAAGCTCAGAGAATGCTTTTGCAAGCTCTGAATCGTTCTTCTCTTCTCCAGCATAGAAACGAACGTTCTCAAGAACAAGAACATCCCCTTCGTTCATGTTGCTGATCATTTGCTTTACGTTTTCTCCATAAGCTTCGTCTGCTTTTGCAACAGGCTTGCCTAGTAGATCTTGAAGGCGTTCAACAACTGGTGTTAAACGAAGTTCCTCAACAACTTCTCCTTTTGGACGACCAAGATGGCTTGCAAGAATAACTTTAGCACCTTGTTCAATTAAGTAGTTAATTGTTGGTAAAGCTGCTTTGATACGTGTTTCGTCTGTAACTTTTCCGTCTTTCATTGGGACGTTGAAATCTACACGACAAAAAACGCGTTTTCCTTTAAGATCGATATCTTTAACAGTTTTTTTGTTCACCGTAAAGACCTCCTTTGCATGATGAGTTTTTGGGTGCTCTCATTGTAAAACGAACGAAGAAAACAAAAACAGGGAGAACGGGGGACAAATCCCCGCTCCCCCTGTTTCACATTTACATTATAGTTGTTATAAAGCATGTAAGCCAACTACAAATTGTTTGAAATTTGTAGTTTGAGGTGATTTATAACTTATAGACCTTGTTTTGCGATGTAAGCAGCAAGATCTACTACGCGGTTAGAGTAACCACTTTCGTTATCATACCAAGAGATAACTTTAACCATGCTGTCTTCCATAACCATTGTAGAAAGAGCATCGATTGTAGAAGAGTTTGCGTTACCGTTGTAGTCACCAGATACTAGTGGCTCTTCGCTGTAACCAAGGATACCTTTAAGATCTCCTTCAGCTGCTTCTTTGAATGCTGCGTTTACTTCTTCAACTGTTACGTCTTTGTCAAGCTCAGCTACAAGGTCAACTAAAGAAACGTTTGGAGTTGGAACACGCATTGCTCCACCGTTTAATTTGCCTTTTAATTCAGGTAATACTAATGATACAGCTTTTGCAGCACCAGTAGTTGTTGGGATGATGTTTTCAGCAGCTGCACGAGCACGACGGTAATCTTTATGTGGTAAGTCTAAGATTTGTTGGTCGTTAGTGTAAGAGTGAACTGTTGTCATCATACCGCGTTTGATACCGAACTTTTCGTTAAGTACTTTAGCAAATGGTGCTAAGCAGTTAGTAGTACAAGAAGCATTAGAAATTACATGGTGGCTTCCTGCATCATATTTATCTTCGTTAACACCCATAACGATTGTGATGTCTTCTTCAGAAGCTGGAGCAGAGATGATAACTTTTTTAGCGCCTGCTTCTAAGTGTTTAGCAGCATCTGCACGTTTTGTGAAGAATCCAGTAGATTCAACAACGATATCAACACCAAGGTCACCCCAAGTTAATTTCGCTGGGTCACGCTCAGATAATACTTTAATTTCTTGGTCGCCAACAACTAGGTTGCTGCCATTTACTTTTACTTCTTGATCTAATTTACCATGTACAGAGTCATATTGAAGAAGATGAGCTAACATGTTAGCGTCTGTTAAATCGTTAACAGCAACAACTTCAACCTCTGGATTATTTAGAGCTGCACGGAATACGTTACGGCCGATACGACCAAAACCATTAATACCAACTTTTACTGCCATGAGTAAAATCCTCCTTAAGAATGGTGAAATTTAAATTTATATGAAGAAATCTAAAATATTAGATCTCTCGCTAACTCTTTTGCTGCGCCTTCATCCGTTATGAGGATGGAATTGCGCGCTTGATTAAGAAAAGCCTTAATCGCTTTTGCCTTCGTTGAACCTCCTGCGACTGCAATAACATATTTATTGTGGTTCAAATCGTCAAGCTGTATGCCTATTGTTTTTACTTTGTGTACAATTTTTCCGTTTTGGTCAAAATAGTACCCGAAAGCTTCTCCAACAGCATGTCCATTTTTGATCTTATTTAAATCACTTTCTGATGTTTGGCGTCTTTTTGCCATTGTCATCGCTTCTCCAATACCATGGAGAATAATGTTGGATGATCGAATAAGATGAAGCATGTCTTGAATTAAAGGTTCTTCAATCATCGAGCGATACGTGTCATCACTAAGCTGATCTGGAACATGCAAGAGACGGTAATCTTGAGAAGAACGCTCCGCCATCTTGGCACAAATTGTATTTGCTTGGTTTTTTACATTTTCACCAAGCCCACCTCGTGCAGGAACGAAAGTGATTTTATGGTTTTTTACATGAGGCGTCATCATCTCTGCTACGGAAGCAAGAGTTGTCCCCCCTGTAACAGCGACAATGTTTTCTTCGGGTGCAAGGTATTTTTTCAAACAAGCAACGCTTGCTCTTCCCATTTCTTTTTTCACCCATGGGGAGAGATCACTATCGCCAGAAACGACAATTACTTCTGATAAAGAAAAGGCTTCTTTAATTGTTCTTTCCAATAAGGAAGCACCTGAAACTTCTTTCATGCTATCTTCTAATTGCGTGAGTAACGTTTCCCCTTCATGTGTAAGCGTCATGCCTGTTGCTTGAACATGAATCAAATTTTGTTCTTTTAAAAAGGTCACTTCCCCCCGCAATACTCGCTCTGTAATGTTAAGGCTTACAGCTAAGTTACGGCGACCAATTGGTTGCATTAACCGTATGTACAACAAAATTTGGTAACGTCTTTCAAGCAAAGGTAGAAGATCTGGTATTAGTTTTTTCTGTAATTGAATAATCGAATACATGAACCTTCCCCTTACAGCCAATTACGTGGTCATTTTATGTCCCACGTAGACATATTATGTCCCGCATTGGCTAAAAAAAATCACCCCTGCTACAAAATTCATTTTATCAGGAGTATTGAGCTTATTCAACAAAAGAAAATCGCATATTTTATAGTAAGCGGTTCCATCGTTGAATATTCTACTTAAAAAAATTTCAAAATTCTTCTCTCTATCTAGAGAAAAAGGGCATGAGGTCGTCTTTTGTTACTTTACCATATGCCACAACATCTCCATTAATTTCTACTACTGGAATCATTAATCCATATTTTTCAACTAAAAAGTCTTCTTCGTATATGTCTTTTTCTTCAAATTCATACTTGATTTTTTTCTGAAAAACCATTAAAAGATCTTTTGCTATATCACATAAGTGACAACCTTTTTTCGAATATAAAATAATTTTCATTTTTCACCTCTAATACGTTTTTCGTAATGAGGAAGCCAAAATATTAAGCTGTTCACGATATTTTGCAACTGTACGGCGTGAAATGGAAACTTCATATTGTTCTTTTAATTTTGAAACAATCTTCTTATCTGACAAAGGTTTACTTTTATCTTCATTCTGTACGATATGCTTAATAGCAGTCTTTACAGAGATCGAAGAAGTTTCTTCAAGCCCCTTTGCGATGCTTGTAGTGAAAAAATACTGCATTGGATAGGTTCCAAAAGGTGTTTGCACATATTTATTTTTTACCGCCCTGCTTACTGTTGATTCATGCACATCAATAAAATCTGCAAGTTCTCTTAATGTTAGCGGTTTCATATTTGTTGGTCCATCTAAGAAAAATGATTTTTGTAATACTAATAAACTCTCCATGATTTTACCTAATGTTTCTCTTCTTGTTTCAATACCTTTGCTAAGCCAGCTAAATTCTTTGTAATGCTCCTTTAAATAAGCTTGAACTTCCTTATTGGTAGACGAAGCTGCGCCTCTTTTATACATTTTATCCATTTGGATATCATAGTTATAATCATTGTTTCGCAGTACTATAAGTTTTCCACTCGCCTTTTGCTTAACAATAAAATCTGGCGTAACATATGCATCACTCACTCGTTCATACGCAGCACCTGGCCTTGGGTTTAGCTTCAACACTTTTTTTTGCAATTCCTGAATGGCACAAAGGTTAATACTAGTCTCTTTTTCAATAGCTTTCCATTTCTTAAAAGCAAATTGATCAAAATACTCGGTAAGGATAATATAATCCTCTTCTGTTCCTTCTCCAACATAGTCAAGCTGAATCCATAAACATTCCGCTAAACTGTGTGCACCTACCCCTATTGGTTCGAACTGCTGTAGTACGCTTACCATTTCTTCTACTTTTTCAACGTCAATAGCAAGCAAACTAGCTAGCTCATCAGTAGTTTCCTGCAAATACCCATTGCTATTTAAGCTATAAATAAGGTGTTGTAGAATCCTAGCTTCTTCTCCTGTGATTTTCATGTCACGCATTTGAGCTATCAAATAATCTTCTAACGTACCTTTGCGTTCTTTAACAGGCAATTGTTCAGAGCTTGAAGAGTAGTGTTTTCTTTTAGAAAAAGCTCCATGAAAATCATTAATTTGAATAAGGGGATTCTGCAACGCTTTCTCCTGCAGAAACTCAAAAAGATCAGCTGTTGAAAACTGAAGAAGTGAAATTGCCTGTGACAATTCTGTTGACATATGAAGTTTTAGCGTTTGTTGTTGCCATAAAGAAGGCTCCATTGTTTTCCCCTCCCTTTTTCTATACTACTATAAAGTCTGAAAAATCAAAATCCTTTTCAGAAATTTTTCTTTATGTTTTCAACAAAATACCCCTATTAAAAAAAGAACCCCTCGCTTAACATTGCGAAGGATTCTTACTTACTTATTTTGCTAATGCAATTGTTTTAGCCATTGCTAAATATGGCGCTATTGCAGGGTTTCCATCTTTTTTTGTAAAGATTGATAGCTTCATGGGTGTGTTTCCTTTAACGAGAATAAATCTTGTTTCATCTTCCCCAAGTACAGCTGTATATGAAACGGCATTTGCTAATCCGATACTTTCGTCTTTTTTGAAATTTTCAGGGTTAACAGCCTGAGCTAATGCCTTCACATTTTCCTCTTCTGCTGCCATATCAGCATTCTCATCTAACATTTCAATACGCATAAATGAATCTGAATTTTGCTTACTTGTAATAACATCTTTTTTAGGTTCTTCTGCTGAGAAAGTAAACCCATCTAAAAGATAAACATTATATCCTTGATTATTACTAGATGTTAATGTTGCTTTCTCGCTTACAGATTGACCATTACTTTCATAAGTAAGAGTCTTTTGTGTTCCATTACTCTCTTCTTCAGCTTGTTTTTCATCTTGAGTTTGTTTTGCTGTTTCTTCTGTATTCTCTTCTTCTACAGAACCTTTACTTTCTTCTACATTTTCCTCTTCTGTTGAAGCTTCTTCTTTATCCGAAACCGTTGACTCTGCCTGCGAATCATCGTTTACTTCTTGCTTAGCACTTTCTTCATCATTTGTGCTCTCTTCATCGCTTGTTTGTTGCTTATTCTCTTCTTTTGTTGCGTCATCTTGAGCACTTTCATCATTTTGTTTTGCTGTTTCTGTGCTTTGATTTTCGTCTGTTGTGTTTTCATCTGAGCTTGATGAGTTGCTTGATGTTCCGCAGCCTGCTAACACGAGCATTAAGGCAAATACAATCGGAAGCAACTTATGTAGCTTTTTCAATTTTATTCCTCCTTTGTTTTTCCTTTCATATATAGTTTTAAAGCAAATTCGCTCAATTGACAAGCTTGGCCCATCTAAAAAAAAGACAATTTTCTACATTTTATCCAATAAAAAAAGACAAGTTGGCAACCAACTTGTCTTTTTCGACACCCTCGATAGGATTCGAACCTACCCTAAGAGAACCGGAATCTCTCGTGCTATCCACTACACTACGAGGGCATGTGCATTCTTTATTATATGAAAATATGAAGATGATTTCAAGTAATTCTGAATTGAACCTCTCTTTATCATTTAATTTTTGTATAAAATATTTGTTTAGATTAAGAGGAGAAAATAAGACTTGCAAAAAAATTATAAAAAGGTGTCGGTATTTTTTTGTAGAAATAAACATAGAGGCGTATAAAATCAGACGCTTAAAAACAGAATGACTAATTTCCTTGAGGTTTAGACGTAGAAGTTTCGGGTAAAAATATAAGTGTTAGTTTTACTTTATAAGCAAGGTCGAAATAACTCGATTGTTTTCGTTTGACCTTTATTGACCTTAGCTGTATGATATTAAGTAAGATACATATTAAAATTTAGATTAAGAGGAGGAATTTTCATGAATCTAATTCCTACAGTTATTGAACAAACGAACCGTGGTGAGCGCGCATACGATATCTACTCTCGTCTTTTAAAAGACCGTATCATTATGCTTGGTAGTGCTATCGATGATAATGTAGCAAACTCTATCGTATCACAGCTGCTTTTCTTAACAGCAGAAGATCCTGAAAAAGATATCTCTCTTTATATTAACAGTCCTGGTGGATCAATTACAGCAGGTATGGCTATTTACGATACAATGCAGTTTATTCAGCCAAAAGTATCAACAATCTGCATTGGCATGGCTGCTTCTATGGGAGCATTTTTACTTGCCGCAGGTGAAAAGGGTAAACGTTTTGCTCTTCCAAACAGTGAAGTTATGATTCACCAACCATTAGGTGGAGCTCAAGGACAAGCAACAGAAATTGAAATTGCTGCTAAACGTATTCTTTTCTTGCGTGACAAACTAAACCACATTTTAGCTGATCGTACTGGTCAACCACTTGAAGTTATTGAGCGTGACACAGACCGTGATAACTTTATGACTGCTGATCGTGCAATGGAATATGGATTAATTGATAAAGTATTAACAAAAGATCCATCAGCTAAGTAATATAAAAAACCTGTTTTCCTTTTTAGGAAAACAGGTTTTTGTATATAGAAAGGCTAATCTTTTTTTTGAACGAAGTTTGCTAGAGCTTCAACTGCTTCTTCTTCATCATCTCCAGAAGCAATAAGATTAACAACAGCCCCTGAATTTAGGGCCAAACTCATTAATCCCATAATACTTTTAGCATTAATCTTTCTTCCCTCTTTCTCAAGAAAGACATCCGACTTGAATCGGTTTGCTTCCTGAACAAAAAGTGCTGCAGGCCTTGCTTGTAAGCCCGTTTTTAAACGTATATCAATTTCTCTTTCCACCATATCTTCATCTCTCCCCTTTTAAGTTTGCACCTCTTCTAATGACTCTCCTAATCGTAACCTGTTGGCAATTTCATCAATTTTACGCAATCGATGGTTAATGCCGGATTTACTGATTTTTGAACCTGAAACCATTTCCCCTAACTCTTTTAGCGTTACATCTTGGTAAGCCACTCGTAGCTGGGCAATTTCTTTCAGTTTTTCCGGCAAAACATCTAGCCCAACTGTCTCTTCAATGTAACGAATGTTCTCTACTTGTCGAAGAGCTGCTCCAATTGTTTTATTCAAATTGGCTGTTTCACAATTCACAAGCCTATTAACAGAGTTACGCATGTCTCGGACAATTCGAACATCCTCAAATCGAAGCAGTGCATTATGAGCTCCAATTATATTCAAGAACTCAGTAATCTTCTCAGCTTCTTTCAAATACGTAATAAATCCTTTTTTTCGCTCTAATGTTTTACTATTTAAGTCAAAGACATTCATAAGCTCACAAAGAGAATCATTGTGTTCTTTATAAAGAGATGAAATCTCTAAATGATAAGAAGAAGTTTCTGGATTGTTAACGGAACCTCCTGCTAAAAATGCGCCCCTTAAATACGCTCGTTTGCAGCACTTTTTCTTTACTAACTCTTGTGAGATAGTCCGGACAAATGTAAATCCTTCTTCAATAATATGCAAATCTTGAAGAATGAAGCGGGCTTTCTCTTTCATTCGTACAATATAAACATTGTTCTTTTTCAATCTCATTTTTTTCCGAACAAGCAGTTCTACTGCAATGTCATAACTTTGTTTTAACAAAACATAAATTCTTCTTGCAATGGCTGCATTTTCAGTTTGAATATCTACAACAACTTTGCGATTTGCAAATGACATGGAGCCATTCATTCGAATCAGTGCAGATAACTGTGCTTTTGCACAACATTCTTTTACTTCAATATTTGTTAGCTCTTTTTTAGTAACCGAAGCAAATGACATGCTCTCACCCCCTCTTTTCTATTTTCAAAGAGCATATTTCCCCGTTATTCTTGATGAAGTAGCGAGAAAATGGTTTGTGCTACTTTTCTTGTATTATGTCGAATAACGTCTCCATCATATTGAATAAAATCGTCTGCAATAACATGTAGACCTAGTTTTTCCAACGTTCTTCGATCATAGTCAACGGGAATAGCTTTTTCTTCTTTGTATTTAGTCTGAATTTCTTTAGGAATTTCTCCATTATGGACAATAATTGTATTTAAAAAAGGACTTGGAACATGTTTATACATAGCTAATACATGATCACTAGCTTTATAATCATGCGTTTCTCCAAGCTGTGTCATTACATTACAAACATAGATTTTTTTAGCGGCTGATTTACAAAGCTCTTCAGCAATCTGTGGAACAAGTAAATTAGGAATAATGCTTGTAAATAAACTCCCTGGACCTAATACAACAATATCTGCTTCTCGAATAGCTTCGATAGTTTCTTCAACAGGCTCTATTGTTTCTGGGGTTAAGAAAACACGATCAATCGTTTTCTCTGCTTGGGGAATCATAGATTCTCCTGAGACAACAGTACCATCTTCCATCTTTGCATGCAGCATAACACTCTTATTAGCTGAAGGAAGCACATTTCCACTCACATTAAGCACTTTACTCATTTCTTGGATTGCATGCACAAAATTTCCAGTTATAGATGTCATCGCTGCTAGAATCAGGTTACCTAGCGCATGACCTGTTAACTGGTCCCCACTTGAAAATCGATGTTGAAAAAGGTCTTCCACAAGAGGTTCTACACGTGAAAGCGCTACAAGAACATTGCGAATATCACCAGGTGCGGGAATACCTAGCTCTTCCCGCAGCCTGCCTGAACTTCCTCCATCATCTGCGACAGTAACGATTGCTGTAATATCAATTGGATAGTATTTCAACCCTCTTAGTAAAACAGGTAACCCTGTTCCTCCTCCAATTACAACAACCTTTGGATGTGCTGTAGTCATTTACTTCTGTTTTCTCCTCTCAATATCTCGATGCAGTGGATTTGTTTTGAAATCTCCTTCAAAAACTTTGGCAAGATACTCAGCTAAAGTAACAGAACGATGCTGACCTCCTGTACATCCGATTGCAACAATAAGCTGACTTTTTCCTTCGCGTTTATACTGTGGAAGCATAAGCTTTAAAAGATCGATAAGCTTTTCAAGAAACTTTTGAGTATCATTCCATTTTAGTACGTAAGAAGACACTTCTTCTTGAAGTCCTGTTTTAGGACGAAGCGAATCAATATAATGTGGGTTTGGTAAAAAACGAACATCAAAAACTAAATCAGCATCAATAGGAAGACCATATTTGAAACCAAATGAAACAAAATTCACGCTAAATACTTGAGAATTATTTGTTGAAAACTGCGTTATTACTTTTTCTCGAAGCTCGCGTGGCTTTAAATCCGATGTATCTAAAATGATTTGAGCTCTTCCCTTTAGATCATCCAATAACTCTCGTTCAAGCTGAATCCCATCAAGCGGCATGCCTGTTTTGGCAAGAGGATGAGAACGTCTTGTCTCCTTATAGCGTTGAACAAGAACATTATCTTTTGCATCTAAGAATAAAATTTGAGGCGTAATCCAAGATGTTTCATCAAGGTGATCAAGTGCCTGAAATAAACTATCAAAGAACTCGCGTCCTCTTAAGTCCATGACAACAGCTACTTTATTCATTTTTCCGTTAGACTCCTTCATAAGCTCCAAGAACTTAGGAATAAGCGTTGGCGGAAGATTGTCAACACAAAAGAACCCTAAATCTTCAAAGCTTTGCACAACAACTGTCTTCCCCGCACCAGACATTCCTGTAATAATTACTAACTGAACTTCTTGTGAAGAATTAATGCTCATGTTTCTCCCCCTACCTAGTAAGATTATCCCTACTATTTATTGCAGACTATGAAGGATCGATTCTATAAGAAAGAAGCTCAAAGTCTTTTGTATATGTGAAATTTCCGTAGATCATGCCAGATCCTTTTGCAACATAGTCAATAATATGATGGTCTCCAGGAGCCATTGGAAGCTCATTAACAACATCAAGCTTATGCCAAGACAGCTTGCCTTCCTCAGATTCAAGGACATTTGTTCCATCAAATTCAGTTGCTAAAAAGGTAAACATCATCCATTCTGACACAACTTCATTTCCTTCTTTAATAACAAATGTAAAAATCCCTTTTACTGTTGGATTTTTTAAATAAACACCTGTTTCTTCTCTAAATTCACGAACAACAGAATCCTTTACAGATTCCCCCTGTTCCATCTTCCCTCCAGGAGCAACCCACCAGTTGCGGCGTGGTTTTTGGAGAAGAAGAATTTTATCATTTTTTAATAAGACACAGTTTGTTACACGCTGCATTTTTTCACCTCTGTTGTTTACGACTATTGTTTTTCTTATTATACAATGAAGGAGCAATAGACAACAATATATCGGCATCATTCACAAATGTTTAACAACTTCAATTTGGCCTCTAAATTTACAAAAAAAGAGCACAGCTTGAACTCGCTGTGCTCAACGTAACGTATTTATAAAAGGGGGTCAATTACTTATCTATACTATAACGAACCAATGTAACATAGGTGTTACAGCACAATTAAAAGGCAATTACGGTTCTGTTAAACTCCCCTTTTTGTCTTTTTCGCCTATTACTTAGCAGATTGTAGCTCTTCTTGTAACTCTTCTACATAATGTTGGATGCTTTGAGCAGCAATACTTCCATCACCTGTTGCTGTTACAATTTGGCGAAGTGACTTTTCACGTACGTCTCCGGCAGCAAAAATTCCCGGTACTTTCGTTTCCATACGTTCGTTTGTTTCAATATAGCCTTCTTCATTTGTAATACCTAAGCTCTCAAATGGTTTAGATAAAGGAACCATGCCGATGTAGATGAAGACACCATCAGTGTCTTTTTCAGATTCCTCACCTGTCACGGTGTTAATAAGCGTAACTTTGCCTACTTTACCTTCACCTTCATGAATTTCTTTTACAGTATGATTCCAAATAAAGTCTACTTTTTCATTGTCAAACGCACGTTTTTGAAGAATCTTTTGAGCACGTAACTCATCACGGCGGTGAATAATCGTCACTTTAGAAGCAAAGCGTGTTAAGTATACGCCTTCCTCAACAGCAGAGTCTCCTCCACCAACAACAATAAGCTCTTTATTTTTAAAGAATGCTCCATCACAAACTGCGCAATAAGAAACGCCGCGTCCGCTAAGCTCTTTTTCACCAGGAACGCCAATTTTCTTATACTCTGCCCCTGTACCAATAATGATTGCACGAGCTTTGTATTCTTTGCTTCCAGCTACAACAGTTTTATACTCTTTTCCATCAATAACTTCTTTGATGTCGCCATAAGCATATTCTGCTCCAAACTTTTTAGCATGTTCGAACATTTTATTTGAAAGGTCTGGACCTAAAATATTTTCATATCCTGGGTAGTTTTCAACATCTTCTGTGTTTGCCATTTGACCACCAGGTACCCCACGTTCAATCATTAAAGTTGAAAGATTAGCACGAGATGTATATACAGCAGCAGTCATGCCTGCAGGACCTGCTCCAATAATAATGACATCATAAATTTTTTCTTCTGACATTTCTTCCACTCCTTCTTCACTTATGCATTTACTTATTCTTATCGTATAAGGTATTAGAAACATCGTCTATCTTTTTGCTCAAAAATTATAGTATATTTCACAATCTTTCTCTAGACAGAAACAATGCTTACCGAACGGATTTTCTTTATATATTTTGACATTGTTGTAAGAGATATTCCATACTCTTGTGCAATTTTTTTCTGAGATACTGGTCTTTTTAGATTTTGATAAAACATATATACAACACTTGCAGCAAAAGCAGAGATATTTTTCATTTCAATCTCAGTAAATCGCGCTTTGTTGTAAAGAGTATACCAATATACAATTCCTTTTTCCTCTTCTTCGCTTTGCAAGCTTTTTTTCATTGTTAAAGCAATTTGCAAACAGCGGGGAAGTTCCTCACTCTTTAGCATATCCTGAGAAAGAGTTTTCAAAAACGGGGAATAGAGAAAGTGTTCTGTTTCTTTTGTTAGAAATGTTTTTCTTTCTTCGTTCTCCATTTGAGCTAAGAGATAAAGACCAAAGAACTGCTCTTCCTCACCTTGTTTTATATAATGAAGCACCTCTTGTATACTATCCGTTGAGGCTGCAATGTTCCATGGTTCTTCTCCCTTTTTTTCAGGAGAAGATACAAGCAACTTTTCCCATGCCTGTTTTGCTAGGTTTTCATGTCCAATATAATAAGCGGAATAAGACAACCAATATAAAAATGTTGTATCTCGTGCAGCTCCCTTTTTATAAAGGCTATAGAGCCAACGATATGCTCCGCTATATTCCCCAATGACAGCAAATGTTACGCCCAATTTATAGCGATGATCAAATGAGATAGGATAAACAACACGTAGTTTTGTAAGCTGTCTCTCGAGTAAGTCTTGCTTTCCTGTCTTAAAGTAGAAAACTGCTTCATTACAAAGAGCATGCAGATTCCCTGGATTACTTTCAAGGACTTTTCGTACATAAATCATAGCTTGTTCATATTCGTCTGTATAAAAATGAGCAAGTGCTAAGTTATTATAGGCAGCCCAAAACTCTGGATGTTCCTCAATAATCTCATGGAGAAGCTCTTTTGCTTCTTCAAATTGAGCCATTTCAAGCAATAGTTTTGCTTTCTCTTGCTGCATAATAAGACGATCTTCATTTTCATTCTCTTCTTCGTCTATATCATCCATTTCAATTGATAAAATTTCTAATAAATCTTCAACAGCTTGAGAAAATCGACCATTTTTTTCATTATTTATATATTGAAGTGCATGTTTCTTTGCTTCTTGAAAAAAACCAAGATAAGCATAATTATTTGCCATAAAATAATGGCATTCATACCCTGATTCCTGATTTGCATTCTGCAAAGCAGATTGTAGCAATTCATTTGACTGCTGATAATCCCCTAAGTCTGTTAAAATTACAGCTAGCTGACAGAGCACAACCGTATTTTCCGGTTCAAGTTGCAATACTCTTTCTATATATCGTTTTGCTTTCTTTACGTTTCCTCTTTTATAGGCTTTAATGCCTCTATCGAAAAAGTACTCGCTTGTTTGAACCAACGGAATAACTTTAGCCGCTTCTGAGCGTGTGTTTTTCTCCATTCCGTCCTCCATGTCCACTGTTTATTTCACCTGAACTTTTTGTGTGGTATAGTTATTTCTTCAGCATGCTGAAAAATGCTGCTCATCAAAAGCTTATAAAAAAAGCTCTTTGACAGGCAACAAAAGAAACCATATTTTCATGCCGAATGACTTTATTTATATCGTTCGTAGTATATCACACTTAATAGCTTTGAGAGTAGAGGAGACCGCTAACTTTTTACTGGGAGCGAGAAAAAAGACGCTCACTATGCGTGAGCGTCTTTTCTTTGTTATGATCCGTGTCTTTCTTCTAAAACGCTAAGCACTTCATCAAGCGGGAGCTTCTGTTCGCGAAGAAGAACGAGCAAGTGATAAAGTAGGTCAGCTGCTTCCCATTTTAACTCTTCAGGATCACGATTCTTTGCAGCGATGATCACTTCTGAAGCTTCTTCTCCGACTTTTTTCAGAATTTTATCCACGCCTTTTTCGAATAAATACGTTGTATAAGCTCCTTCTGGACGTTCCTGTTCACGCGCTGCAATAACTTGTTCAAGTTGATTAATAATAGCAAAGCGATTATAAGATGAGGCGAACTTCTTCTCTACAAGCTCCTTGTTAAAACAAGAATATTTTCCAGTATGACAAGCAGGTCCATTAATTTCAACTTCTACAACAAGAGCATCTCCGTCACAGTCATAACGCATTCCTACAATTTTTTGAGTATTGCCAGATGTTTCTCCTTTATGCCAAAGTTCTTGTCTTGAACGGCTATAGAACCAAGTTTCTTTTGTCTCTAAAGATTTTTCCAACGATTCCTTGTTCATATATGCTAATGTAAGGACTTCTTTGCTTATTGCATCTTGGACAATTGCTGGAACAAGTCCTTTTTCATCAAATACAACATCTTCTAGGTTCATCGTACGTTCACTCCTCGTTGTCTTAACTCTGCTTTAATTTCCCTTACTGACGTTTCTTTATAGTGAAAAATAGAAGCTGCTAAACCAGCGTCTGCTTTTCCTTCTTCAAACCCTGCATAGAAGTGCTCTGCATTTCCAGCCCCACCTGATGCAATCACAGGTACAGAAACAGCTTCACTCACAGCCTTTGTTAGTTCTAAATTAAATCCTTGTTTCTCGCCATCACAATCCATACTTGTTAAAAGAATTTCACCAGCTCCAGCTAACACAGCTTCTTTTGCCCATGAAACTACATCCCACTTAGTCTCGTTACGTCCTCCGTGCGTATATACACGCCACGACCCTAGCCCTTCATCCCATTTAGCATCAATTGCAACGACAATGCATTGAGAACCAAAGAAGTTGGCTCCTTCTGTAATAAGCGAGGGGTTTAATAAAGCAGCTGTATTTAACGATACTTTGTCAGCCCCTGCTCTAAGCATTCTTTTCATATCTTCAAGCGAATTAATCCCTCCCCCAACAGTAAAGGGAATCGCTAATTGAGAAGCAACTTCTCTTACAACATCAACCATTGTTTTACGACCTTCATGAGAAGCGGAGATATCTAAAAAAACCAGTTCATCTGCACCTTCCTCATCATAAAACTTTGCAAGTTCAACAGGATCTCCCGCATCACGAAGTTCTACAAATTGAACGCCTTTTACAACACGCCCGTCTTTTACATCAAGGCAAGGAATAATTCGTTTTGTAATCATTTCTCCACCTCTTTAAGTGCTTCTTTTACGGTAAACTGATTTGTATAAAGAGCCTTGCCAACAATAGCTCCTTCAATGCCGCTTTCTCTATACGCGGAAAGATCTTTAAGATCAGCAAGAGAACTGACACCACCTGAAGCAATTACATTCGCTTTTGTAACTTCAGCAAGTTCCTTCACTGCCTTCACATTTGGACCAGACAGCATACCGTCTGTAGCGATATCTGTAAAAATAAAAGTTTTAGCTCCCTCAGCCGCAAGCTTCTGACCAAGCTCTGTCGCTTTAATTGTTGAAGTTTCAATCCATCCTTCTGTTGCAACATATCCGTCTCTTGCATCAATTCCAATGGCAATTTTCTCTCCGTATTTGTGAAGCATATCCTTCACAAACTGAGGGTTTGAGATAGCAGCACTTCCTAAAATAACGCGGTCAATTCCATTCTCTAGATAAAACGCTACATCTTCCTCTGTGCGAATCCCGCCGCCAATCTGAACAGATACGTTCAATTCCTTTTTAACAAGTAAAACATGACTATCGTTCACTCGAGCTCCTTTTTTAGCTCCATCAAGGTCTACCATATGAATCCACTCGGCTCCATCTTTTGCAAATACTTTTGCCATATCAAGCGGTGAATCTCCATAGACCGTTTCTTTACTATAGTCCCCTTGGACAAGGCGGACACATTTTCCCCCGCGCATATCAATAGCTGGATAAATTGTAAAATTACTCACTTCTTTCTCCTCGCTTCTCCACATAGTTTGCAAAGTTCCTTAGCATCTTTACCCCGATATCGCTGCTTTTTTCTGGATGGAACTGAGTTCCAAACACGTTGTCCCTACCAACAACAGCGGGTACTTTAACATCATAATCAGCTGTTGCAATAACCGCTTCTTTATCGTCTGTATCTACATAATAAGAATGAACAAAATAAACATGCTCTTCTTCCACATTTGTTAATAGCTCTGAGTCTCGGTTAAATGTTAGCTTATTCCACCCCATATGAGGAACTTTATATGACTCCCCCTCTGCTGTAGTGCCTTTAAATTTAATAACGCGCCCCTTTAAAAGACCAAGACCATCCGATATTCCATTTTCTTCGCTTTGTTCAAATAGAAGCTGCATCCCTAGACAAATACCAAGAAGAGGTTTTCCCCTATCTGCTTCCTCTTTTATAAAAAAAGCAAGGTTTTGACGGTTAAGCTCCTCCATAGCATCTCCAAATGCTCCTACGCCTGGTAGAATGTAACCTTTTGTTTTCTTAAGCTCTTTGGGGTCATTTGAAATAATATAATCATAATCCAAACGCTCAAGTGCTTTGCTGACGCTATAAAGATTTCCCATTCCATAATCAATAATGCCAATCATACTACAACATCCCTTTCGTTGAGGGAACGCCTTTAACACGAGGATCAATCATTGTTGCTTCATCTAATGCACGGCCAAGCGCTTTAAACACAGCTTCAATAATATGGTGTGTATTGCGACCATAGTGAATAATAACATGCAGATTCATACGAGCCTCTAGCGCAAACTTCCACAGAAACTCATCAACAAGTTCTGTATCAAATGTTCCAACTTGACTTGCTGGAATATCTCCTTTTAATTCAAAATGAGGACGATTGCTCAGGTCTACAACAACTTGAGCAAGTGCATCATCCATCGGCACCATAGCTTGGCCATAGCGCTTAATTCCTTTTTTATCTCCTAACGCATCTTTAAAAACCGAACCAAGACAAATTCCAATGTCTTCTGTTGTATGGTGGTCATCAATTTCTGTATCTCCATTTGCTTTAATATCAAGGTCAAACTGCCCGTGTTTTGTAAACAAATCAAGCATATGTTCCAGAAACGGCACGCCTGTTTTGATTGAAGACTTTCCTTCCCCATCAATGTTCATACTTAGAGTAATATCTGTTTCATTTGTTTTACGTTCAATTGAAGCTTCTCTCACTTTAATTTTCTCCCTTCGATTTAAACCTTGATTCAACAGCACGTGCGTGTGCTTCTAATCCTTCTAAGCGGGCAAATGCAGCAATTTTGCTAGCATTTTCGATTAATGCCTTCTCACTATAAGAAATAATGCTTGATTTCTTAACAAAAGACTCCACAGAAAGCGGACTAGAAAATGCCGCTGTTCCATTTGTCGGCAAAACATGGTTTGGGCCTGCAAAATAATCTCCAACAGGTTCTGAACTATATCTTCCCAAAAAGATTGCTCCTGCATGTCGAATTTGACCAAGTAGAGTATGAGGATCTTTTGTGGCAACTTCTAAGTGCTCTGGAGCCAATTTATTCACAACAGTTACAGACTCTTCTAATGACTCTGTCACATAAATAGCTCCATGATTTTCTATGGAAGCTAAAGCAATGTCTCTTCTAGGCAGTGTTTTTAATTGTTGCTCTACTTCCTTCTGTACACGGTAGGCAAGTTCTTCTGAATGCGTAACGAGAATACTTGATGCAAGCCGATCATGCTCTGCTTGGGAAAGAAGATCTGCTGCAACTTCATCCGGATATGCTGACTCGTCTGCTAAGATGACGATTTCACTCGGACCTGCAATAGCATCAATATCAACAAGACCAAAGACTTCACGTTTTGCAAGTGCAACAAAAATATTCCCAGGACCTACGATTTTATCAACAGGTGCAATTGTCTCTGTTCCATAAGCAAGGGCACCGACAGCTTGTGCTCCTCCTACTTTGTAAATTTCATCAACTCCAAGCTCGTTCGCTGCAACAAGAACACCAGCTGGAAGTTCGCCTTTTTTATTTGGAGGAGATGTCATGACAATCCGTCCTACTCCAGCAACTTGAGCTGGAATAACGTTCATTAATACTGATGAAGGATATGCTGCTGTTCCACCTGGTACATATACACCAACAGCATCAAGTGGTGTGACCTGCTGACCGAGCATTGTCCCATCCGGTTTTGTTACAATCCAAGATTGACTTTTCATTCGCTCGTGGTAATCACGGATATTTTCTGCGGCTTCTGTGATGATATTCACTATGCTATCCTCAATTTGTTCATATGCTCTTTTAATCTCTTCCTCTGAGACACGAAAATCTTTTAACAATGCTCCATCAAATTTCTTTGTATAATCGTGAAGAGCTTGATCTCCCCGGTTCTCAACATCTGCTAATATACTAATAACAGCTTGACGCTGTTCTCCTGTACCATTATCAATTTTCCGTTTTAAACTTAGCTCACTCGTTACTT
This sequence comes from Priestia filamentosa, assembly GCF_900177535.1. Classification (NCBI taxonomy): domain Bacteria; kingdom Bacillati; phylum Bacillota; class Bacilli; order Caryophanales; family Bacillaceae; genus Priestia; species Priestia filamentosa. The sequence goes on from NZ_FXAJ01000005.1 coordinate 150,179, forward strand.
TCTGAATGTCCATCTTTTCTCACCCTTCTAAAACTGAAGCTAATTTTGTTACAATTTCATCAATTCGTTCATCTTTTAAACGGTAGCTTACAGGATTTACAATTAACCGAGACGTAATATCTTCAATATGTTCGAGCTCTACCAGTCCGTTCTCTTTTAATGTTTGACCTGTTGAAACAATATCAACAATTCGATCTGCTAATCCCACAATAGGAGCAAGTTCAATTGATCCATTTAAACGAATAATCTCTACTTGTTCTCCTTGTTCTCTAAAATATGAGGAAGCAACGTTTGGATATTTTGTTGCTACCTTTGGTGCAACTTCATCACGAATGGCATTAGGTAAACCAGCTACAGCAAGATGACATTTGCTAATCTTTAAGTCTAGAAGTTCATAAACGTCTCGTTCTTCTTCAAGCATGACATCTTTTCCGGCAATTCCAAGGTCTGCAACTCCATATTCTACATATGTTGTTACATCCATTGGCTTAGCTAAAATAAAGCGCATGTTCTCAGCTTCTACGTCCACAATAAGCTTTCTTGAGTCATCAAATTCTGCTGGAAGAGCAAATCCAGCTGCTCGTAGCAAGTCTGCTGCTTCTTCAAAGATACGACCTTTCGGCATAGCAATTGTTAAAGGGCTGCTCATTTATTTTCACCTCGCGCTTTTCCAATTAAATATGTTACGTCGTCAAATTTTTGTGTGAAAGAGTCAACGTCCTGGACTCCTGCAATGTTCTGAATAACTACTTTTTCCTGAGCCTTTCTTTTCTCTTCCGCAAGAGCAAAAGCTTCAGCAAGTCTTTCAGTACTATATAGGATACAATCTATTTTTTCTTCTTCTTCAGGAGCATTCAGCGCTTCTAATAAACGATTAAGCTGAATGCCAAATCCTGTTGCAGGTGTGTTTTGATTAAATTTTTCCAAAAGTTCATTATATCTTCCACCATTTCCGATTTGAGATCCGACGTTTTCAGCATAAACTTCAAACAAAATGCTGCTGTAATAACTCATATGACTTACAAGATTAAAATCAATCTTAATTTCATTTGTAACACCATATACTTCAAGAAGCTTCCAAAGGTCGCGAAGCTGTCTTCCTGCCTTCTTCCCTTCTTCACTTTCAGCAAGGTCAATTGCGTCCACAATTTTCGCTTCATCTCCGCGTAGTTCAAGAAGCTTTAATAAGCGATCTCGATCAATGGAAGAAAGACCTAAGTTTTGGACATGGTTACGATAGCCGACGTAATTTTTTTCATAAAGATAACGACGCAGGACATTTGCTCGTTCTTCATTTCCGACAATTTCTAAGAAAAGCGAATTAATGTACCCAACGTGCCCAATTGCAACCTTAAATGATTGTAATCCTGCTTTTTTAAGAGCACTAATCATGAGAGAAATGACTTCTGCATCACTTGTAATCGTTCCGTCCCCAATAAGTTCAATCCCTACCTGTTCAAATTCTGACGGTCTTCCTCCTTCATCCTGCTGTGTTCGATATACGTTTGCTTCATAGGCAAGACGAAGTGGAATATCATTAGCTAATTTGGATGAAGCAACCCGTGCAATTGGCGTTGTCATATCTGGTCTTAAGACAAGTGTCCGTCCTTGTCGATCAAGAAGTTTAAAAAGTTGCTGATCTAGAATAGCTGAAGCATTTCCAACCGTTTCGTAATATTCTAAAGTTGGAGTTTCCATATATTGATATCCCCAATTTTTAATCTCCCCAGCAAGCTGATCACGAACTGCTTTTTTTCGATTATAAAGCTGTGGTAATGTATCTCGCATTCCAAGTGGCTTTTCAAACATAAATAACTTCGACATCGTAACCATCCTTTGATTTAAAATAAAAAATACTTTATTACACTAACGAATTAGAGAAATAATGAATTAAAGTTATTAGTAGTTTACATCTTTCATTTCGCCTCGTCAACAGTTCACACTCAAATAATATATGAAATAATCAAATTTTCTGTTTATTAATTCCATCTTTATAATACCTATTATTTCCATGATTAGCGAACAAAAAAACCTTGGCCGAAGCCAAGGTTTTTTTAATGTTCAAGTTCAATACTTCTATTGTTATATATTGTTGTATCAATTTCCTTTGTTGCTTTACTTGTGACAACTCCAGCTGTCATACTTCCGCTTACGTTCAATGCTGTACGTCCCATATCAATAAGAGGTTCAACTGAAATAAGCAGACCTGCAAGTGCTACAGGAAGATTCATTGTAGAAAGAACGATTAAAGCAGCAAACGTTGCTCCACCGCCGACACCAGCTACTCCAAATGAGCTAATAGCAACAACAACAATTAATGTTGCAATAAATGAAGGCGAAAATGGATTAATTCCAACTGTTGGTGCAATCATTACAGCAAGCATTGTAGGATAAATACCTGCACATCCGTTTTGCCCAATTGACAAGCCAAACGACCCAGCAAAGTTTGCAATTGCATCAGGGACACCAAGCTTCTTCGTTTGTGTATCAATGTTAATTGGCAATGTTCCAGCGCTTGAACGTGATGTAAAAGCAAAAAGTAAAACTGGAATGATCTTCTTCACATACGTAATTGGGTTCAAGCCGAACACAGACAAAAGAATAAGGTGAACTAAGAACATTACAATTAACGCAACGTATGATGCAATTACAAAGACACCAAGATTTGCAATTGATTTTAAGTCACTTGTTGCCGCTGTTCTCGTCATAATCGCCAACACTCCAAATGGAGTAAGACGAATAACAAGTGTTACAATACGCATTACAATTGTACGAATAGATTCAATAATCTTTTCAAACATTTCTGCTTGTTCAGGCTGCTTTCGTTTTACACCTAAGAAAGCTATCCCAATGAACGCAGCAAAAATAACAACCGCAATTGTTGAAGTTGGACGAGCTCCTGTAAAATCAAGGAATGGGTTAGCTGGTAGTAGTTCAACAATTTGTTGTGGTAACGTTAAATCTTTGACACCTGTAAGCTTATCTTCAAGCTCAAGTCCTCTACTTTGCTCAACAGACCCACCATCAAGCTGATTTGCATCTAAATCAAATAGAGCTGTTGCTCCAATACCAATTGCTGATGAAATAGCCGTTGTTCCAAGTAAAATACCGATAATAAGGACACTAATTTTCCCAATATTCTTTGTCATTTTCAAACGTGTAAAAGCTGAAACGATTGAAATGAATACAAGTGGGACAACAAGCATTTGTAGAAACTTAACATAGCCGTTTCCGACAATATTAAACCAATCCGATGACGTTACAACAACGTCTGATGTTGCTCCATAAATAAACTGTAAAATAAGACCGTATACAATCCCTAAACCTAAACCTGTGAAAACACGTTTTGAAAACGAAACATGTTTTCTCTGCATATAGACAAGCAGTCCGATGAACACTGCCATAATTAAAATATTAATAATGATATACAAAGTATCCACAGCTGTTAAACCTCCTAATGTAGTAAATATGTTATTCCTTCTAGCATTATAATACAACAATCCCAATAAGGAAAGTAAGAATTACTAACAACTAAAAAGACCTTTCTTATAGAATTAAGAAAGGTCTTTACTTTTATCCCTATTTTTCATTTCTTCTTTTGAATAAATCACGTTCATGGGGTTTCCACCAACAAATGTTCCTGGGGCTACGTTACGATGTACAACAGTTCCTGCTGCTACAATGGCTCCATCACCAATTGTTACGCCAGGCAAAATCGTTGTATTTGCTCCAATCATTACTTCGTTACCAATTTCTACGTTTCCAAGACGATATTCTTTAATTAAATATTCATGAGTCAAAATCGTTGTATTGTAGCCAATAATAGAGTTATGACCAACGGAAATTCGTTCAGGAAACATGACATCAACCATTGCCATTAATGCAAAAGATGTTTTTTCTCCAATGTTCATATGAAGGAAAGTCCGATAAAGCCAATTTTTTATTTTTAAAAATGGCATATAGCGCGCAAGTTGAATCACGATAAAGTTTTTGACAACTTTCCAAAATGAGACTGTTTTGTACATGTTCCACAATGCATTCTCATCATTTACTTCATAACGCTCTAATTTTCGCACTGTTACTTTCCTCCAAGTATGGCTTTTAAATCTCCCATCTCATCGAGAATGTAGTCTGGCTCATATGAAGCAACATGTGCTTTTCCTTTGGCACTCCAAGCTACCCCAACTGTCTTTGTGCCAGCATTTTTACCAGCCAGAATATCGTGCGAATTATCTCCAATCATCATTGTTTCCTCTGGTTTAGCATTCAGCTTAACTAATGCTTTATCAATTGGTTCACGATGTGGTTTAGCATGCTGAACGTCATCAAGCGTAATGACAACATCGAAAAAAGAATCTAATCCTGTTAGCTTCAGTCCCATTTCAACTGTCTGACGAATTTTGGTTGTTACAATACCAAGTTTGTAACCTTGCTCTTTTAACCATTTTACCGTTTCAAAAACAGTTGGAAATTCTGTCACTAAGCGGTCATGATGCTCATGGTTGTATGCTCTATAACAGTCAACCATTTCCTCTATATTTTCTGGATTTAATCGAGCAAATGAATCATAAAGAGGTGGCCCCATAAATGAAAGTACATCTTCCCTTTTATATTTGCTTGGATAATATGTTTCAAGCGTATGTAAAAAAGAAGAAATGATTAACTCATTTGTATCAATTAATGTTCCATCTAAGTCAAAAAGAAGAGTATTAACGTTCATAGGTAACTTCCTTTCTTTGAGATAATCCCTTTTGGCGACTCCAAATTTTAGCGATAACAATCGTCAAAAGAAGGGCCGTAATAACGCGAATAAGCAGCAATGGCAGAACAGGAATACCGAGTGGAATAAAAACAAGTGTGTCTTCTACAACTGCATGACAAGCAACTAAGAAAATAAAGGCAAGCGTTGCATCTTTTTTAGATACCCCTTCTTCTTGAACTGCTTGAATCATAACCCCTGCCCCATACGCCAAACCAATTAAGAGCCCTGTTACAAGCGTTGTAGAAGTATTTCCATTCATACCTAATAATTTTGTAAAAGGAACCATCTTATTTGAAAACTTACTTAACCATCCTAAATCTTTTAAAATTTGAAGTGCAATCATGACAGGGATAACAATGATTGCCAGCTGTAAAATCCCCATAGCAGCTGTTTCAATCCCTTTTAGTATAATGGCTCCCCATCCTGATACAACTTCATCCTTCTGAGAAATAAAGCCGTACTGAGCTTGCTCTCCTCCACCTTTCCAAACAAGATTGATAATAAAAGCAGACAAGAGAGCAAGCCCAATACGAACAGACAAAATAACGGAAAGTCTAACTCCCACTTTTAATGCTACTGTTGATTCAATAAGCAAGTTATGGCTAAATGACAGCATAACAGCTAGAATAAAAACTTCTTTTACAGACAAGTCAAGCGCTAAGATTCCTGCAATCCCAGCATACAAATTAAGCAAGTTTCCTAAAACAAGTGGAACAGCTGCATCCCCTGGAAGTCCAATGACTTTCATTACAGGTGTTAGCCACGAAGCAATAAGATCAATGACTGGCGTATACTGAAGAAGATAAACAATAAGTGTAACAGGAAAAATGATTTTCCCGAGTGTCCATGTTGTTTTTAACCCTGCGATTATTCCCCTTTGAAGCGACTTTTTCATGAAGTATATCCCCCTATCCCTAGATTATCGAACATTACTGATCAAGATAGTGCTTCTTGCTCCATCCTTTCCAGCGACGAACTATAATAAAAATAATAGAAAGGAGAATTAGTACAATAGAAATAACTTGAGCAATGCGAAGTGAACTTGTCAGCATTAAACTATCTGTTCTCATTCCTTCAATAAAGAAGCGCCCAATCGAATACCAAATAACGTATGTAAAGAAAAGCTCTCCTCGGCGTAAGTTTGCTCTTCTTAACAAGATTAAAACAATGACGCCAACTATGCTCCACAGTGACTCATATAAAAATGTTGGGTGATAATAAGTCCCATTAATATACATTTGATCTATAATGAACTTTGGCAAATGTAAGTTTTCTAAGAAGGCTCTTGAAACAGGTCCTCCATGGGCTTCTTGGTTCATAAAATTTCCCCATCGCCCAATTGCCTGACCTAGTAAAATACTCGGAGCTGCAATATCAGCGAGCTTCCAAAATGAGTACCCTCTCACTTTAGAATAGATAACAGCTGTTAATACAGCACCAATAAGTCCTCCATGAATTGCGATTCCTCCATGCCAAATCTGCGGGATTTGAACTAAGTTCTCAGAATAATAGTCCCATTTAAATGCTACATAATAAACACGAGCAAAGATAATAGCAATCGGTACTGCAAATAGAACTAGATCAACAAAGACTTCTTTTGGAATACCTCGACGATCACATTCTTTTGTCGCTAAATAAAGACCAAGAATTACGCCAATCCCGATAATTACCCCATACCAATAAACCGTTAACGGACCAATTTCAAGGAACACACGATCAAGTGGCTGAATGTCTTCCATCTCTCTCACTTCCTTTATAGTTTAGTCTTTTCTCAATATGTTTCGTCATGATCTTCAAGCGTTGTATCTTCAATTGCCCCTGTTAGGCGATTCGAAAATTGTTCAGCTGCGTTAATACCCATTTTCTTAAGACGATAGTTCATTGCAGCTACCTCAATGATAACGGCTAAGTTTCGACCTGGACGTACAGGAACTGTTAGTTTCGTAATCTGTGTATCAATAATTTTCATTTTTTCTTCCTCAAGACCAAGACGATCATAATGCTTTGTTTGATCCCATGTCTCCAAGTTAATAACGAGAGTGATGCGCTTAAAGTTTCTCACAGCACCTGCTCCAAAGAGTGTCATAACATTAATAATACCTAATCCGCGAATCTCTAGAAGATGTTCAATTAACCCAGGAGCGTTTCCAATTAAAGTATCCTGATCTTCCTGGCGAATTTCAACACAGTCATCAGCAACTAAACGATGGCCTCGTTTTACAAGTTCAAGTGCTGTTTCACTTTTCCCAACGCCGCTTTTCCCGATGATTAAAACCCCAACACCATAAATATCAACTAATACACCGTGTACCGCTGTTGTAGGAGCAAGTTTACTTTCTAAGTAGTTTGTCAATCGACTTGATAACCGTGTTGTTTTCATGTCAGAGCGCAAAACAGGCACGGACTCGCGCTCAGAGGCTTCAATAAGCTCTTGTGGGACTTCCATCTCTCTTGATACAACAATAGCTGGAGTAATATCTGTACAAAGCTTTTCCATTCTGATTTGCTTTTGTTCAACATCAAGTTGATTAAAAAAAGAAATCTCTGTTTTTCCAAGAAGCTGAAGGCGCTCTGCAGGATAATATGTAAAATAGCCTGCCATCTCAATGCCAGGTCGTGAAATATCACTCACTGTAATCGGGCGGTTCACTCCTTCTTCTCCACTGATTAGTTCTAGATTAAATTTCTCTATTATGTCTTTTGTTCTCACTTTTGCCAAGGATGGTTCCTCCCTGTTTTCTCGTATTTGATGTAAAGATATTTTCTCTTTCTAATTACAAATGCTGTTATCCTGTTTATTGTATCATTAAATGATTTTAGAAGAAAAATTTCTTAAAAAAACTAAAAAAAAGAGCAGGTTCCTTCACCTGCTCTTCTAACGTTGCATTGGCTCAATAAATGCTTTTTGAGCGATTAAATTTAATAGCGCCATAATAATTGCTGCAAACAAAGCTGTACTAAACCCATCAATAATAAAGGCATCTCCAATGATTCCTTGTGTAATCATCAATGTAATTGCATTGATGACAAATAGGAACAATCCCAATGTTAAGATTGTTGCTGGTAACGTAAATAAAATAAGGATTGGCTTAATGATGATGTTAATAATAGAGAGCACAATAGCAGCAATTACAGCTGCACTGACTGAACTCAAATAAAAATCGTCAAAAATGGTTGATACAATCATAAGGCTTAATGCATTCACAACAATGCTAATAACCCATCTTTTCCACATACGTTATTCTCCTTCATTTGGAACGATGAAAATCCATATTAGGTAAATCCACCCAATCGATCCTACTCCGCCAATAAATGCAACAATAAAAATAATACGAAGAAGGCTGCTGTCCATATTTAAATAGTCAGCAAGTCCACCGAGTACTCCACCTAACTTACGGTCCTTTACAGAACGATACAGCTTTGTCTTCAATTGCTACACTTCCCTTTCATACAGTCCGATAGCTCCTGTTCTAGATTCAGCCACTATTTTCGTGATGCTGTCCCCACTATTAATAGAGCGGAACTTTAAAACCTTTTGGATTTTCTCATTCTTTTCTTCTAATATATGAACATTTGGAAGGTTACATGTAAGGTTGCCAAAGTTCGAGCGAATACTTCCATCAATAAAAGCTCCAGGTGCAAAGAAAGTTTTGATGCTTCCTGCTGTTGATTTCAGAAATACGTATTGAGAAGGCTGTATTAAATACTGTTCAATACTTCCATTGAATGTCTGCAAATCAACATGCCTTGCTTCCCCTCTTAGATTAATAGCTCCATTGATTGTCTCTCCTTCACACTTATTGAGTGAAATATTTTGTAGTGAAAGAGCTCCGTGTACTGTCTCAAACTCCCCTTTTTCTCCGCGTATATTCTCAAATGATAAGCTGCCGTTCGCCGTTTTAGCTTTTAAATTTCCTATTTTTAAATCTTTCCCAACGATAGGACCGTTAAACGTGCGCAATATGATTTCATTATACTCTACATTTGGAATGAACAGGTGCGCTTTGACTTTAATCCCTTTATTTTGAACATTGAAACGAATCTTGCCTTCTTCAGTAGAAAATATTGTTTCTTGAGAGAAAAGCTTTTTGGCTTCTTCTTGGCTATTTACTTTATAAACTTTTGCTGAACATTCAATACGGACCTCATTTTGTGACCAAGGCTCAATTTTTACATTTCCGTTGGCAATATCAAGGTCAAGACTACGAACTTCCACATCACTATGTTGGAAAATTTGATTAACATCGTAAGAAGTACCAAAGTTAAAATCTAAATCTGTATCTTTAATCTTCTTTACAGTTTGATCTAAAAATGAAAACACTTTTTTCTTTAAATCACGCTCACGAGGAGGCTCTTCCTTTTGAAAAGCTTTCTCGTCTAAAAAAGGGGAAACTTCTACCGCTTTTTCTTCCTTCTGTTTTGCTTCTTTTTCTTCTCTTTCCATTGCTTCAAGTAATTTAAATGCTTCCTCAGCAGAAATTCGACCTTCTTCAATCATTTTCAGAAGCTGTTTACGTTGGTTTTCCATGATATTTCCTCCTTATTAACGATCAATGATGACTTTAATTCCTTTGACAACATTCCAAATTGCAACTCCAAACGAGAGAACAAGACACAGGATAACAACAAAAATAATCCATGCGGCTGATAAGCCATAGTGACCTGAGAAATATGGGATAAGGTAAAGGAAGAATAAAGGTATTGATAATACTGGTAATATATGAGAGAACAATGCCCATTTTGCATCATCCTTAACTCTTTTATCTTGAGTAACAAAGTAGATGATAATTGGTAAGAGAAAGGGAGCAAAGAAAAGACTAAAATAAGAAAGGGCTGACAAGACTTTATTAGACTCCATGTTTATTTTTTCATCTCCTTTATCTGTATTACGTTTTTATGTTGAAGTAAGTTTCAACATTCGAAAAACTTTCCTTAGCTCTACAAAAAAAGGATAAGCCACTTTTTAGTAGACTTACCCTTTTCACATTATGCTTTAACCGTTTCTGCTCCTTTTAAACGATCTTCCATTCTTTTACGATCTCTCTCAAGAATATGCGCAAGATAACGACCGGTATAAGATCCTTCAACATTTACAACTTCTTCTGGTACTCCTGTTGCTACAATTTGTCCCCCTTTATCCCCACCATCAGGACCAAGGTCAATAATATAATCAGCAGTCTTAATAACATCTAAGTTATGTTCAATAACAAGCACAGTGTCTCCATTGCCAACTAAGCGCTGAAGAACTTTTAGTAAACGAGCAATATCATCAACATGCAAACCTGTTGTTGGTTCATCTAAAATATACATTGTACGGCCTGTTGAACGACGATGAAGTTCTGACGCAAGCTTCACACGCTGTGCTTCGCCTCCTGAGAGAGTTGTAGCAGGTTGACCAAGTGTAATGTAACCTAGGCCAACATCTTCAATTGTTTGAAGCTTACGCTTGATTTTAGGAATATTTTCAAAGAATTCAATTGCATCTTCAACAGTCATTTCCAAAACATCTGCAATGTTCTTTCCTTTATATTTCACTTCAAGCGTTTCACGATTATATCGCTTCCCATGGCAAACCTCGCATGGAACATACACATCTGGAAGGAAGTGCATTTCGATTTTGATAATTCCATCTCCTCGGCATGCTTCACAACGTCCTCCCTTTACATTAAAGCTAAAACGGCCTTTCTGATATCCGCGTGTTTTTGCTTCATTTGTTTGAGCAAATAAGTCCCGAATATGATCAAACACACCTGTATATGTTGCCGGATTTGAGCGGGGCGTCCTACCAATAGGTGATTGGTCAATATCAACAATTTTATCAAGGTGATTAATTCCCTTAATTTCTTTATGCTCCCCTGGCTTCTGTTTCGCATTATTCAGCTTTTGTGACAGTGATTTCCTTAGTACCTCATTGATAAGCGTACTCTTCCCTGAACCTGATACGCCTGTTACAGCAAGGAACAAACCTAGTGGAAGCTTTACTTTTACATTTTTTAAGTTATTTTCTTTTGCCCCTACAATTTCAAGCATTCGCTCTTTATCAACAGCTCTTCGCTCTGTCGGAAGTGGGATGAATTTCTTTCCTGATAAATATTGACCTGTTAAAGAGTTTTCGTCATGCATTACTTCTTCAGGCGTGCCTGCTGAAACAACTTTTCCTCCATGAATCCCTGCTCCAGGTCCAATATCAATAAGATAATCAGCCGCCATCATGGTATCTTCATCATGTTCAACAACAATAAGGGTATTTCCTAAGTCGCGCATGCTCTGCATTGTTTCGATAAGACGATCGTTGTCACGTTGATGAAGTCCAATTGATGGTTCATCTAAAATATATAAAACGCCTGATAAACGAGAACCAATCTGAGTTGCCAAACGAATGCGCTGTGCTTCGCCTCCTGAAAGCGTTCCTGCAGATCTGTTCAATGTTAGATAATCAAGGCCAACGTTGTTTAAAAATCCTAGACGCTCTGTAATTTCTCTTAAAATCATTTGAGCAATTTGCATCTCTTTTTCAGAAAGACTAAGGGTTGCAAAAAACTCATATGCTTCTTGTACAGAAAAACTCGTTACTTTCCCAATATGCTTACCATCAATTAAAACAGCGAGCGTTTCTTTCTTAAGACGGTTTCCTTTACATTTTGGGCAAGGCTGTTCTCCCATATATTTTTCCATCTGCTCCCGGATGTAGTCTGAGCTTGTTTCACGATAACGACGCTCAATATTTGGGATAACCCCTTCGAATTCAATATCGTTTTCACGAATTTGTCCAAAATCATTTTCATAGCGAAAATGAATGCGTTCTTTATCACTCCCATAGAGCACTTTGTCTAATAAATGCTTAGGAATATCGCGAACAGGAATGTCCATATCAATTCCATAATGCACACAAACAGCTTTTAAGAGCTGTGGATAATACTGTGAGCTTGTTGGCTCCCAAGGTGCAATTGCATGTTCTTTGAGTGATAAATCATAGTTTGGAATCACAAGATCTAAATCAACCTCAAGACGAACTCCTAATCCATCACAGCTTGTACAAGCTCCAAATGGACTGTTAAATGAAAACATTCTTGGCTCAAGTTCACCGATTGAGAAACCACAATATGGACATGCGTGATGTTCACTGAAAAGAAGCTCTTCTTCTCCAATAACATCAATAACGACTTTTCCTTCCCCTAACCGAAGTGCCGTTTCAAGAGAGTCTGCTAACCTTGTTTCTACCCCTTCTTTTACAACAATACGGTCCACAACTACTTGGATAGTATGCTTTTTATTTTTTTCAAGGTTAATGTCATCGCCAAGATCATACATTTCGCCATCAATTCGAACGCGTACGAAGCCTTGCTTTTTAATATCTTCAAGCACTTTTACATGCATACCTTTACGTCCATCAACAACAGGAGCGAGCACCTGAAGCTTCGTGCGCTCTGGATATTCTAAAATGCGGTCAACCATCTGTTCAATTGTTTGAGATGTAATTTCAATACCGTGATTTGGACACGTTGGACGTCCGACGCGCGCAAACAGCAAGCGTAGATAATCATAAATTTCTGTGACTGTCCCAACTGTTGAGCGCGGATTACGGCTTGTTGTTTTTTGGTCAATTGAAATTGCTGGCGAAAGACCTTCAATAGAATCCACATCAGGCTTATCCATCTGTCCCAAAAACTGCCGAGCGTACGCTGATAAAGACTCAACGTAACGACGCTGTCCTTCCGCGTAAATCGTATCAAAAGCTAATGAAGATTTCCCTGAACCAGATAAACCCGTCATTACGACGAGTTTATCTCTAGGAATTGTAACATCAAGATTATTTAAATTATTGGCTCTAGCCCCTTTTACAACAATGCGATCTGTTGCCATAAGACAATCATCCCTCCGCTTTCAACTCTAAAATAGTATCACGAAGCTGTGCGGCACGTTCGAAATCAAGCGCTTTTGCAGCTTCTTTCATTTCTCTTTCCATGTTCTCAATAACTTCTGCACGCTCTCGTTTCGTCATCTTCTTCAAGTCTGGACGATTTTCATACTGTTCTTCATCTTCTGCAACCATTGTTGCTCGAATAGAATCACGTACTTTTTTCTGAATCGTCTGCGGCGTTATACCATGTTCTTCGTTGTAAGCTATTTGCGTTTCACGACGACGTTTTGTCTCATTAATCGCAATGTCCATTGATTTTGTAATTTTGTCAGCATACATGATAACATGACCATTTTCGTTCCTTGCAGCACGACCAATCGTTTGAATAAGAGAACGTTCTGAACGTAAAAACCCTTCTTTATCTGCATCAAGGATAGCTACAAGAGAAACTTCCGGAATATCTAGCCCTTCTCTTAATAAATTGATCCCAACAAGCACATCATATGTGCCAATGCGAAGCTCACGAATTGTTTCAATACGTTCTAATGTTTTTATTTCTGAATGAAGATAGTTGACTTTAATGCCAAGCTCTTTTAAGTAGTCTGTTAAATCTTCCGACATTTTTTTCGTTAACGTTGTTATAAGTACCCGCTCATTTCGTTCAGTACGCTTACGAATTTCGTCTACGAGATCATCAATTTGTCCTTTAATTGGACGCACGTCAATTGTTGGATCAAGCAATCCTGTCGGTCTAATAATCTGCTCAATGAATTCTGGTGCTTTTTCCATTTCATAAGGTCCTGGCGTTGCTGAAACATAAACCATTTGAGAAATATGTTTCTCGTATTCTTCAAAGCGAAGCGGACGGTTGTCAAGAGCAGAAGGCAAACGAAACCCGTGATCAACGAGAACCTGTTTACGTGCTTGGTCACCGTTGTACATGCCGCGTATTTGTGGCATTGTTACATGTGACTCATCCACAATCATTAAAAAGTCATCTGGAAAGAAATCTAAAAGCGTATACGGAGTTGATCCTGGTGGACGAAGCGTTAAATGACGAGAGTAGTTTTCAATCCCTGAACAGAATCCCATTTCGCGCATCATTTCGAGATCGTAGCGCGTACGTTGTTCTAGTCGCTGCGCTTCTAGCAGCTTGCCGTTATCCTTTAATACTTTAAGACGATCTTCCAACTCTTTTTCGATATTTTGAATAGCAACACGCATTTTTTCTTCACGAGTAACGAAGTGGGAAGCAGGATAAATTGCTACATGGTTACGGTCACCAATAATCTCCCCTGTCAAAGCATCCACTTCTCGGATACGATCAATTTCATCTCCAAAAAATTCAACGCGTATACAATGTTCATCCCTTGAAACTGGGAAAATTTCCACTACATCACCACGAACGCGAAACGTACCGCGCTTAAAATCAATATCATTTCTTTCATACTGAATATCCACAAGATTGCGCAAAAGCTCATTTCGTTCTCTTTCCATGCCCACTCTTAATGATAGAACCATTTCTTTATATTCTTCAGGCGAACCTAGACCATAAATACAAGAAACGCTGGCAATGATAATAACATCATTTCTTTCAAACAAAGAAGACGTTGCCGAGTGACGAAGCTTATCAATTTCATCATTAATACTCGCATCTTTTTCAATAAATGTATCTGTTTGAGGAACATACGCCTCTGGTTGATAGTAATCATAATAACTAACAAAATACTCCACAGCATTGTTTGGAAAGAATTCCTTAAACTCGCTGTAGAGCTGTCCAGCTAGTGTTTTGTTATGAGCAATAACAAGCGTTGGCTTGTTAATTTCTTTAATTACATTTGAAACAGTGAACGTTTTGCCTGTGCCTGTTGCTCCAAGCAATACTTGATGCTGTTTACCTTCTTTAATCCCTTGGACAAGCTTATCAATAGCTTTAGGCTGATCGCCTTGAGGTTGATAAGAAGAAACAAGTTCAAACTGATTGTCCACACTAAACACCCCGCTCTTACACAAATTATAGAAATATCTTATCACAATAAATGAAGAAAAACCAAAAATATGTTCGTATTTTCTTGTAATTTTTTACCGAACTTTTTTTTGTTTGTAGTACACACTTTTCCCTTTTTCCCTTTAAAACATGCAAAAAAACGAAGGGGCTGTTTCCCTTCGTCCTCAAAATATACAAATATTAAAATCCGTTTACTAGTTTTTTGTAGAATAAGGCCTGTTCTTGCAAAAATGCTTTTGTTTCTTCATGATTTTTATAGAAAGATTCCCACTCGTTCTCTTTCAGAATTTGTTGCCATTCCTCTGTCTCTACCATTTCTTTAATCTTCTCATCCCAATATTTTATCTGCTCATCTGTCATACCCTTTGGTCCCATTACTCCTCTCCAATGTGAAAAAACAACATTAAGACCTTGTTCTTTCCATGTTGGAACTTCTTTAAAATTTTCAATCCGTTTCTCAGATGAAATAGCAAGCATTTTTATTTTTCCTTCTCTGTAATATGACTTTGCTTCAGAAAGAGGCATAATTGTCACATCAAGCTTCCTCTTAAGTAATGCTGAGAGAAGTGACGAACGATCTTCATATACACTGAAATCAAGCTTTGCGCCATTGATTCCATACTGATTGATGCCTTGAATAAAGGATAGATGATCGTCATTTCCAATGCCAGGGGAAATACCCAATTTTAATGATGCAGGATCTTCTTGAAGCTTTTTAATAATATCTTTCACTTCTTTAATATCACTGTTTTTGCTTACAACAATAACTTCCCATTCCGTGGAAAGCATTGCAATTGGTGTAAAATCACGATAAGTTAGAGCACTTTGCCCAATAAGGTTATTTGTTAAAAGAAGACTTGAATTCATTGCGACAGAATGGCCATCTTGTGATTGAAGATACTTCCATCCCTTCTCCCCGTTTCCACCTAAAAGAGAAGTAAGCACAACAGATTGATCTGTAATGCTTTCGTTTGTTAGAATGGACTGCATCCCTTTAGCTGTCTGTCCCCATCCTCCCGTAGAGGCGCCTGGTATAACAATTTCTAACTCACGCGTTGGAAAAGCTTCTTTGTCATTTTCTTTCTCAGCACAGCCTGATATATAAACGAGCATAAACAAACTGATAAACAGCATTATTTTTCTCATTTAATACCTCCACTCATTCTTCACTCACAATCAAGTAGTATTTCCGCTCCGGTCTTCCCACAATACCGTATTCTAACTCTGCTCTTAGCTGTTGAATGGATACAAGGTATTCTAAATAACGCCGAGCTGTTGTACGAGAAGCCCCCATTGCTTCACTTACTTCTTCAATTGAAGCCCCCTTATGAAATTGATTCATAACTTTAGTAATTTTCTCTAACGTCAGCGGATCAATGCCAGAAGGAAGCTGCTTCTCAGGTGCTGAAGCTTCGTGGATGCCTTGGAAGAAAAGTTCTACAAACGTTTGATCAATCTCTTCAGCAGATTGAAGCATTTCTTTCCTCTTTTTATATTTTTTAATTGCCTCTGTAAACTTTTCAGCACTTACAGGTTTGATTAAATAGTTCTCAACCCCTATTTTTAAAGCTCTTTCTAATAACTCCTTTTCCCTTGCGGCTGTGATCAAGATCACATCTAAGTCTTTAAACTCCTGCTTTAACTTAGGCAGAAGATCAATTCCTGTCTGATCTGGAAGGTAGATATCAAGTAAAAGCAAATCAGCTTCATTCTCTCTCAAAAGCTCCATTGTTTGTTCTGCATTAAATGCTTTTCCTACAACCTCTGTTTCTTCTATTTTTAAGAGAAATTTCTCTTGGATATCAGCGATTCGGAAATCGTCTTCTGCAATTGCTACTCGTAACATGTTTGACTCCCCTTTTATGCCCCTTTAATTTCTTTTGGTAGATAGACTGTAAAAATAGTCCTCTTTCCTTTCTCACTTTGAACTTCAATTTCCCCATGAAGGTGAGCAACAGCTCTCTTTACATTTGTTAATCCATATCCCCTATCTTTTCCTTTCGTTGAGAAAGATGATTGAAAAATAACTGAAATCTGTTCATCACATATTCCTTCTCCATTATCCTCTACTTCAATAATAATGTCCTGTCCGAGGTCAGTGATAAAAAAACTCACCTTTTTTTCTCTATCCATGCTTCTAACAGCTTCAAAAGCATTATCAATTAGGTTCCCAATAATCACCGTCAGCTCAGAAGTTTCAATATGTTCTGGAATCTGATGTAATGAACTGTTTTCATCAATTGTAAAGTGGATTTTTTTCTCAGATGCTTTACCAATTTTCCCAAGTAACATACCTTGGACTTTGTGATCCACTATTTTTTGAAAAAGAGCATCATTTTGAGATTTTTGAAACCCATATTCCTCCTCAATAAAAGCAATTGCTTCATCATAGTACCCTAACTGAAGCAATCCCAGGAGAAGGTGAAGCTTGTTTGCAAACTCATGGGTTTGAGCTCTTAGATCTTCAGAGTACTTTTTCACTTCAGAAAGCTTATCAACTAGTTTCTTAAGCTCTGTTTTGTCTCGAAAACTAGCAACTCCTCCGATGATTTTCTCTTTTCGTATAATTGGCGTTACATTTACAATAAGAAGCCTATCATTTATTAAGCACTCTTCATTATTTTTACTTTCTCCTGTCATAAGCACATCCTTCATCCCTATCTGAGGGTAGATATGCTCTAGTAGCTGACCTGAATCCGCTTCTTCCAGTCCCAGTAATTCTTTTGCTGATTGATTAAACGTTGTAATATAGCCCTCTCTGTCGATTGACACAATTCCTTCTTTAATAGATTGAATAACAGCCTGCCTTTCTCTATATAAGGAAGAGATTTCAGCTGGTTCTAAACCTAATGTGTCTTTTCGAATGCTTTTGGTTAAGAGGATACCTCCCCAAATACCCAATAGCACAACAACTAGAGAAGAAAATAATACAACATGAAGTTTATTCCAAATTTCTTTGTATATAGATTTCTTTGAAAACTCCGCTGTAACAACACCAATGATTTTTTCACTATCCTCATTTTCTTGTACAATTGGTGCTTTTGCGATATAAGATGAGCCATTAACACCTTTTCCTTCTTTTAAATAGTAACCTCCGAAAGTTAGTGCTTTATAATTTATAGGATCATAAACATTAGATATCGTAGAACCTCTTGTAGGGTATGAATAAGACTTTCCTTCTTTACTTGTAATCCTCAGCGCATCTGCTCCAACTTGAGTTCTCATCTGCTGAAGAATAATTTTTGCATCTTCAGGTGAATGTTCGAATGCATGTTGAATAGGAGGTAAAAAAGAAAGCGTTTTCACTACTTGCAATGAGAGCTTTTCAACCTTATCGCGTTCATCTTGAATTTCATTGTAAATATAAATTGTTGTTAAAAGAAGAACAATTCCTAAAATAAGCCCAATAATAAGAGTTAGAATTTTTGTTTTTAGCGATATAAACGATTTCTGTTTCATTATTAACTCCTCATTCACTTCCACTTATATTCTAATCTAGCCGTATTAAACCTATTTTTCAATACTAAATGTTTGGAATTTATAGAATAATGAAAAGTTAATGGCTTGTTGGAGAATGTTCACTTTTTAACTTTTACGATTGTTAATAGAAGGGTATACATATAGTAGCTGAATAAATACCGTTCCTTTTCACTAATTATAGCTATATACGAAAGGAGAAAAAACTTGAATTCATTATATCGATCTAAAAGAAGAAAAGTATTGCTTGGTGTTTGTGGAGGACTATCGGAAAAGTTCGGTATTAGTGCTTCACTCATCCGAATTTTAGTTGTCATTCTATGTTTTGTTACAGCTTTTCTACCTGTTGCCCTTGTATACGGTGTGTTAGGAGCTGTTCTCCCGAAGCAGTAAATAAAAAAGCCCTCATATAAAATGAGGGCTTTTTTTAGGCTACCAGTTCTCTGCAAGCTTCTGCACAAACCTTACATGCTTGAGTACATTCCTTACAATGAGGATGGTCATGTTTTTCACACTCTTTTGCACATTGATTACAAACCATTGCACATTGGCGGTCTATTTCAATACATTCTCGCATATGATGGATATCTTCTTTTAAACACTCTGTATAACAGGTATTACACGCTGCTAAACATTACCTGAGTGCTTTTAAGCATTCTTGCTTTGTCATTTGATTCCCTCCTAACTTATAGAGAGTTTTTCTACGACACCTTTAAGGTCCATGTTTATCTCTCTTCTGTTAAATTAATTTTCTCAATATCACCAAGCACAAAGAGATAGAAAAGAAGCCCAATAAGCAACATAGCACCTGCTACAAGAAAACTGGAGTCAAATGAGCCTGTGAGGTCAAAAAGATAACCTGTTAAAGCTGCTGCTATAATACCACCAAATAAGTTGTTCGCAAGGTTGACAATTGAACTTAACAGTGCAGTTGTACCTGGAGGAGCTATTTCAGCAGAAATGGACCAGCCAACAGGAGCTGTAGCTGATATACCTGCTAATCCAATTGAAATACACACAATAGAAACAATGGCACTACTTGTAAAAATAGAGCCTAGAAAAACAAAACCAAGCAACATCCCGCACAAAATAATTCGACGGTACACTTTAGCTGGTTCATACCCTTTTTTTACAAAGTAATCCACAAGCCATCCACCTACTAATATTCCTGAAATTGTTGAAATTAGCCATGGAATCGCTGTATAAAGCCCAGAAGACATCAGATCTAAATTAAACTCCTCTTTAAAAAAAGTAGGCATCCATGTTAAAAGCAAGTTGAACGTATAACCATATCCAGTGAAGCCAATCATCAGCCCCCATACTTTGCGATGACGAAACAGCTTACCTAATACCATCCTTGTCCCATAGGGCATTTTATCTTCAGTAATTGCATTGTACTTTTGAATATAGTTAAGTTCTTCCGAAGAGATTCGTTTATGGCGATTAGGCTGCTCATAGTACCACCAAAAAACTAAGGTAAATAAAACGTTAATAATTCCAATTGTAAGAAACGTTATTCGCCAATCAAATCTTGTAATCATAAAAGCTACAAAAGGAGCTCCAAGTACATTGGCGAACTTAGCAGCAGAGTCAAAAAAGGAATTGGCTAAGCTTCGCTCACTTGGTGGAAACCACATTGCCGTTGCTTTCGAGGCAGCTGGAAAAGCAGAGGCTCCTGTTAATCCGATTAGAAATCTTACTGTATACAATAAAAGTTTCCCTTGCAAGAAAGCCATCGTAATGGTTAACAAACTCCAAAATACCATACCAATTCTTGTCACCCAAGAGACACCGAACCGATCAAGAAGGCTTCCAACTGGAAGTTGCATCATAGTATATGAATACGTATAAATAGAGAATACAAGCCCAATCTCTGTAGCGCTTAAATGGAACGACTCTTGAATAGCTGGTGCTGCAACAGAAATGGCTACACGATCAAAATAGTTTAAAATAATTAAACTGCTTAAAAGCGAAGAAATTAGCCAGCGTGTACGACCAGGTCGTTCAATCTTATCGACTCCCATATTAACGTTCACCTCCTTCTTCTTAGAATGTTCTTTTTTAAAACACATGATTCTTTAAAATATTTGTGAAAACATTCACTCATCTGTAAAAAGGAGTGTAACATAAAAAAGCCTGTTCAAAAAAATTTGAACAGGCTCTCAATGCTATATTTTATTTTCTTCTTCTTCTCGTTAATTTCATTAATGCTTCATAAACAATTGGAACAATTAGAAGAGTAATAAGTGTTGAACTTGTTAATCCTCCAATAACTGTAACAGCTAATCCTTTTGAAATAAGACCACTGCTTTCCATTCCAAATGCCATTGGAATAAGAGCTCCAATTGTGGCAATAGCCGTCATTAAAATTGGACGAAGGCGGGTTGAAGCTGCTTCTAAAAGAGCTTCTCTTGTTGTAATGCCTTCTTTCTCTTTCTCAATAACTCGGTCAATTAACACAATTGCATTTGTTACAACAATTCCAATTAGCATGAGCATTCCAATCATCGCTGATACACTAATTGTTTCGCCTGCAATAAAGAGACCAAGCAGACCACCAATAATAGTGAAAGGTAGAGAGAATAGAATAGCAAATGGCGCTAATCCTCCTCCAAATGTTAAGACGAGCACAAAATAAACAATCCCAATTGCAGCAAGCATAGCTAGCCCTAATTGTGTAAATGAATCGTTAATTTGCTCAGTAACACCACCCATTTCAACACTTACGTTTTTCGGAAGATCTAACTTATCAACTTCTTTTTGGATAGCTGTAGACTCTGCTCCAACATCCTGACCTTTAAACTCTCCGCTTACTGTTGCATACATTTTTCCGTCAAGCTTCGAAATAGTTGCTGGCGCTTTGCCTTCTTCAACTTCTACAACATCGCTTAGTGGAACTTCCTGACCTAATGGAGACGTGATAGTCTCTTCTTCAAGCTCATTTATTGAACTATAGTCTTGTTTATCTGTTTGAATATAAACATTAAGATCTTTTCCGTCCTTATTCAGGGTTGTTAAGACTGGGCGTTCCCCAAGCTGACTAAGCTTCATTCCAATTTGACCTGCGCTAAGTCCGCGTTTCGCTAGTTCTTCTTGGTTAGCTACAAGCGTATATTGGTCGTTCTGTTCCGAAAGACTTGATTCTACTTTATCTAAATCTTTGCGATCATCCATAATATTTTGGACTTTTTCTGTGGCAGCTTGTAAATCCTCTGTGTTGTCTCCATAAACACGAAGTTCAATTGAGTTATTTCCCATCCCTGAAATATCAAGGGAATTCCACTCACCAATCGACTGCCCTTTATTTAAGTCTTTAACAATCTGCTCTTTTTCATCATTGAAATTTGGTGTATCCTCTTTATACTCCACATAGAAAAGTGCTTGATTTTGAGCACCTGGATCAAAAGGATTTCCACCGCCAATAGAGTATTGAACAGTTTTAACATTCTTTTTATCTAAGAAATATTTCTCAGCATCTGCTGCCTCTTCTTTCACATCTTCTTCAAGCTCGCCTGGATTTGGGTTAAAGGTTACGTTAACCGTTTTAATTTCCTGCTCAGGCAAAAAGCTTGTGCCAACAAGTGGTGCTAAAAATAAGCTGGCAATAAGAATGATGATAGAAAGACCTGAAACGATCCATTTATGATTAAGAGACCATTGAAGAACGCTCTTATAGAATGAAGATAAGCGTCCAGCATTTTCTTCATGATTTTTGCTTTTAACTCCTTTTTTAAATAGAGAATGAGCAAGCATCGGAACAATTGTAATCGCAATAATTAGTGAAGATAAAAGGGCGAATACAATTGTTAAAGCAAATGGTAAAAATAGCTCTCCAACAGGGCCTGTTACAGTGCCTAATGGTAAGAAAACGGCAATTGTAACAATTGTGGAAGAAAGAATTGGCTTAAACATCTCTTTTGTTGCTTCACGAATTAAATCTTTTCCTCTTAACTTCTCTTCTTTTAAAGCCATTCGTCTGTAGATATTTTCAATAACAACGATAGAATCATCCACAACACGCCCGATAGCAACAGTCATAGCCCCAAGCGTCATAATGTTAAGTGAAATATCCATCTGTTTTAGGAAAATCATGGCCATTAAAAGTGACAGCGGAATAGAGATAATTGAAATAATTGTTGAACGAATATCACGTAAAAACAGTAAGATAATGATTACAGCGAATAAGGCCCCAAATAACGCTTTCTCAATCATTGTTGAAACAGACTTATTAATCTCAACAGATTGATCAAGGGTTGTTGCAATCTTCAAACCGCTGTTATCTTCCTTAATATCTTTTAAAGCATCCATTACGGCATTTGTTACGTCAACTGTGTTTCCTTCAGACGTTTTTACAACTTGCACACCAATAGAACGCTCACCGTTTGTTTTAGATAGTGATTCAGTTATTTCAGCTACTTTAATATCTGCGATATCGCTTAACTTAACTGTTGGAATTCCTGAAGTAACTGACCCAGCAGTCATTTCACCTGAAGGAGCTGATTGAGATGGAGTAACTGGAATCTCAAGGTTTTTTAAATCCTCAACAGTCTCAATGTTTCCGTCTAGTACAATTGTTTTTTCTTTCTCTTCCATATTGAAAGTGCCTAATGGGTAAGAGACTTTGGCTCCTTTAATGAGGTTTTCGACAGTTTCTTTATCTAAACCATATTCCTTTAATTTATCTTCTTTGTAAGTAAACTGAACTTCTTGCTTCTGCTCTCCAGCAGTTTCGATAGAGGAGACTCCTTCAACTCCTTCGAGTACAGGAACAATCTCTTCTTCTGTTAATGTTGTTAACTCTTCTACTGATTTCTTATCATCTGAAATACTTAAACTTAAAATTGGAAAGTCATCAATACTTTGCTGAGCAATTGATGGCTCTTCAATATTCTCGTCAAGATCAAGGTTGTTAACAGCTTCCTTCGCTTCATCAAGAGCTTTGTCCATATCTTTATCAAATGCATATTGAACTTGAATAATAGACATGTTTTCCCTTGAAGAAGAACTTACTGTATCAACCCCAGTTAAATTTGATACTGCTTGCTCAACGGGATCTGTTACTTTCTTTGAAACTTCTTCTGGTGAGGCTCCTGGGTATGTAGTTGTAATAGACAACACAGGATTTGTAATACTTGGTATTGTCTCAAGCTTCATACTTGTGCCTGCATATAAGCCTGCAATTGTTACAAGAATGGTTAAAATCCATAAAGCAAACTTATTTTTTAACGAAAAGTTAATAATGTGCTTCATTTAAGGCGCTCATTCCTTCCCTTTTTCATTATACAAATGATTCTCTCTCTAATGACTACATGGTCATTCCTTCAAAAGTATATAATTTACTGACCTTTGAGTCAATTATAATCCTCTTAACTCTTTCTTAATTCATAAACCTTACTTATCAAGAATATGATGTTGTCCTCTTTACATCACTATTAACGTAACGTAATATAATAGGAAGGAAAATTGCTTGGCCATTGACTCTTTGGTCAAAACAGGGAGTTGTATACATGAACGAGAAAAAACTAAAAATTATCCAAGAAGCAAGCATGCTTTTTGCGGAAAAAGGATTTCATTCAACTTCTGTCCAGGAAATTGCAGAGAAGAGTGGAATCTCTAAAGGTGCTTTTTATTTATATTTTCAATCAAAAGAAGAACTTGTTACTTCTCTTATTGATTACTATATAAACCAGTTAGAACAGTCTTTAGAATCTCTTGAATCAGGAGACCTCCCCCCTAAGGACAAGCTTATTAGTCAAATTAAATTTCAATATGAGTTTGTCCATCAAAACAAACAACTAATTATAGGTCAATTTGATCAATTGATGATGTTTGGTGAGGATATGAAAGACCGTATTTACTCTTTTAAAACACGCCTCTTTCACTGGGTGGAGAGCCTTTTATATGAGATTTACGGTGAGAGCATCCATCTTCTTGTTTATGATATTTATTACTTGCTAGAAGGTATCCAAAGCTCCTACTATCGCTTAATTTTCATTGAAGATTTTTCAATAGACTCAGACCGGTTATCCAACTTTATATTCGATAGAATTGATGACATTGTTCAAGCTATGATTGAGAAAAACATCGAACCACTAATCGAGGAAGATACTCTTCATCAAGTGTTTGATCGTATCCGCGCTCGCAAAAAGGAACGAATCTTTCCACTTTTGTCAGCAATTGAACATGAAATCAAAGCACTAGATGCCTCTCCTAAAACTAAGAGTCATCTACTAGAGATTGTGAACTACCTTACTGAAGAAGCTAAAAATGATGAAATCAAAGGAGTTATCTTCAAAGGAATGCTTGCAAACTTCACAGATTATGATTCCCTTCGCCCTTACTGCGAGAAGCTTGCGAGAGAACTTGATATTGAGCTTTTAATGTAAAAAAGACCAATCATAATAGATTGGTCTTTTTTTATCCTACAGATGTTTCGTGGTCTTCAACAAACAGGATGCCTAGCTCATGATGCTCTCCATCATACAAAGCTCGCTGAACAAGGCGTATTTCATTATTGAGATCAAGCACTTCTAATTTACAGAGCGCTCGATTTTTTTGCAACGCTTGATAGAAGTCTTGTTCTCCTGCAATGTCTTCTCCATTCACCCTTATAATAACCTCGCCAACTTTAATTCCCATGGCGTCTGCAGGTGATTTTGGTAGCACACCAAGAACAATGCTTCCATTTTTCCGCTGTGTAAAAAAGAACGGAAGACGTGCATCTTCCAAGCGTTGAGAAATGCTAATCCACTCTCGGCCAATAATAGCAACGAGAACAATGAAAACAGTGAAGACTGGAAAGAAGCTAGCAGGAATAGCAAGGACGGCTGTCACAATCCCTAAGCCTAGTACTCGTTTTCCTGTAAACTCTACTGATTGCTTTGGATGCATCGCTTTCATTCGTTGGAAGAATCCAATGCTAAATGGAACAAAGAAAAAGTAGAATTCCTGTCCGTTAATGTTAAGAAGCGGCCACCAAGAAAATGGAGCACTAAATCCTTCACTAGGGATAAGCAAAAATAAAGGCACAAGCCAAAGACGCTGGGATATATGAGACCCAACTGGAAGACCTCGTTTGCTTTTAAAAATTTCAGGCGACGTTGCCCGACTTCCATATCTCCAAATCAGATAACCTTCTGCAAGCACAAGAAGGGCAAGCAAGATTGCAAGAGAAGAAAGGTTTGTCTCTCCTGCTTCGCGCATCCATCTTGTAAACGTATTATTCCCAGCTTCTTTTGGTAAAAATAAAGAAACGATAACAGCTAGTCCAATAATAGATGAAGGAGTAAGCCATCTAAACGTCCACGGTCCGCTGAGTATAAATGTTAGCACTCCGATAAGTACAATCATCCCAATAGGAACGACTACACCGACTGTTATTGTAATAATAGAAAGAAGCAATCCGAGTGCAAGCCCTGGCCAAAATAAGAAACGCAGTTCATAAATAAAATCAAAAACCCGAATACGAAAATGCTTCCGTTCTCTTTTCACACGAGCCAACCCAATAAAATATGTTACTAAAATCGCAATATATGTAAGTGGATGAAGAAACAGACGACAAAGCCCAAGCAAAATCTCTTGAAGTATTTCCACGTTCTTTCCCCCCTTTTCTTTCTCTTTTTCAACTAACTAGCACACTTTCTTTTATTTTAGCAAAAATCCACTCTCCTGACATAGTAAGAGCCGTTTTTTATGTGACAAAATAAAAAAACCCTCTGTTTTATAAAACAGAGGGTTTTTCTTATTCAGCTACTTCTTTTAAGGCAGCTTGAAGCTGTTTGTCACTCTGATGAGAATCAATCTTTTCAAGAAGTCTTGTTTGAATGAGGGAAGCTGTGTTTTCATCAACTTCACCTGTTTGTTTCACATCATTTTTTCCTTGAAATTCTTTGACTGCTTTCTCTGTTTGTTCACTAAAGTAACCATCTTCACGACCAGGATCAAATCCAAGTCCTTTCAACATCACTTGCGTATTCTTCACTTGAGAACCGTTAGAATCTTTTTTTAACGTTTCTTCAATTTGAATTGGACTTGCATAATAATACTCTGGTTGCTCTACTTTAATTGTTGGCTGAATTCCTTTCTCATGAATCCAGTTACCATCTGGTGTGAGCCATTTGTGTGTTGTCATCTTTAAGTTACTTCCATCTTCAAGCGGCAATGCCTGTTGAACGGTTCCTTTACCAAAGGACTTTTCACCAACAAGTGGATATCCTCCAGCTTCTTTTAAAGCCCCTGCTAAAATTTCAGAAGCAGAAGCACTTCCTCTATCAATAAGCACGGAGATTGGATAATCTTTTTTCTCTCCATTTTTGGAGTAGACCCCTTCTTTTTCTCCATTCCGTTGTTCAATTTGAACGTATGGCTTATCTTTTGTAACAAGTCCATCTAGAATCTTTTCGACACTTTCTAAGTAACCACCAGGGTTACCTCTTACATCAATTACAAGCCCCTCAATTCCTTTTTTCTCAAGTTTCTTTAGATTACTATTAAATTCATCTGCTGTATTTTCAGAGAATGAGGTAATTTCCAAATACCCAATTTTCTTTCCGTTTTCTTCTTTCAATGAAGAATATACTGTTTCAATTGGAATATCGTCACGAACTACTTTGAATGTTAGCGGCTCTTTCACGCCTGGGCGCTGCACTTGAATGTTGACTGTTGAGCCTTTTTTGCCCCGAATTTTCAAAACAGCTTGTGAAAGATCAAGCCCCTCAACGCTTTTTCCGTTGATTTGCAAAATCTGATCGTTTGCTTTAATCCCAGCCTTTTCAGCTGGTGAGCCTTTAAATGGAGAAACAATCGTCACTTTTTCGTTTACCATACTCACTTCTGCCCCAATTCCTTGGAAAGACGAATCAAGTGATTGTGTAAACTGCTCTGCCGTTTTTTTATCCATATAAGTAGAATATGGATCATCAAGAGACTTTACCATACCGTCGATAGCCCCTTCAAGCAGCTTGTCTTCATCAACGTCTTTATAATACTTCTCAGAAAGCGTGTTGTACACTTTCTCAATCTTTTCAAATTCTGCTTTTGTTGAAGCTGATTCTTGTCCACTATCTGATATGCTAGCTACTGATAAGCTACTGTTTCCATCATTGAAAAACTGAAGGCCTGCATAAGTACCAGCTCCTCCTGCTATCAAACACAAAATCATTAGGAAGACAATGAATATGCGATTGTTTTTCAAAATTTATTCCTCCTCAAAACATACATCTTCTTTTAGTATGCCATATTTTATGGAAACTATGTACCTTTTCATATGTAAGAAAAGACATCACACCGTCAATTCGTGTGATGTCTTTTAAAAAGTATATGAAAATAAAATAGGCTTTATACTTCTTCTTAGAAATTAATATATTTACGTGGATCAACAGCATTTGTTTTCTCTAAATTCCACGGTCCTTCATGCATTTCAAAATGTAGATGCGCTCCATAAGAACGTCCTGTATTCCCCATATAGCCGATAACTTGTCCTTTTTTCACCGTTTCATTTCCACTAACGTTTCGAGATTCCATATGAGCATAAACTGTGGTATATACTTTTCCGTTTACATTATGAGTAATGAATATAGCATTCCCATACGTAGAAGAATAGTAAGAGCGGAAAACCTGTCCATCAGCTGCTGCAACAATCGGCACACTTGCACCTCGTTTTCCAATATCTATTCCTTTATGATCTCCTAAGCTTCTTATCCCGAACTCAGACGTTACAGGACCCGCAGCTGGTCTTGTAAATGTTCCGCTTGCTACAGGAGGTGTCTCTCCCCCGCTTGTTGATGTATCTCCACCACTTGTTGACGTAGACTTCACTGGTTGTGCTGAAGACACTTGCTTCTCGGCCTCTTCTTTTTGCTTTTTCATCTGTTCTTGAATTGCTTTTTCCTGCTCTGAGAGAAGCTCATCTTCATTTTCTAATTTTGAAGATTTATCTTCTGCGGTTTGTTGACTTTCTTTAAGTTTTGCCATAAACGCATCTTTCTCGGCTGCTTGCTTTTCTTGGTCTGCTTTCAATGTCTCTAATTCTTTTAAACTCGTTTCTAGGGAGCTTAAATCTTCTTTCACTTTATCTTCTTTTTCTTTTTTAACTCTTTTATCTTCTTCATGTGCTTCTAAAATATCACGGTCAGCACTTGAAATGGTGCTTACTGCATTGACACGATTTAATAGATCACTAAAATCTTGTGACCCTAGTAAAACTTCGATATAATCAACAGAACCTCCACTCGTTTGCATCGCTCGAGCACGTTCTTTTAAAATCTCATTTCGCTTTTTAATACGCTTATCTAGCTTCTTAATATCTTTTTTCAAATTCTCAATTTGCTGACGTGTTTTGTCAATCTCATCATTTTTATTACGAATTTTCTCACTTGTTTTTGTTACTGCTTCATCCAATTGTTTAATTTCTTCATCAATCTTCTTCTGCTCTGCTTCTAAGCTCTCAATCTCTTTCTTGCTTTCACTAAGAGACTTAGAGACATCTGAACGCTTTTCTTTAACCGTATCCATGCGTTCTTCTAGACTCTCGGCTTCTGCAGTACCTTGTTGAAAAGAGAACCCTATAAAGGATACACCAAGCAGTGCAGCAGTTGACCATGATAGTACTTTTTTCTTCACTTCCGTTTCCTCCTCTATTCTCCTAAACATTTAACCTATGTAAGACAGGGAACAGGTTCTACGAGCAGTCTATTTCCCTTTTGTTCTAAAAAAAATCCAAAGAGACGTAGGAAAAAGCCCCTTTGGACGAGAAAAACTATTTTTTAAGAAACTTGCGCATTGAAATCATACTTCCCCAAACCCCAATACAAGCCCCAATCAAGACAAGCAGAAGGGAAAGTTGTAATGTGAATGGGAATACTGGTAGCAATTCAAACGTTTTATATGTTTTTGCCAAATCTGGCTGTACGGAATCAAACAGTAAAGCATACGTGCTTACAACAATAGCAATTGGGATAATAGAACCAAGTACACCAAGGAACAATCCTTCTAAGAAGAACGGCCATCGAATAAATGAGTTAGTAGCTCCTACAAGTCTCATAATCTCTATTTCAGATCTTCGAGCGATAATTGTAATTTTAATTGTATTTGAGATAAGGAACATTGCTGTAAATACAAGCCCAACAATTAGGACAATTCCAATGTTACGTGCTACGCTCACAACATCAAATAATTTATCAACGTATTCTTGTCCATATTCTACTTTCTCAATGTAATCTAACTTTTCAACTTTTTTGGCAACAGATTCTACATCTTTAGGCGAGTTAGGCTTAATAATATAAGCGGCATTTAATGGGTTTTGCTGTTTAAAAGGTTCGAAAACTTTACCTTCTTCTCCTAATCCATCAATAAGCTTTCGCAACTCTTCTTCCTTAGAAGAAAATTCGACAGTACCAACCTTCGGCACATTATTAAGCTGTTTTTCTAGGTCTTTAATGTTATCTGCTGTTGCTGTACGTTCGATATATGCGTTAATTTCCACATCGTTTTCGACTGATTTCGCAAAATGGTTAAGGTTTAACATTACAACTAAAAACACACCAACAAGCAGTAACGTAACCGTTACAGCACTTACAGATGCAAATGTCATCCACCCGTTTCGCCCAATGTTGCGGAATCCTTCACGAAAATGACGGGAAAGTGTCCTACCCTTCATAACCGTATTCCCCCCGCACTTCATCACGAATAATCTTACCGTCTTCAACTGCAATTACTCGTTTTTTCATAGTGTTTACAATGTCTCTATTATGTGTAGCCATGACAATGGTTGTTCCGTTCTTATTAATTTTCTCAAGAACGTCCATAATTCCCCAAGATGTCTCAGGGTCAAGATTTCCTGTCGGTTCATCCGCAATTAAGACCTTTGGGTTGTTTATAATTGCGCGCGCAATTGAAAGTCGCTGTTGTTCTCCTCCTGATAACTCAGCTGGAAGAGCGTCTTCGCGACCTTGGATTCCTACTAATTCAAGTACTTCTTTTACACGTTGTTTGATAACATCTTTCTCTGCTTCAATTACTTCTAACGCAAATGCTACGTTTTCAAATGCTGTTAGCTTGGGAAGAAGCTTAAAGTCTTGGAACACAACGCCGATATTACGTCTGAAAACAGGAACTTCCCTATTTTTTAGCTCTCCTACGTTTTGTCCATTCACCATAATGTATCCTGATGATGCTTTTTCTTCTCTATACATCATCTTAATAAAAGTGGATTTTCCTGCACCACTTGGGCCGACAACGTATACAAATTCACCTTTATTAACCTTAACTGTTAACCCATCAATAGCTTTAACACCATTAGGGTATGTTTTATATACATCCTTCATTTCGATCATATATTTATACCACCTGCATTCCGTATTTTGTCGAAAGCCTATATAAATCTACAAAATATGAGGAGTTTTGTCAAAATACAAGGGATTTCCACATAAATTCGCTCTAGACACGTGCCCCCTCATTATAACACCAAAAATTCATCTGATAAGACTCAAAAATATTACATTTTCTTTTCAAATATGTCAAAGGTACGATAAAAATATGTAAAAAATAGTAATTATAACAATTCTTTAGACCTAATTTATTACTCTTATTTCGACATAAAAAAACTATCTGAATTCATATCAGATAGTTTGGAAAGCATATTTATTTCATTGTCGAAAGCCATTCGGCTACTTTATTTGCCTCTTCTTTCTCAAGAAGCCCTTTTGGCATCGATCCTCTACCATTCACAATAATCTCACTGAGTTCCTCTTTAGAATATTTCTTCCCTACCTGCTGTAAGTTCGGACCATTGTTTCCTTGAAGGTTATCGCCATGACAGCCAAGACAACTTTGCTTATAAAGCTTTCCTGCTTCCCCAGCTTCATCAACGTTAATCTTCTCTTCCTTTGAAGAAGATTTCTCTTCACTGGCCCCACATCCGCTCATAATAAGAGTTGCTCCAATGATAAGTGCCCATGCTGCTTTTTTCACTGTCTTCACCTCTTCGCCTTTATATATTCTCTACTATTATACTCGTTCTGTTTGCTATTAAATCATATATTTATGCAGATTTATGCAGAAACTTGTTTCTTCTCCACATAATAGCAAAAATAACCTCGAAGATAAAATGGTTCTTTCTTCAGCCTTTTACACAAAATCGTTTTGTTACAGGGTTGTTATTCCTATGTAATATTTCACCTTTCCTTTACGTTTCTATACAAAATGCCCGCATTCTTCAAAAAAGAAAGCGGGCATTTTCCTCTTTAATTCATAAGCGAACGAAGATATGAATCAATAAATGGATCAAGATCTCCATCCATGACGCCTTGGACATTTCCAATTTCCGTATTTGTACGATGATCTTTTACCATTGAATATGGATGGAACACATATGAGCGAATTTGGCTTCCCCATCCAATGTCTTTTTGCTCTCCGCGAATTTCATCTAACTCTGCTTGCTGTTCTTCGATTTTGCGCTGCAAAAGTTTTGATTTCAGCATTTTCATAGCACGCTCGCGGTTTTTAATTTGAGAACGCTCTGTTTGACATGTAACAACAATATTTGTTGGAATATGAGTGATCCGTATAGCCGAATCTGTTGTGTTAACGTGCTGACCACCAGCTCCACTTGCTCGATACGTATCTACTTTTAAATCTTCAGTGCGGATATCAATTTCAATATCATCACTAAGTTCTGGCATAATTTCGCATGATACAAATGAGGTATGGCGACGACCCGATGAGTCGAAAGGTGAAATACGTACTAAACGATGTACACCTTTTTCTGCTCTTAAATAACCATATGCGTTATGACCTTTAATTGAAAGTGTTACGCTTTTAATCCCAGCTTCATCACCTGGAAGATAGTCTAGTGTTTCTACTTTAAATCCTTTAGCTTCTGCCCAGCGTGTATACATGCGAAGAAGCATTGAGCCCCAGTCTTGTGACTCTGTTCCTCCAGCACCTGGATGAAGTTCTAAGATAGCATTGTTTTTGTCGTAAGGTCCATTTAAAAGAAGCTGCAGTTCAAACTTGTTTAGAGAATCTGTCAACTCTTTCAATTCTGGTTCTACTTCACCTGCTAAATCTTCATCAAACTCTTCTTTTAACAGTTCATAAGATACTTGTAAGTTTTCATATGATTCATTTAAGTTATTAAATGTTGTGACTGTCTCTTTTAATGAATTTGCTTCATTGATGACCGTTTGGGCACTTTGCTGATCATTCCAAAAGCCTGGGTCTGCCATGATTTCATCTAGCTCAGCAATGCGCGCTTCCTTTTGATCAAGGTCAAAGAGACCCCCTAAAGTCCGCCAAGCGATTGGCTGTTTTATCTAACTCTTGTTTCATTTCTACTAATTCCATTATTCTACACCTCATCATTTATATTGTTACATAAGAGTGCTTGGTGACGAAGCCACCAAGCACTGTTTATTTTATCTTCCACAACATTGCTTATACTTTTTACCGCTTCCGCACGGACAAGGTGCATTACGACCAATATCAACAACGTTTGTTTTTGGTTTTTTCTTTACAGCTTTCTCATCAGATTCCTCTTTTGGATGAACAGCACTTTGACCTTGAGCTACTTCTTGACGTTCAAGATTGTTACGGATTTCTGCTTTCATGATATATTTTGTTACATCTTCTTCAATTGCAGCAATCATGCTTTCAAACATTGAGAAACCTTCCATTTGATACTCACGAAGCGGATCATTTTGACCATATGCACGTAGATGAATACCTTGACGAAGCTGATCCATCGCATCAATATGGTCCATCCATTTAGAATCTACTGCACGAAGAACGATAACTTTCTCGAACTCACGCATTTGTTCTTCCGCTAACTGTGCTTCTTTTTCATTGTAAAGCATTTTTACTTTTTCAAAGATAAGGTCAATCATCTCTTCTGGATCTTTCATTTTCAGCTCTTTTACATCAAGCTGACCTTCTGATAAAACATTGCTGTTCATATAATCAACAATTGCTTTTAAGTCCCAATCTTCTTCAAGTTCTGCTTTTGGTGTATGTGTTGCTACAACTCGTTCGATTGTAGAGCGAATCATACCTTCTACAATGTCACGTAAACTTTCAGAGTCTAACACTTCGTTTCTTTGTTTATAAATAACTTCACGTTGCTGACGAAGAACATCATCATATTGAAGAAGCTGTTTACGAGAGTCAAAGTTATTTCCTTCTACTCGTTTTTGAGCTGATTCAACTGCTCGAGTAACCATTTTGCTTTGAATTGGCTGTGAGTCATCCATTCCAAGACGATCCATCATACTACGCATTCCTTCAGAACCGAAACGACGCATAAGTTCATCTTCCATTGAAAGATAAAATTGAGTTACACCCGGATCACCTTGACGTCCAGAACGACCACGCAGCTGGTTATCAATACGACGTGACTCGTGACGCTCTGTTCCAATTACTGCAAGGCCACCAAGTTCTCGTACACCTTCACCAAGTTTAATATCTGTACCACGTCCAGCCATGTTTGTTGCAATTGTCACAGCACCCTGTTCACCAGCATGTTTAATAATATCTGCTTCGCGTTCATGCTGCTTTGCATTTAAGACGCTATGTGGTACATTTCGTTTCTTTAGAAGCTGACTTAAATGCTCAGATGTTTCGATGGCAACTGTTCCGACTAGAACTGGCTGTTTCTTTTTATAACGCTCTGCAATATCATCTGCAACAGCACGGAATTTTCCTTCAATTGATTTATAAATCAAGTCAGCACGGTCATCACGAGCAACCGGTTTGTTCGTTGGAATCACAACTACTTGCATGTTATAAATATTGCGGAATTCTTCTTCCTCTGTTTTCGCTGTACCTGTCATACCTGAAAGTTTTTCATACATACGGAAATAGTTTTGAAACGTAATCGTTGCAAGTGTCATGCTTTCATTTTGAATTTCAACGCCTTCTTTTGCTTCGATTGCTTGGTGAAGACCATCACTGAAGCGGCGCCCTTTCATAAGACGTCCAGTAAATTGGTCAACAATCACAATTTTACCGTCATCTACAACATAATCCACATCATTTTGCATCGCCACATGGGCTTTTAATGCTTGATTAATATGGTGATTTAATGTTACGTGTTGAATATCAAATAAGTTTTCAATATGGAAAGCACGCTCAGCTTTGCTCATTCCTTCTTCTGTGAGCTGCACTCCTTTTGTTTTCACATCATACGTATAATCTCTTTCTTGTTCCAGCGTACGCACAAAAGCGTTTGTTTGTACATAAAGAGAAGTTGATTTTTGAGCCGTCCCTGAGATGATAAGCGGGGTACGTGCTTCATCAACAAGAATGGAATCGACTTCATCGATAATGGCATAGTTAAGTGGACGCTGTACTCGTTGATTGCGATAAAGCACCATGTTATCACGCAAATAATCAAATCCAAGCTCATTATTTGTACTATAGGTAATATCCGCATTGTATGCTTCAATTTTCTCTTCACGAGAAAGACTATTTACGTTCAAACCAACGGTTAAGTCTAGGAATCGGTAAAGTTCACCCATTTCCTCAGCATCACGACTTGCTAAGTATTCATTGACCGTTACAACATGAACACCCTTTCCAGAAAGAGAGTTAAGGTAAACAGGCATTGTTGCTGTTAATGTTTTACCTTCCCCTGTCTTCATTTCCGAAATGTTTCCCTCATGAAGTGAGATTGCCCCCATAATTTGTACTTTATAAGGGTAAAGACCAAGTACACGCTTAGCTGCTTCACGAACAACAGCAAATGCTTCTACAAGCAAATCATCAAGCGTTTCTCCCTTGCTGTAGCGTGTTCTGAATTCAGCTGTTTTAGCTCGCAATTTTTCATCACTTAAGGCAGCCATCTCGTCTGCAAGCTGCTCTACTTGATTCGCTATTTTTTCTAACTTACTAACTTGGCGCCCACTTCCATCAAATACTTTTTTAAACAGTCCAAGCATGTAAAACGCTCCTCTATATTAAAATATAATCGAATGTTAAAAGTTTTATTTCTTCTATTATAAAACCGTGCTTGTCCTTTCCATTCTAGGAAAACAAGCCCCATACTTCTTCATTATTATAAACGATTCTACCTCAAATTGTAACATTCAGTACTGAAAAGTGCCAATGAACCGCAAATAGATTGTTTTTACTCTTTATTAACGTAAAAAGACAGCTCCATACGCTAAAGCTAATATAATCACATAAGGAGCACTCACTTTAAATTTTTCTAAAAGCAAGAAACTTACAACTACAAGACCTATTGTTTGAAATGAACCATTTTCTTCATATGAAGAAAAGAAAAAGTCGTATGCCATCACTCCAAGAAGAACCGCAATTGTAGGACGTACATAACTTGTTAAACGTTTCACTTTTGGTGATTCCTTATATTTCATTAAAATCTTTAAAAGAATAAGCATAAGCAATAAGGAAGGTGCAACTGTGGCAAAAAGACCAACAATAGATCCAAAAACGCCTCCAACTTCATAGCCAATATATCCTGCTACTTTAGTGGCAATTGGTCCTGGAAGCGCATTTCCAAATGCTAGTGCTTCACTAAACTCTTGATTCGTAACCCATTTATAGCGATCAACAACTTCATTTTGGATAAGAGGAATTGATGCAGGACCACCACCATAACCAAGAATACCTGGAATAAAAAAAGCTAAAAAAAGCTTAACATAAATCATCTTGAACGCTCCTTCTCTTCACCTTCTTTTTTACTATCTTTCTTAGTAAAAGCAGCTATTAGTAGGATTACAATAACGATAGCCGGATGAATATGAAGAAGTTCTGTTGCAATAAAACTTGCAATAATAAGAAAACCACCGCCTAATAAACCAAGCGATTCTTTTGATTTTTTCCAAAAGTTCCATGTTAAAGTTAACATCATAACTCCTACAACAGGAAGCACCGCATTTGATAATCCTTTTACCCATGGCTGATCTTTATAAGCATATAAAAGATTAAGAAAAAGTATCATTAAAATAACAGTTGGGACTGAAGTAGCAATTACTGCGTTAATCATCCCAAATATGCCGCCAATTCGATATCCAATATATCCTGCCATCTTTGTATTAATTGGCCCCGGAAGTGCATTTCCAAGTGCTAATACATCCGAGAATTCTTCGTCAGACATCCATTTATATTTTTTTACTACTTCATCATGAACAAGAGGAATTGATGATGGTCCACCACCATACCCTAAAATGCTTGAGCGAAAGAAAGCGATGAAAATATCTCGCTGCTTCATAGTTCTCTCTCCTTTCTGGCTAAAACTTTATATTTATCCCAGCTTATTAACGAACTTAGAAGGCTGCTTGTTTCATTTTATAAAGTAAGAAACGCTTTGAACATACACTATCCTCTCAACTTTCTCAAACTCTTTTTATTTTTCCCTTCTTTTTATAATACTTTTACAAAATAAGAAGGAACTTTCCCTCTATGCTCTCGTATATAACAATAAAGAACAATTTGTCAGGAAGAAGGAATGTAATATGAATTTAAAAAAAGAAGATGATGTTCAAGCAGAACTAGAAGAACTTAGAGGAAAAGTAAAAGAACTAGAAAATGTTACCCAAACACTGTATGAAGAAATTCAAACTCTCCAAACTTCAGGACCTGCAAATACTCCTCGCGCCTCATCTCCATTAGTTGGACAAATTGGCGGACTTGTATTAGGAGCTATCGCGCTTATCGGACTATTTTGGTTTTAAGAACAAAAAAAGCTAGGGAAATCCTAGCTTTTTAGGCTGATGCATGTGAACTTTTTGCTTTTCTTGCATCCCAATGATTTAGAAGTCTAAAGATAGGCGGCAACATAATACAAACAATAATGATACGAAACACTTGAACAGCTACAACAAGAGTAGAATCAGCATGGAGGACAACAGATGTTGTAGCCATTTCTGCAATTCCTCCTGGAGCAAAAGCAAGTGCAGCAGTCACAAGGGAAATGCCTGTTAGTTCAGAAACAAAAAAGGCACAAACAAGCATTGCTACAATCAGTCCAATAGTGCTTACAAAAGCAACAAATATCGTTCTTTTTAGTCCTTGGAACATTCTTTTATGAAAACGAGAGCCAATACTTCCTGCTATAGCGAGTTGAGACAAAATCATCATACTATGCGGCCAATAAGCAACAAGATCATAGCCAGCATACATAGAGGAAAGAGCTTGAACAAGAGCTACCGTTACCATTCCACCAACGAGCCATGGAGCCGGAAATCTAAGAATTTTACCGATGTAGTATCCTCCCCACGCTGCTAAAATAAGCACTAAAGCCCAAATGATATGTGGAAGTGTAAAACTTCCCCCGGCTGAAGCTGTTTCGGTTAAATGGGAAACAGGCTCTGAATAAGAAGAAAACCAAGAGGAAACAATCATTGGTATAGTCAAGACAACAAGAAAAACCCGCATTGTTTGAATGATGCTTACAACGCCAGTATTTGCTCCAACTTCTTCCGCAATCCCAGGCATTGCACTTAATCCACCAGGTGCCGTCCCAAAAAAGCTTGTTAACATATCTGTGCTGCTACATTTCCATAATATAAATCCAGAAAGAAGAGCGAAGAAGATTGATAAAACAAGCACAACAATAATAGTGAACCAATTCTCGGCGAAAATTTCAATGATGGATAAATTGATTTTTTGACCAAGCTCAATAGCTAAAATACATTGGCCAATTCTAAGCCAGTATGGAGCAATCCCTTTCCCTTCTTGTAATTTCAAGAACTTCGGTCGAAAGAGAGAAAGTACAGCTGCTAAAATAAGTGTACCAAGCATCCAACCGATAGAAAGACCGGTTAATGAAAGGAGCAGTCCCCCTACTCCACTTATCAGAATAAATATTATGCTATAAAAGAATCTCTCATTTCTCATAGCTACTCCTTCTTTCTACACATCACTACCCCTTATAAATTACAAGAGCACCGTACATTTAATAAGAGATGTTATATCAAACTATAGTATAATAAGAGATATAAATAAAATATTATATTTTTATATTTAACCATAACTAATATTTATGGCTTATACCGAGGTGATGACATGGATGAAAGAGATTGGCTTATTTTACGTACGCTTTACATCCAAAAAAATATTACCAAAGCAGCTAAGAGTTTATACATTTCACAGCCTGCCCTGACAAATCGCCTCCAGCAAATTGAAAAAGAATTTGGAGTTCAAGTTGTTATAAGAGGAAGACGAGGCGTCCAATTCACGCCTCAAGGGGAGTATTTAGCTCATTGCAGTGAAGACATGCTGTTACGAATTCAAAGCATAAAAGAAAATGTGCTCAATATGGAAGATGACTTCACAGGAACACTTAAGCTTGGGGTTTCAAACCTTTTTGCACAGTATTTGCTTCCTGATTTACTCAAAATGTTCAAAGATCAATATCCTAAAATTGAATTTAAAGTAACAACAGATCAAAGCAGTTCTATAACACATCTTGTTCATAATGGCAGTGTACATGTTGGATTTGTTAAAGGGGATTATAGCTGGAATGATAGAAAACATCTTTTATTTCAAGAAGAAGTATGTATTGCATCAAAAGAGAAAATGGAGTTGGGAAATTTACCAATAATGCCTCGGATTGATTACAGAGCGGATCCGTTATTAAGAACACTTGTCGAAAACTGGTGGGTTGAAAATTATCCTCAGCCTCCTAATGTAAGCATTGAAGTTGATAAGGCGGACACTGCAAAGAAAATGATTATAAATGGCCTTGGTTACGCAATTTTACCTACAATGACGCTTAACGATGTTCCAATGCTTCATAAAATTCCTCTTCAAAACAAACAAGGAGAACTTATCTTAAGAAACACGTGGATGTTTTATCATGAGGAGTCTATGCAACTTAATATGGTTAAAGCTTTCGTGAATTTTGTAGAAAAAATGACATTTAAAGCTTCATAAATTTAAAAAGGACATAGCCTAGTAGGCTATGTCCTTTCTTATTTTAAGCTTGCGGCTCAATTAATCCATATCTTCCATCTTTTCTTCGATAAACTACATTTGTCGCATCTGTTTCAGCATTCGTATAAACGAAGAAACTATGTCCTAGCATATTCATTTGTAAAATGGCTTCTTCACTATCCATTGGTTTAAGGTCAAAACTCTTTGTGCGGACAACTTCGAATTCATCATCATCTTCTTGTTCGTCGAGAATCGTTGTGGAAGTTGTTCCTTCCATTTCAGCGAAAGCATATTTTGCTCCGCCCTTCTCTCGTGATTTTCGATTCACTCTTGTTTTATGCTTGCGAATTTGACGCTCAAGCTTACTTACAACAAGATCGATAGCTGCATACATATCATCATTTGTTTCCTCGGCTCTTAAGACAAGAGAATGAAGCGGAATAGTAACCTCTATTCTTTGGCCATCACTGTAAACTTTTAAGTTCACACTAGCTTCGGAATTTGGCACTTCTTCAAAATAGCGCTCAAGTTTGCTAATTTTCTTTTCCACATATTCTCGTAGTGCTGGAGTGACTTCAATGTTTTCCCCTCTAACGTTGTAAATCATGGGAATTCCTCCTTTTGATCCAAGGTATGCCTCTACTATTTCTTTTCCCGACAAATTGTTTCTTAAACCTACAAAATAGTTAGAAAATTTAATTTTCTTGTTATATAGATTATCATACCTCTTCTCCCTTTGCAAAAGAAATGAATGGGAGACACAAAAAATTCATAAGGAAAATAAAGTGGTCCTTAAAGAAACCCCTTCATTTTCTCTTATCATAAAATGTGCCATCACGGCTTGTTGTGCCATATGGATTCACATAGCGAGTCTGTCCACGTTCCCGGTTTTTCAATGCTTTAATATTCTTTGAAATATTAAAGCGAATCTCACGCAGTTTTTCATCAATAGAGTCATTAAGCTTGACCATCGCTCTTCCAAGCTCCTTCTCTTCTTCTGAAAACGGCGGTTTAATAAGCTTGATAGCAATATCTCTATTGTTTAACAGCTGTTCAATATTCTGAATATGCTTATCACGATCATGCTCTTTTTGGGAAACTTCTTGCTGCAGTTTTAATGTTAACTTATATGCTTCTTTTACAGCATTCATTCATGATCATATCCTTTTGATGATCTTGTCTTTTGAATAACTTCTTTCCATGTATCTCTAAATTCCATAACATAAGATTCAACTTCTTCTAAAATGTCTACACTGCTTTCAATATTGGCTTTCATTAGACGTTGATTTATATAATCATACATCGTTCTCATCTGATCTGATAATTCACTTCCTGTTCGTAATGTAACCATCAGTTCTGTAATAATATTTTGAGCTTTAATTAAGTTTTTATTTTTTTCCTCTACTTCTCTATTTTCAATTGCTGTCTTTGCTCTACGAATAAACTTTAAGCAACCATTATAGAGCATAAGTGTCAACTCTCCAGGAGTTGCTGTATTAACAGAGCCTTGCTGATAAGCTTGATAAGCATTGTTCATGGTTATTTCTCCTTTACTGCATGAAGTATTGTGATAAATAAGAAGACTGAGAGTTTGCTTTTTGGATAGCTTGCTCCATTGCTGTAAACTGACTCCAATAACGAGTTTCAATCATTTTCAAACGGTCGTTAAAATTATTAATACGCTCATCAAGATCATTAAGGCCTTTCCCAATTGTATATTGAGTATCAGACTGTCCTGTATTTCCCGCTCGTTTTTCAATTGTTGTAATGGTATCTTTTATTGTATTACGAAGACGCACTGCAATTCCTTGTGTATCATATGTATCCCCATTTTTTGAGAAAAGCTCTGAAATGGCTTGTGGGTTCTCCTCAATTTGTTTCTTCAGCTTTGCTTCATCAATTTCTAAGATACCACCAAGACGATACTGCTTTGTTGTTGTGATTCCAATCTCAGATAAGTGATCAATGCCAAAAGATCCACCTTGTACTGATGTATAAAAATCAAACCTCATACTATTTAAAGCACTCGACAATGTACTGTCACTACGAAGAAGTCCACTTTTTGCTTTTTCTTCCCACAATTCCACCTCTTTATCAGACATCTCTTTCTTTTGATCACTTGTAAGTGGTGCATAGTCACGATAACGAGTTTCTCCCACTTTTTCATTAATCTTAGTAATTGTTTCATTGTACTTCGTCACAAATTCTTTAATTTTATCAAAAATAGCACCAACATCTGTAGATGCGGAAATGGTAACAGGAGTGTTAGTCACTCCTGTTAAAGTATACTTCATTCCATTTATTTCAAAAGTATTTGTTGTTTTTTGCATTTCAAACCCGTCTATGATAACGGTCGCATCCTTACCTTTCTCACTTTCTTGAAGTACTGTACCATTTAGTTGAATCCCCAGGTTATCAGATATATATGAACGTGTGGAACTATCTTCAGCTCTAATTTCCCCGCCAGTTCCTGTCTTATTGTTTACAAACACAAGCGTTTTAACGTACTGACCACTTGTTGTATCGAGAATTCGTTCATTCATGGCTCTTACACCCAAACCTGAACTATTAATTGCTTTTACAACATCATCAGCTGTTGCTCCTGCTTTAATAGAAAATGAAACCTCTCGGGCTTCTGTACTTTCTGGATCTTTCACTGTGAATTTTAATTCCTGGGCAGCTGCTGAAGAAGTGAAACCACTTGATTTGAATCGACTAGAAGTCGCAAGCTGTTTAACGTCTATTTGAGTAGAGATATTTTGGCTAGTGTTTACTGCTGTTGCTGTAACCTTTCCTTCCTCAGAAGAAGTAACTATTTTCTTGTTAAATGTACTACTTAGGATCATATTATCAAAAGTATAATTGCTTAACTCATTTAATGAAGTATTAATCTCCCTATACTGATCACGTTGCCATTCTAAAGTTTGCTTCTGCCCTGTTAATTTATTAAGTGGGACACGCTCAGCTGTCATTAATTTCTCAACCATGCTCTCCGTATCAATCCCACTTGCTAATCCACTGATCCTCATTCCAGTCATCTTCTCACCGCCTAGGTATTTTTATTTATATCGGCTTTTCTTTTTTCTTTTTAATAGGAAGTTAGTTTGAATTATAATCCGCATTTTCCCAAAAAACAAAAAACCAAGACCACTCTTATGGCCTTGGTTTTCATTCATTCACAGCATCCTGAATAAGTTCAGTTAATGCCTTTGATCCTTTTTTGGTAAGATGAACTCCATCTCCTCCAAAATATTCAGGGTGCTCTAAGGATTCTTTATGCCAATTGATTAATTTTACGTTCTTATACTCCTTGGCTTTTTTAGCTAGGGTTTCATTAACTTGATTTTCCCACGAACGTGGAACGCGCGTATTTACAAGATAAACGTTTGCTTCATCGAAATATGATAGTAATTTATCAATCTGTTCATCTGTAAAATATCCATTTGTTCCAAGCTCAATAACAACAACGGCATCTTTATTATTAAAGGATGCATATGAAGGAGCTATTTCAATTGCCTCATAAAGCTGTCTTCCAACCTTCCCATCAATTGTAATATTTGGGTAGTTTTCATGGAGATTCCCTGCAATATCAAGCATAACGGAGTCTCCAATTGCAAATATCTTCTCAGGGGGATTGGATGACTTCTCTTGTTCATCCGCCTTGGAGGATTCTGATGACTCCTCTTTTGAATCTGTGTCTTTTGATTGCTGAGATTCTTCTTTCTCTTTTACAGCGTGTTCCTCTTCATTGTGATTTGGAGAAACCTTAACGCTCGTTTTCTCTGAAGATTCATGTCTTACTTCTCCCTTAGCTAGACCCGTTACACCAGCTGTAAATACAAGTACAATGAGAAAAATAGCTACTGT
The DNA here is from genome assembly GCF_900177535.1 of Priestia filamentosa. Taxonomy (NCBI): domain Bacteria; kingdom Bacillati; phylum Bacillota; class Bacilli; order Caryophanales; family Bacillaceae; genus Priestia; species Priestia filamentosa. Next base: position 193,043 of record NZ_FXAJ01000005.1, read on the forward strand.
TGATAGTTTGCGAGTAATAGAAAGCTTTTTCCATGTTAGTGTTGTTGTTGGAATATAGCGTTTGAAAAATTGTCTAAACCCGTTTTTACGAATCGGCATCTCAATCATTCGATATGACCACTCTGCTATAACAAAAGTTACGAATAGCTGCAAAGCAATACGCCAATAATTTTGTGTACCAATCTCTTCTACGGGTGTTGTAAGTACAATAACTGGATAATGCCAGAGATAGATTCCATATGAACGTGAGCCAATCCATCTTAATGGCTTCCAAGATAGCAATTTACCAAGAAGGTTGCTTGGATGGCAAATACATGCAACAAGAATGGCCGTATTTAAACAAAACAGTAGCATTCCACCTTGATATACAAACGTTTGATATTCACTAACAAAGAAGAAGCACAGTATAATAATAAGGAAAGAAACAATACTTACTCCGTTAAATATTTTTCTCACTTTCACAGGAAGTTCTTTTTTTGAGAGCCTTTTTAATGGCCAAACAAGCGCTAGCCAACAGCCAACCAAAAGCTCAAATGAACGTGTATCTGTACCATAGTAAACACGACTAGGATCCATGCCTGGTTCGTAAAGCATTCCCATTGACATTGCTGAAATCAGAATCCCAATGAGAACAACACATGATACTACACTTCTTCTTTTAAAAATATAGAAGCCAACCGCTAACAATATTGGCCATAGTAAATAAAATTGTTCTTCAATCGCTAAAGACCATAAATTCTTTAATGGTGAAGGAGATCCAAAGCTATCAAAGTATGAAAGCTTATGGAAAATAAACCACCAGTTGCTCGTATAAAATAAAGATGATACAGCATCTCCGCGTACAGTTGCTAACAGTTCTTCCTTAAATAAGACAACCCATACAACGGTTGCAATAATCATTACATATGCTGCAGGAAGTAATCGGCGAATTCGTCTTATCCAAAAGTCCCGAAAATCGAATGTTAGTCTGCTTCCATGTGAAGGTAAAATAATAGAAGTGATCAAGTACCCGGACAGCACGAAGAAAACATCAACTCCGAGAAATCCTCCCTTGACCCAACTAAAATTCAGATGATAAGCAATAACTGATAACACGGCAAACGCTCGAAGTCCATCTAGTCCATAGACATATCGATGATGCGTTTTGTTGCTCAATATAAATTCCTCCAGTAACCCTTTCTGTTTCTCCCTGTTGTGTACAAAAATTGTTCACATTAGTGTAATAAAAAAGCATTTTTATTTTAGCGTACGTTATTTTAAGGAACGGAGATAAGGTCTGATGTGATTTTTAAATATATTCTGACTGACAATTATGTATACCTTTTACCCTTCTTCTACAAACTATATCAACAAAAAAGAGGTCTCAAAAAGACTCCTTTTCCATTATATATTTTCTGTAATTAAACTTCATCCCATTTTCAATAATAAGTCTTAAGCCCCACTCTTATTTACCATAATATAGGTAAAATAAACATTTGTCACTAATCAATTCACATAACAAAAAGGCTTTTTTCTCCATAAAAAAAGCAACTAGAAAATGTTCTAGCTGCTCTCTTACTGAACCTTAATTGCTTGTCTCTTCTTTATAGTAACTTTTAGATACAAGCAGGCTTACAATATATCCAATTATCCCTCCAACAATTGCTGGAACAATCCATCCTAAACCAATTGAGTATAACGGTAAAATACTTCCGAAAAGATTGTCGATAAATGTAATATGAACACCCGCATCTCCTAGCCCATCAAAAAGACTAACAATAAATGTTAAAATTAAACTACCTTGATAAATTTCTGTTCTCCCTTTGAATAAAGGATGTAAAAATGTTAAGAAAATAAGCACAATAGCTAGTGGATAAATAATCGTTAATACTGGAACTGAAATAGCAATAAGCTGAGTAAGACCAATATTAGCAATAACTGCACTAAATACCGATAAAGTAATTGCAATAGCTTTATATGAAACAGACGGAAATAACTTATGGAAGAAAGCTGAACAAGCTGTAATTAAGCCAACGCTTGTTGTTAAGCAAGCTACAGTAATCATAAGTCCTAAAAGAATAGCTCCATACGAACCGAAATAGTAATCTGAAACACGTGCTAAAACTGTTCCACCGTTATCTAAATGACCAAGCTCTGAAACACTTGATGCCCCCATATAAGAAAGCGCAGTATAAATTACGGCTAAAATCACGGCTGCAATAACAGTTGCCTGCACGCAAATTTTCATGATTTCCCCTTTTGTTTTAGCTCCCTTTTGTTTAATTGCGTTAATAATAATGATCCCAAATACAAAAGATGCTAACGTATCCATTGTTAAGTACCCTTCTTGGAATCCTTTAGAAAAAGCATGTGTCATATATTCAGGACGCGGCGCTTGGAAAGGTCCAATAGGATTAATAAAAGCTACAAGAACCAAAATTCCAATAAAGGTTAACTTCAGTGGAGTCAATATTTTTCCCACTAAATCGACAATTTTCGCAGGATTTAGTGAAAAAAAGCACGCAATGCTAAAGAAAATAATCGTAAAAACAAGAAGTGGCCAGAACCCTGCATCTTCACCTAAATATTGAAGTACAAATGGATGAACTCCAATCTCATATGACACTGTTCCTGCTCTTGGCATTGCAAATAGAGGCCCAATTGCTAAATAAAGAACAACCGTAAAAACAAGTCCAAAAACAGGGTTTACGCGACTTGCTAGTGACTGCAAATCATCCTTACCAGAAAAGCCAAGAGCAAGTACACCAAGTAACGGCAAACCGACGCCTGTTACAAGGAATCCAGCATTTGCAGACCAAATGTGTTCTCCCGCTGTTTGACCTAACATGGCTGGGAATATTAAATTTCCTGCTCCAAAGAAGAGAGCAAAAAGCATAAGACCGATAACAACAACAAAGGAAGTCGGTACTCTAGTTGACATATTCAAAACCTCCGTGAGAATTAAAATTAACTATTGTAGAAAACAATTAAAATTTTCCGAAAATTATAATCGAACACAATTTTAAGAACTATTAACGTATTATATACGTATAAATTCGGTATTTCAATATATAATTTTAGTTTTATTTTCCCTTTTTTAAAAGAAAGCGCTTTAAATCTAACAAACAAAAGGACCAAAGAACCAGTATGTTTCATATATTTTTTTAGAGTTACTGAAAAAGAACCTCTCTTGTACTAAAACAAGCTCGCTTCTTTTCCCTTTCTACCTCATTTTATCATTCCCAATAATTCTTTATTTAGTAAAAAAGTTCTTGATAAAACCTATTTTTTCAACTACAAATTAATACTTTTATGATTTTTTCAATTAATTTCTGATTCATAAAATGCTTTGTTTTGGAACGTCTTTCATTCTAAAAGATATTTTGTTTTTCGTGTACTAAGATGTTCATCAAAAAAACCATTCTAATTTGAAATATGTAATAAGAACCGAAAATAAGCAAGGGACTTATATATACGTAAATTTTACTTTTCTACCTTTTTATTCTTAATTGTCCCTTCCTCTTCATGTAATATAAAAGTATAAATAAAAAAGGAGGTTATTCACATTATGTTATATATATGTACGACATGTGGTGTTCAATATGACAATATTCAACAACCTAAAAAGTGTATAATCTGCAATGATGAAAGACAGTATGTGAATCCTAATGGACAATCATGGACAACACTTGAAAAGCTAAAGGACTCTTCATACCGAAATATCTTCTCTCAAGCTGAAGAAGGCCTTTATAGTATTAAAACAAGTCCCACATTTGCCATTGGCCAAACCGCTTATCTTCTTCAAGGAAAAGAAGTGAATATTTTGTGGGACTGTATTTCCTATCTTGATGAAGAAACTATAGATCATGTTAAGAGCCTAGGAGGAATTCATGCTATTGCCTTGTCCCATCCTCATTATTATTCAACTCAAGTAGAGTGGGCAGAGGCGTTTAATGTTCCCCTTTATATTCATCGTGATGACAAACAGTGGGTTATGAGGGATAGCGAGCATATCGTTTTTTGGGAAGGTTCGATGTTAAAGATTAGTCAGGATATTACGCTTTATCGCTTAGGAGGACATTTTAAAGGAGGCGCTGTACTGCATTGGAAAAATGAAGATGGTGTCTTACTTACAGGGGATATTGTTCAAGTTGTAGCAGATCAACGCTGGGTTAGCTTTATGTATAGTTATCCAAATCTAATCCCTCTCCCAGCTTCTAAAGTGAGTGAAATGGTAGAACAATTAAAGCCTTTACATTTCGATCGACTTTACAATGCTTTCCACCGTAGTGTAAAGGAAGATGCCAATAGAGCTGTACAACGATCAGCCGAGCGCTACATTAAGGCTTTAGATGGCTCACTATTAAATATATAAATAAAAAAGAGTTTCCCTTAAAGGGAAACTCTTTTTTATTATGATGCGTGTCGCATCTTTCTCATAACAAAGCTAACAATTAGAACTAAGATGACGGCGCCGATAATTGCAGGGATAAGGGCAAAACCGCCAACAGTCGGGCCAAAGCTACCAAAAATAAGTGAACCCAACCAGGCTCCGATAAAACCAGCAATAATATTTCCAATAATTCCACCTGGGACATCACGACCTGTTAAAATTCCTGCAAGCCAACCGATAATGCCACCAACGATAATTGTCCATAACCACGACATGTCTTATCTCCTCCTTTATCAAGATTGTTTTCGTTGCTTAGTTAAAGTATACCCAGAAGGAAAATTTAAAAACATCATTGAGCACATAGAAATTAAACCTATAGTAAAATTGAAAGTTGTCTTTTTCTTCAACTTTAATTCTATTTAAACTTCTTTGTAATGAGAACTTTCTTTACATTCATCGTGACTCTCTTTGACATTCTTTTTACTATAAATATAATGACCAAAATGAATTTATGAACTTTTATAGAAAGATTGTTTTTATGGTTTACATTAATTACTAAAGGGCGTATGATAGCATCAAAAGGTAAACAATTTATCTTTTAAATTCAAAAAAGGGAGGAAAACAAAACGTGTGGGTAATTACTGTTTATGCAGACCAAGACGTAAAAATGTACGAGTTTGACGATGAACATGAGGCAAAGGAAGCGCTAGGAAAGTTAGAGAACTGCTCTTGCAAGATTCTCTCTCAAGTTATTTATTATAATGACGAATTCATCGTTGAAAAGGCGGCTGTTTAATTTTAGGACATGGGCCCCTTTAAAGGTATAAACTTTACATTACCCTTATGGAGTTCCATCAATTGAAACTTTTAAAAATGTAAAAATGTAATTTTGAAACGAATTGTAGAGATAGTAGATTATTAACGCTATTTACTCTTAATAATATATTTCGCTCACGCCAAAGTTTAGCACCGTTCAATGAACGGTGCTTTTTTTATTGAATATCTTCAGGCCACGTTTCTCCGCGATAAGCCATATCCCAAAAAAGAAATTCAAATCGACTTGTATTTAGAAAAATCTCCTCTAGTTTCTTTCTTTCTTCCTTTGATTTTCCTATTGCTAATTTGTTCATTAAGTCTTTTAACCAATTTGAAAGTTCACCAAATTCATTTGAACTGTACATCTCTACCCATTCTCCGTAAAACTCATGTTCAAGAGCTCCTGGAATTTCAGCTAATTCCTTTCCAATTTCGCTATAGCTCCACATGCAAGGAAGAAGGGCTGCTACAAGTTCGGCAAGTGTACCATTTTGAGCAACTTGCAGCATATAATGCGTGTAGGCAAGTGTTGAGGAAGCAGGCTGAGCCTTTTCAAGCTCTTCCTCTGAAATAGCAAATTTTTTCGCATATTGTCGATGAAGATCCATTTCGACATTCAACGTAGAATGTAATATTTCTCCAAATTTACCCATTGTTTCAACATCAGTCGCTTTTACACTTCCAAGTGCAAAAAGTTTTGCGTAGTCAATGAGATAGAGATAGTCCTGAATCATATAATGACGAAAACTTTCTTTTGGAAGAGTGCCATGACCAATTCCTTGAACAAATGGATGCTTATGATTTGCGTCCCAAATGTGTTTGGCTTTTGCATAAAGTTCTTCACAAAATGTCATTTATTCCCCCCCTTTTGGTATGACACCAGTTATAAATAAATTCAATTAATACTTTTGTGAAATCTACTAAACTCTCAATTGATACTCGTTCATTTATGGCATGTGCATACTTTGTTTCCCCCGGTCCATAAATAACGGTTGGGATTCCTGCTTCCCCTAACCATCCTCCGTCTGTGACAGAGGTAGACATTTCTATTTCAACTTGTTTTTTCAAAATCTCTTTGTGGACATGCTGAAGCATTTTCACTCCATCATAAGTTTCATCAATTTCAAGTGCAGGAAATATTTCTCCTCTTTCCTCGATCATCGATGCTCCCCCCCACTTAAAGCTTGGAGGATGATCCCTTAACCATAGGTCACCATGAGACATTCTTAAAATATAATCTTCAATTTCTTTTGTTACACTCTCGTAAGTTTCATTTGGATAGAAATGCACTGTAATCCACAGACGACACTCATCAGCTACAAAAGCAGGGTGTCTTCCTCCTTCAATAACAGCAGGATTAATTGTTGTTGTTCCAGGGAGAAAACCATCATAAGTTTTTATGACCATCCAATGTCTTTCGAGTTCATTGAGCCAGTTAATAATTTTCATCATTTTCTCAATTGCACTCGCTCCAACCGCTTCCCCTCCCGCTGCAATCATATGTCGTCGTGCTCCATCATGAAACGTTTGATCACTTTTTACCGTAATCCATCCTGTAATTACACCGCCCTGACCACGAATAACCATTTCACTTGTATCCACAACAAGCGCAAAATCAGCACTATACCCTCTTTCACAGCACTGTTTCGTTCCTGCTTCTCCCACTTCCTCCCCAATCACAGATTGAAAAATTACATCACCGGGAAGTTCTACTCCATGATTTTCTAACAATTCTAATGCAAAAAGAGCACAACCTAATCCACCTTTCATATCGGAAGTTCCCCTGCCGAAGAGATATCCATCTCGTACAAAAGGAAGGAATGGATCACGTTCCCACTGCTCGTTTTCATCCACTTGAGCCACATCTATATGGCCGTTAATAATTAAGCTGTTATACTCCTCACTATTCTTCCCCTTTTTAACTCCCACAACATTTGGATCGTTTTCATAAACATCCCACATTTCAACTGTGAATTTATTTTGTTTAAGCTTTTTTGCCACAAATTCTTGTGCTTCCTTTGTATTACGGGCAGGAGGGGCAGGTGTTTTAAATTTTACGAGTTTCTCAATAAGTGAGATTAGCTCTTCTTTCCTCAACTCTACTTCTCCTAAAATCTTTTCTATATGTTCCATACTTTCACTCCTTATTAGAGCGAAGGAAACGAAAAAACCCCTTCACGATGTGAAAGGGTGTGATTATGTACGAATGCTAAATAAAACAATTCGCCAACCACTTCCCTTCGCTAGCATTACCTAGATCAGGTGTAAGGGTTAAGACACTTGTCTCTCTCAGCTTTTTACAGCACCCCTAGTAGCCTTACTTCTCTATTATTATCATAATACTTTTTTTATTGCAAACATTCAGGATAACAGCTTAATCATAAGAAAGATAAAAATAGCTCCTCCAATTAAAATGCGTCTAAGTCCTTTTCCCTTTGAACTTTTCAATTTATGTAACCCCCAAATGATAAAAGAAATTCCTAGTGTCGCACCCATCAAGTCTAAAAAAAGTTCCCTCGACGTTATAAGCGCAAGAAGGGGAAACAAAACGGTTAAGAAAGCAAAAAATAAACCTATAACGAAAAGTGATAGATTTCGTTCGTAATTTCCATAAGACATTGCGTTCCTCCTTTACAAAAATACTAACAAAAAGAGGTTTAGGATGATATAGGAACGTCGCCTTGTTTTATTAAAAAAGCCCTTTAGGAGGACTCTCTTAAGGTGTGTTCATATTCTTAAATATATTTATAAGATTTTCTTTAAGACTTGCAGCTTGCTCATTTTCCGTTTGGATTGCTTCGTACACTTCTTGCCTATGAACTTCAATATGTTTGGGCGCATTGATTCCTAGCTTAATTTGTTCTCCATCAATATCTACAATTTTCAGTTCAATATCTTCCCCAATTCGAATACTTTCGCCAACTTTCCGTGTTAAGACAAGCAAAAAGATTCCCCCTGCTTCATCCTCTTCTGAAAGAGTGGATGTTTAGTTTTATAATCCGTGTCTGTTAAAATAATTTGTCTTCCTCTTTTTTGTTCACGATTTAAAATAAGCGGTGCTTGTAAATTAATAGTAGACTCTAAAAATGGGTCCATCATTGTTACAAAAGCATAGACCATTACATTTTTCTCTGAGGTAATATCGAGTTCTGTCATATAGTGGGAAGCTAGGTTGAAGTCATATTCTTTATAAAAAGCAAACGGGTCTGTAATCACAAAAGCTAAATCTGGTGTTTTTAAAGACTGAAGTAAAAAGAAGATGTCCTCATCATTGAGAGGTAAAAGAGTAAATTTCTCTTCTTCCAAGAAACCAGGAATACCTTTCGAAAAAGTAATCACCTCTTCACGATTCACTTCTATTTCCCCATGATATTTCGTTGCTATTTTCATCTTTTCACCACTTTATAGTATTGTTATTTTTAACCTTTTTAAACAGAGAGCTCGGCAAATGCCGAGCTTTTTGCTGTCTATTATGCTAGAAAATCTACTAAACTCGGCTGCATAATTTTAGCTCCCACAGCTAATGCTGCCCGCTGAACAGTCTCCTGCATTTGTAGGTCCATAATTGCTTTTTCAAAATCTATATCTTCTACATCTGAAAGTTTCTTTTCAAGAAGTTCTCCTTGCTCGTTTAAACGTGCTTCCATAATTTCTAGACGATTTGTACGAGCTCCGATGAGAGTTCTAGCACTTATAATAGCGTTAATATTTTCATCCATTGCAGAAAGCTGATCACCAATTTCCTCTCCTGATGAACCTTCTGCTAAACTTTGTTCAAGCTTTGTGAGATTATCAAAGAAAGCTTGACTAAAAACGTCCGTTCCATCAGTACTAACATCAATCGAAAGACCTTTAGAAAGTTCAATTGATATTGGTTTCTCACTAGCTCCTACAACAATTGTTCCACTCTTGTTGTCTACTGGCGCTTGTCCAGTATTTATTCCATTAAAAAGAAACTTCCCTTCAATGTTTTTATTTGCAATTGAAACAAGATGTTCTTTTAGTCCGCTCACTTCGAGTCTAATAGCTTCTCGCTCATCTTCAAGTTTTGTTCCATTTGAAGCACTCACTGTAAGTTCTCGAATTCGTTGCATTACTTTATTTGCTTCTTCCAGAGAACCATCGCTGTTATCAAGCCACTTGTAGGCTTCTGTGAAATTCTCTTTATATTGGTTATTCTCGTTTAAATTTGTTCGGTAGTTTAAGCTTTTAACAGCACTAATTGGATCATCAGATGGACGGTTCAACTTCTTACCACTTGTTGCTTGTTCTTGTAAATTCATTAGTTTCTCATAGCTGCTGCTCATATTACGCAACGTATGTTGAGAAATCATGGACTGTGTTACTCTCATCATTTCCCCTCCACTAGCGGCCAACAACGCCCATATTGTTAATGATTCGGTCAAGCATCTCATCCATGACTGTCATGCTCCTTGCTGCTGCATTATATGCATGTTGAAACTTAATCATATTTGTCATTTCCTCATCCAAAGAAACCGAGCTAACACTGTCTCGCTTTGTTGAAAGAAGATCTCTGACATTTTCACTATTTTCTTTTAGTCTATTAGCATTCTGGACTTTTACACCAATTTCCCCAATTATTTCACTATAGGCAGACCTAATTGTTCCATTTCCAACATTAGGATTTAAAAGTTCAGCAAGTTTAGCTGCATTTCCTCCATCACTTTTCTTATTTCCGTCAGCTCCAACTGCTATATTATCCGTACTCTTCATAATGTCATCTGAAAGTGTGATTGTACTTGAAGCATTTTCTGATGAAAACATAAAAAAGTCGCTCCCTTTTTCTCCATCTTGCTTGTAGCCATTTCCATGGATATTATTAAATTCTGTTGCAAGAGTTAGTGCAAGCTGATCAAGCTGATCAATCGTTGTTTTATAGATACTTTGGTCTGTGCCAAAGTTATGAATTAAACTTTGAAAACTTCCTGTTGGAGACACAGTTGTACCATTAACCTGGATTTCTAGCTCACTTCCATTAGAAACTGTCTCAACCTTGTTCGCTATATTCCCTTGTACGAGTGCTTCACTGTTGCCAGCTACCTTAATCGTATAAATACCTGCAGCGGCTCTGTTAGCTCCGCTGCCTGATGAAGTGCACTCAACTTTAATATCCATATAACTTGAAAGCTTATCAACAAGCAAATCACGTTGATCATAAAGATCATTTGGCAAGTAACCAGATGGCTCAAGTTCACCAATTTTCTGATTTAAGTCTGCAATCTGAGCTGCAATAGAGTTAATATCATCTTTTGCTCCATCTACTACTGCTTGAAGGTCCTTTTGTGCAGTTGTTAGTGCACTATTTAAATAATGGAATGTATCTGTTAAAGAAACGGCTTTTTCACGGACAACTGTTTTAATTCCTTCATCATTTGGGTTGATACTAAGATCTTGAAGAGAGCTCCAAAACTCATCCATCGCTCCGGAAAGTCCTGTACCTTCTTGATCATTCATAATTGCTTCAACAGTCTTAAGGATACTACTTTCCATGTCAGCATAACCAACTTGTGCCTCTCCGCTGCGATATTGAGCATCAAGATACTGATCACGTATTCGCTCAATTGAGCTTGCTTCTACGCCTGTTCCTATTGTTCCTGCTATTTGCGGCGAGTTCATTCCACCAGAAGGATATGGGGAAGTCGCTTGCAAATTTGCTCGTTGCCTTGTATAGCCAGCTGTATTGGCATTCGCAACATTCTGTCCAGTTGTTTGAAGTGCTGCTTGCTGAGCATGAAGAGCCCTCAGTGATGTTTCCAGTCCTTGAAATGTAGAACGCATCAGTCTTTCCTCCGTTTCTTTTATGCTTTACTATCAAACATAGAACGACTAGGAGCTGAAGGACGCTCTTTCTGCGAACTATGATAATTCAAGTTTTTAGGCTGCTTCCCGAACATATCTAAAGTCATATTCACAACTTGTAGGGAATGATACAGAAGCTGCTGGTTTAGTTCATTTCGCTCTTTTAATGCTAAAAGACAAGTACTCAACTCTTCCTTCAGTACCTCATATTTGGCTCTTTGAGAAAGCGAAATTTTCTCGATAATCTCACCTAGTGTAAGGGGTGCTTCCCATATTAATAACACTTCTCGCTGGCGAGCTTCTTCTAGTTTTGTTATAGCTTTTATATGAGACTGCTCCTCATTCATTAGCTTTGAGAGCATTGTTTCGTTCTCTTCCTTCAAGCATTCTGTTTTTTGTTGAGCTAAATGTAATAAACTTTTATGAAGTGACAAAAGCTTTTCTAATAATGCCTCTAACCGGTCTATGTTCATTACTTATTCACCTTTTGAAAGTTTCTTATAATAGTCAACAAGTGAAGACGCTACTTTATGCGCATCAACCTTATACGTTCCATTCTTGACCTGGTTCTTTAATTGTTCAATCTTCTCTGCCCGTTCGCTTTGAAAATTATTTGTTTTCTGAAGTTCTTTTGCCTGAGTTGATATCTGAACTTCATCACGTCTTGTAACAGAAGTTCTTTCCACCTGTCTCTGTTTTTCAGTTTGGTTTTGATATGGATTCATTCCTGATGAATGAAAAGGATTAATCTTCATTTTCCTCACCTCACAAAATAATTACCGCTATATCTTATCTTTCTTTTATTATCGGTAAAAAAACAGAGGATTTAAAGGAATTTAAGACAAATGATAAAAATAGTAATAATAACATATTTTTCTTCTTTTTTCTACATTTTATTTGGTCTTTTAGCGACAAAAGAACTAGGACTTTATCCCTTTTTCAAAGTTTGTTCTCGTTCGTAAATCTCTAAATCTTTTCTAAAATCATAGCGACAAGAATTACATATCCTTCCCTCACGCGTTTTTTGATGACAAACTTCGCATTGGTAATATACATTTGGTAAGTATGAAAGCTGAAGCCATCCTTTACGAACAAACTTATAGAATAGCGGTATAGGCACCCCAGTAGCTTCTGTTATCTCTTCAAGCGTTAAGAATCGATTGTTTCTATTACGGATAAACTCTCCTATTCTTTCATAGTGAGCAATCTCTTCCTTATAGCAATCGTTACAAACACTAATAAAGCTATTCTGAATAAACAAACTTCCACACGTTGGACAGTTTAATAGTAGTGACATTCTTACCCTTTCGCTCCTTCATTCCGCTCTTCTCCTAAAAAGGCAGTCGCGCCCCATTACCTTTCTTATCGGATAGTTCTTACAATTGTTTATCTTAGCTTCTTGCTAATGTCATTGCTGAAATAAGACCCGCTCCGTTTTGTTTTAATACCTTACTTGCTTTATAAAGAGTTGCTCCTGTTGTATAAATATCGTCAATGAGAAGAACCTCTTCATTATTAAGTTTCCGGGAGAAAGAGAAGCTAAAAAGCTCTTCTTGTAGACGCTCTTGTTTATTCTTTTTGGACTGTTTTTCTGTATGAATGCGGGAAAGGGGCGAGACGATCTGTCGAGGTAAAAGAGAAGCTAAAGCTTCAGATTGATTGAACCCTCTTTCAAAATGGCGTTCTTCTGAGAGAGGGATAGGAATGATAAAGGAGCAAGTCTTAAAGTGTTGGTAGAAAAGGGAACGCCACTCCTTTTTAAAAGATGGCAAAAGCGCATAGTCTCCTTGGAACTTAAAACGTTTCATCCATTCTTTCATAAAATCATTATAGTGAAGTAAAGAGCGATTCTTTGTCATCATTCCCTCATATGAAGAAGTTTTCCAGATAGCACAATCCTTACAAATATCATGATCAATAAACTGTGAAGAAAGACGAAGAAGGCTACGTCCGCATAACAAACAATATGGTTCTTTAATAAATAAGCACTTCTTAAGACAAAGCTCACAAAGGCCGTTCTCCACCCCTCTCAAAAATTGAGAGAATGTAAACTGGGACGTATGGACTCCTTCACAATATAGACAGGCATTCATTCAACAAGCCCCATCTTACGCGCTTTCTCGTTTAGAGAAACAATCTGTTTTCTTGCCCTAACCATCTCTCGAGTGCGGCCGAAGTGGAAAAAGGTAACATCACCATTCGGATAATTAGCACTTCTCCCCACTCTTCCTCCAATTTGCACGAGCGCACTTTCTGTAAAAATATCCTCCTCCGCTCCTAAAACAGCCACATCTGTATTAGGGACTGTTACTCCCCTTTCTAGAATAGTAGTTGTTACTAAAATACGTGTTTCCCCATTTCGGAACCGTAGCACCTTTTTCTCCCGATCATGATCTTCTGCATGAACTCCTTCTGTTCGCTTTTCTTCTTTTTTTATAATTTCCACAATTTTAGGAATTACTTCAATCGATGGCACAAACAAAAAGACTTGTTTTTCTCTTCTTTCCTTCAACCATCTTTTAAGATTCCATGGAAGCTCGTTTTTTAAGAGCTGTTTTTTCCAGTTTCCACACCAAACCATATGCGGTACAGGTATCTCTCTTCGATGATAGCGCGCAGGTAGAACAAAGGCATCTCTCCTTCCTCTCCTTATTTCCCGCTGCCACTGATGATTCGGTGTTGCAGTGAGGAGGATTGTTGCACAACTCTGTTTTTTCACATTTTCTACCGCTTGTTGGAGCATTTTGTCATATGAGAATGGAAAAGCGTCTACCTCGTCTACAATTACTACATCAAATGCTTTTTCATAACGAAGCATTTGATGAGTTGTAGAAATCGTAATAGTTCCACTTTTTCCTTTGTCTTCGCTGCCTCCATATAAAGCGATAACAGAAGAGTAAGGAAATGCTTGCGCTATACGAGGTTTTAATTCACGTACAACATCTGCTCTCGGTGTAGCAATAAGAACATTCTCCCCTTGTGAGAGAGCATAATTAATTCCTTCAAAAAGCATTTCTGTTTTCCCTGCTCCGCAAACGGCCCAAACTAAGAGTTCTCCTTTTCTTCGTATTGTCTCTTTAATGGCCTCTGCTCCTTTTTGCTGCATCTCGGACAGTTTACCGTTCCATGTTAAGAAAGCTGAACGTTCCTTTTTCTTATAGATAGGGCCACTCCAAACAAAAAGTGGTGTGCACATGCTGATTCTCCCCATTCCAATGCAAACACGACAATAGAAGCACATCTCTTTACAGGTATAACAAGGAAATGCTCCAAACTTTTGTAAGACAGTATTTCCACAACGATTACATTGATATCTATCATTTTTTTTATTAATTCCTTTTATAATCTGAACATATCCTTCTCTATAGTGCGCATAAAGTGTGTCAAATGGAACTGAAAGTTCGGTAAGAAGCAACTTTTGTTGTGACAACTCTTCCTGAAGCTTCTTTGAAAAAGGGTAGGTATCATTTATGGGATAAAAAGTGTAGGTAGATTGATAGGAAATCGGTTGACCCTCTTGTGGAGAGAAGACAAGCTTATTATCTTCAACAGTAAAAAGCATAAAACACCCCTTTTCTTTTTACTATATCAACTTTTCCTAACTTGTTATCAACGTCTTCATAGGGAAAATAAAAAAAGAACGAGCATAAAAACTCGTTCTCTTTATTTACGGTACCATCCAAGCCCTAAAGCGCCTTCGCCTAAATGTGTACCTATTACAGGCCCGAAATAAGAAATATTAACATTTACATTAGGATATTTATTTTCAATCTCTTTACACAGTTCTTCTGCCTCTTGAGGACGATTAGCGTGAATAACTGTTGCTTCAATTGGCACCCCTTGAAAAGCATCTTCATGAAAAAGTTCTAACACTCGTTTTAAAGCTTTTTTTCTTGTGCGAATTTTTTCAAATGGAACAATTTTTGTATCTTCAAAATGAAGGATTGGCTTGACTTGAAGAACACTGCCAATTAGAGCTTGTGCAGCACTCAATCTCCCTCCTCTTTGAAGGTGTGATAAGTCGTCCACAATAAAGTAAGCCCTAATGAACGGTTTCATTTCATCGAAACGTTTAACAATTTCCGTTGCACTTTTACCACGAGCAGCCATATCTGCTCCTTCTAGAGCATAAAACCCTTCTACCATGCAGCTTATTTCTGAATCATACGGATAAACAGTCAGTCCTTCTACCATTCTCCCTGCAGACTGAACGGTTTGATAAGTACCGCTAATACCACTTGAGAGCGTAATAAATACTGCTTCATCATAATTAACCGCTATTTCTTTCAATAACTCTACAATCTCACCAATTGGTGGCTGTGATGTTGTAGGAAAAATTTTTTCTTGTTTTACTTTCTCGTAAAACTCTTCTGCAGTTATATTCTCTTCTTCTCTATATTGCTTGTCATCGAAGATAATGCTTAATGGAATACTATATATGTTCTTTTCTTCTCTCAATGATTTTGGAATATATGCTGTACTATCAACAATAATTGCCGTTTTCACTCATGCTCCTCCTCAGATTTTTCCTATGTATAAAATCTTTCTAAAGAAAGAATACCCATTATTATGTATTTTTACTCCATGTGAAAGAAAAGGTGAGACAATTTGCCTCACCCTTTTAACTATTCTTCCTTTACAAAACGCTTACCCAACCATTTTTAATAGCTACAACAACAGCTTGAGTTCGATCATTAACATTCATTTTTTGTAGAATATTACTTACATGGTTCTTAACTGTTTTTTCACTAATATATAATGTTTCACCAATTCCTCGGTTGCTTTTACCATCAGCTAAAAGCTGTAATACTTCACACTCACGACGAGTTAAAAGATGAAGCGGACGGCGAATTTCAATTTCTCTTGCCGCATATTTACGTTCATTTTGAGCTTGTGAAGCTAGACGACGATACTCATTCACAAGGCTGTTTGTTACTTTTGGATGAAGATATGAACCACCTTCTGCTACAACGCGCACAGCTTGTACAAGAGCATCTGCATCCATCTCTTTTAATAGATATCCAAGAGCACCTGTTTGCAAAGCATGTGTTACATATGTTTCATCATCATGAATAGATAAAATGATAACTTTTGTATCTGGATATTCTTCAATTAGCTGTTTTGTTGCTTCAACACCGTTCAATCCAGGCATATTAATGTCCATAATCACAACATCTGGATTATACTCTTCAACAAGCTTTACAGCTTCTTCTCCATCATCGCCTTCTGCCACAACCTCAAAGTCTTGCTCAAAGTCTAAAATTCGTTTTACCCCTTCACGGAACAATTGATGGTCATCTATAATTACTATTTTCGTTTCCATATCTTCTTACCTCCTAAAATCTATGTGCCTACGTTTTATGATTGGAACAGCTGAGACTGAGGAACAATAATCATCACTTTTGTACCTTTGCCAATAGCTGAATTGATTTCTAGTTTTCCATCTAAAATTTCCACTCGTTCCTTCATCCCCATAATCCCGAATGATTGCTCTTTTTTCTCTGCTACTTCAAAGCCTTTTCCATCGTCTTTTACAATAAGAGCGACTTGGCTATCACACACTTCAATTTTGACAGTCACATAGTTTGCATCGGCGTGTTTAATAGCATTTGTAATCGATTCTTGAGCGAGACGGAATAAAGCAACCTCAAGTTTTGGCGGCATCCTTTTATCAGATCCAAGTGACGTGAATGAAATCTGTGGTTTACCATCATTGTAATCTTCAACAGTACTAATATATTTTCTTAAAGTGGGAATGAGCCCTAAATCATCTAGTGCCATCGGTCTTAAATCATAAATAATTCGCCTTACTTCATAGAGAGCTGAGCGAACCATCTTCCGTAAGTCTCTAATTTCCTTCATTGCCTCATCAGGGCTTCTTTCACGATAGACTCGCTCGATTAGTTCTGAACGCATCATAACGTTAGCAAGCATTTGAGCAGGACCGTCGTGAATTTCGCGGGACAAACGTTTCCTCTCTTCTTCTTGAGCCTCAATAATTCGGAAACCAAAATACTCTTTTTGAATGGCATCCTCAACAATCTCTCCAACTTGTTGGAGATCGTCTGTTAAGTACGATAAAATTACTGAGATTTGCGACACAAGATGTTCAGCTCGTTCAATCGTCTCTGTTAACGTAAGAAGCCGTCTTTCAACTTCATCACGTCTTTGTTTAAGCTGATTTTCAAGCTGACGATTGACCATAAGCTTTGTTTGGAAATTGTGTGCTTTCTCATAGGCTTCCTTTACTTCCACTTCGTCATAAATTTTAAAATGGCGGCTCACATCAGAGAGTCTTGCTCTTGCAGCACGCACGTTTATTTCAAGACGATCACCTTCTGCAATAGTTTCAAGCACCTTTCTTTTTAACTGTTCAAGTTCTTGGTGCAATTGCTCGAATTCTTTGCGAGAATCTTCAGCAATACGGTGAATCTCACCTTTGCTGTTGTCAACTGTATAAATAATTCGTTCAAAAATTTCATCTAATACTCGGCTTGTCAATTTCTGTTTCGACATCTTTTCACCTCAAGACAAGCTTTTTTGGACAAATGTAACATGCGAATGTCACATTGTTTCATATAGTTAGGCAACACGCCTCTATCCTTCTAAACTTTTCACAACGTGAACTTCACGTTATAACACGGAATGGGGATTCCGTCAGTTGTAGAGTTTCTTTATTAGTAAAATTATTACTAACTTAATAGGCACCTGTCAAAGTCCTGCCCTCTTACCACTACGCTTATGACATTTCGTGTTCCTTTTAATTTGCCGAGTACAATTTTTGTCATTATAATGAGAAAGTGAACATAGTGAAGTTGTTCAAATACGACACTATTTTCACACATCTTTCCCTATTTTTTTTTAAAAACATCAAAATGTAACATAGATTTAATAAAACGATAATACATAAAACATGACTATAGTTTTGGTGAATATGTATAGATTTCAGGCTAACCTAGGATTTTAAAGGAGGGACTTTTCTCAGTGCTTACCGAATATTATACAGCAAAAGGACAAGGAGAACATGAGATTATCATCCAAAAGTCACGCTTTATCTGTCATGTACAGCGCGTGAAAACAGAAGAAGAAGCACAAAACTTTATCCAAGACATAAAAAAGACGCATTGGAATGCTACCCATAACTGCTCTGCTTATCTTGTAGGAGAGCGCGATCAGTTTCAAAAAGCTAACGATGATGGTGAACCGAGTGGAACAGCAGGTGTACCAATGCTTGAAGTATTAAAAAAACGCGGTTTAAAAGATACTGCTGTTGTTGTTACACGCTACTTTGGAGGTATCAAACTAGGTGCTGGCGGTTTAGTAAGAGCGTACAGCAAGTCGACGTCAGAAGGTCTTAACGCTGTAGGAATTGTTAAGCGAACCCTAATGAAAGTTATGCATATAAAAGTAGACTATACTTGGCTTGGCAAACTTGAAAATGAACTACGCACTTCTACTTATAAGCTTAAAAATATGAACTATGCAGAAAACGTTGAATTCGAGGTTTATGTTGAAGAACCTCGTATTGAGTCCTTTGTCGAATGGATGACAGAATTAACAAATGCACAGGTAGTAATTGAAGAAGGAGAAAATACCTACCTAGAAGAAGACGTTCTCTAAAGGCTTGTTTACGAATATGAAGAAACATTGTAAAATGAAATCTAACGCTTTGAGTGAACAGAGTGATTTTCTCAAAACAAACTAAAAAACTATTTAATGTTTTTCATGTGGAAAAACACTAAACTATTCTGTCTTAAAATTTTATTAATTTTGTTAAAAGGAGTCAAAGGATGTCTCAATACAGACGTTTTCAAAAGAAAGTAAACAAGCGCAAGCGAAGAAGACGACTATTCATCTTCCTTGTTTTACCTATTTTACTTGTTGTCGGAAGCGCCACCGCTTATGGATTTAACTTATTTGCTAAAGCAAAAACTGCAATGGATGAATCATTTGAAAAGATTGATCGTGCTCATTCTCCACTACGAGAAGGCGCAATTGATCCAGACGATGACAACATCTCTATTTTATTTATGGGAATTGATGAAACAGAACAGAGAAACTATGGAAATAACACAAGAACAGATGGTCTTATCCTTGCTACATTTAATAAAAAACAAAAGTCTGTCAAGCTTGTGAGTATCCCTCGTGACTCTTACGTGTACGTTCCTGAAGAAGGTAAGAAAAATAAGATTAACCATGCTCATGCCTCTGGTGGTTCAAAAGCTACAATGGAAACTGTTGAAGAACTATTTGATGTTCCTGTAGATTATTATGTGAAATTAAACTTCAAAGCATTCATGGAAGTTGTGGATTCTCTTGATGGGGTAAAGGTAAACGTACCTTATGAAATGTATGAGAAAAATTCAAAAGATGAGCATAATGCTATCCATCTTGAAAAAGGTGTTCAAACATTAAATGGTGAAGAAGCATTAGCCTTTGCAAGAACACGTAAGCAAGATAGTGATATTTACCGAGGACAGCGTCAGCAAGAAGTGATGAAAGCCATTGTTAATAAAGCTTCTTCTGTTGGATCAATCAACAAATATGAAGGTGTAATTAAAGCAATTGGTGACAACATGAAAACAAACTTGACTTTTAATGATATGCTTTCGTTTTATGATTATGCAACAAAAGGAACAAAGCTTGATATTGAAACATTAACGCTTGAAGGTGAAGATTACCAACCTGGAGGCACGTACTATTACAAACTCAACGACGATTCTGTTGAAAAGATATCTAAAAAGTTGAAGAAGCATCTGGAGATTGACTCTTCAAGCAACTAATTAAAAGAACGCCTTGTAAAAGGCGTTCTTTTTTATACAAAAAAGCACTGACTATCTAGTCAGTGCTTTTTCTTTACGCGTTTTTTCGCATTCCGCGTACCATATTTAAAATTGGACGGTAACTTTGATGTACAAGACCAATTTTTTCAACGATAATTTCAATCGTAATAAGCAAAATTCCTATAACAAGAACAGAGGCCCACATATCCACTTTTGATAAGATAATGGCTGCCAGACCAAAAACGGCGCTCATTGCATAAATAATGAGTACTGTTTGACGATGGCTATAGCCTACTCTTATTAAACAGTGATGAAGGTGGGATTTGTCCGGTGCTGATAACGGCTGTTTTTTCACAATACGACGCACAATTGCGAAAAATGTATCAGAAATTGGTACACCGAGAACAATAATTGGAAGGATAAAAGATATTACCGTTACTCCTTTAAAACCAAGAAGCGATAAAACAGAAATAATATATCCTAAAAATAAGGCTCCTGTATCTCCCATAAAAATCTTAGCTGGGTGGAAATTGTACAGTAAAAAGCCTAATGTACTTCCAAGGGTAATAACACCCATTGTTACAACAAATGGATCATTCATCATAATAGCCACACCAGAGACAGTAATTAAACAAATAGATGAGACACCTGCAGCCAGCCCATCTAGTCCGTCAATCAAGTTTATGGCGTTTGTAATTCCTACAATCCATAAAATTGTGATTGGAATACTTAGAAACCCAAAGTGGAGCATTCCATCAAACGGGAGGTTTATGGATACAACTTTTACATCTCCATAAATAACAACAACAGCTGCTGCTAAAAGCTGACCTGCTAACTTATATTTTGCAGATAGCTCAATAATATCATCTAAAACTCCTGTGATAATGATGATGATACTTCCTAAAACAATCGGCCAAGCAAATTTATTATCTGGTTGCATAATCAAAAAGCCGATGATAAAGCTAAAGAATATTGCTAATCCTCCCAAACGAGGCATAATGCGCTGATGAACTTTTCGTTTATTTGGTTTATCTGTAGCCCCTACGACGAAAGCTAACTTCTTTACAAGAGGTGTTAGTAAAATCGAAGAGATAAAACAGATAAACAAGGTCAAGTACAACATGTAGACCCTCCTCAGGCTTATCTTAACCAAATCAATTCTTAATCAATACTTAACATCTTCAATTGGTTAGTATTACAAGACACTTTTTTGTCTTTTTATGCAGGTTTTGTAACTTCTTTGTAGCTACAGAGCATTTTTGACCAATAAAAAGGTCTAACAATGAAGATTTTCAGTTACCAAAAGGATTATACCACATAGAATCTATGACTTAAATAAGATTTTTAGCTCTAAAAATTTAAAAATTCTATGACATTATAAAACTAACGTAACTAAAATCCTTTTTAATTAGACTTTTGGATCTTACCGCTGTTTTTATAGGAATTTATTCTCTCTACAAAACTATAATCTTTTTCTCTTAATCTGTCAAAATTCTATCTTTTTTTTCTGAATAATAGAAGCATAATAAAGCTCACTTAGATCATCATTTTTACAGCTATTCTTGCCGAAGACATTTTCTCATAAAAAATAACCGAAGAAAATCTCCGGCTATTTTATCCCTTTGCGCTTCAGTTTATTGAACAAAGAAGAAATCTCAGGGATTTTAGTAACTGCACCAGCTAACAACACAGTGATGACAAAAAGGATTCCTCCTATAATGAGACGACCTATGCTGTTTTCAAGAGGTAATCCCCACCCTATAAGAACTGTAACAACTGTGAGCAACAGAAGAAAACTCCAAATAGAACCACTTAATAGAGAGCTGCGTATACTAAGTCCTAGTTTCCCTTTTCCAACAATAATAAGAGCAATAAATTGAACGAATGCACTGATGGTTGTTGCTAAAGCAACACCGCTAGCTCCCATGCTTTCCATAAACAGATAGATAAGGCTAACGTTGATTACAAAAACAGCGATAACCCCACTTACTACTGGGAAGAATGGACGCTCTAAAGCATAGAAAAAGCGCGTCACATAAACATTTGCTCCATGTGCGAACATTCCAATAACAAACCATTTCAAAAGCGTTGCTGTAAGCATTGTAGAATCTTCTGTGAAAGAACCATATTGAAATACAGCTTCAATAATTTCATGGGCATATACATAAACAAAAATTGTAGCCCCTCCAATGCATAAAAGAAGTGCTTTTAGTCCTTTTTCATACATTAGATTGACACCTTCACTATTTCCTTTAGATGCTTCACCTGCAAGTTTTGGATAAATAACGGTTGTAACAGCTGTCATTAGAACTACTTGTGGTAGCTGAACAAGCTTTGAAGCATAGTTTAAAGCTGCAATGACCCCTTCGCTTAAATCAGAAGCAAACATACGCTGAATTAGAAAATAAAACTGTAGTGTTGCTCCTCCTAACAAAATGGGAATCATCATTCTAAAAAACCGTTGGACATACGCCCCGTCTTTCATATTTAAGCGAAAACGGAATGTCATGATATTATACTTTTTAATTTCAATAGCTAACAAAATACACATTACAATTGCGCCTGTAAGGGCTCCTACATTGTACGCATCAATCCCAAGGAAAGGGTACAGAATAAGTACGAGTACAACAAAACCAGCATTGTTAGCTAATGTTGAACATGCTGGCATAAAAAACCGATTATAAATATTTAGAATTCCTGTTAGCCACATTGACAACACAAGAAAAAGAGATGACGGAGCCATCCATCTAAATAGGTAAACAGTTGTCTCTTCCGTTTTTGCAGAAAGGCCTGGAAAAAGAACCTGTACAATTGGGCCTGCAAAAACAACAAGTAAAAGAGATAAAAAAGCCATACCAATACATGTATAAGTAAACAGTACTTCTTGAAATTGACGCTTTTCGTCTTCTTTAGTCATCTTTTTATAAATGCTAATAAAAGCCGTTGTAATAGCTCCTCCTAACACAGTATAAAGGAACATTGGAATCGTGTAGGCTAATACAATAGAATCAGCCTTATCTGATGTTCCAAATTGATATCCGATAACTGCTTCCCTAAAAAATCCAAAAAAACGGGAAAGAATATTGAGTAAAGCCACAACGCCTATTACAGCTAAAAGCGATTTTTTTGACATACCCTTAGTTCTTTCCCTTCACATTCTCATCTATAAATGATTCGATTAATGAGAGGATGTTATTTTTCCCACTATAAAAAGGCTGTGGTGTAAAGTGAGCAGCCCTTTGAAGCACCTTTTCAAAATTATCTTCATCTGTCCAAGGAATAAGGTGACCTGTTCTTGAAAATTGATTAACAATCTCAAGCTGATGATCATCATTATGCTCACCATATTTAATAAGCCGAGGAGCTGCAATTAATGTCTTTCCCTTTTTAAGACCTGATGTAATTGATCCTGTGCCACCATGAGTAATAATGACTCTTGCTTCATCGTACAAGCGATCCATCTCATCATAGCTTGTAAAATTGATAAGCTTCATATGTTTTGAAGTAAATGGTGTATGTCCGACTTGAACAATAACCTCTTCTTGAATTAACCCTGCTTCTATTGCTTCTTCAACAGCTTCTAGAAGCCTTGTGAAAGGGAGCTCATGAGTTCCTAAGACAACTAAAATCAATAGATTGAACCTCCATGCACTGCTTTTGGATAATGTACTTTCATCGTTTCCCACTGCACGATAAACAAGTCAGCAATCGGATAAACAAGACGTCCTGATATTGTTGGAGTCGTTGTTTTTGCGAAGCTTTCTATAAAGATAACTTTCTTTCCGAACAGCTTTGCGATATAGCACATTGGAACAGCTGTATGAGCTCCTGTTGTTACGATAACATCAGGCTTTTCTCTTAAGAATAGATACAGCGATTTGAAGCAGTTATAAGTGAACTTAAATAAGTAGCGAAACAAATAGTTACGAGCCCCATATACAAGAAAGGACATTTTATATTCCTTTTGAAGAGCTTCTGTAATAACAGAGCGTTCTGTAATAATATGATAATCATATTTTTGAAACAGTGGTTTTAACTGTAAGAGCTGAGTTAAATGTCCACCAACAGAAGCAATAAATAAGACTTTCTTTTGTTTGTTTTTCTTTCTTCTCATTTTCTACCCTCCAAGAGGAGAATAAACGTTGATTACTTTCCGTATTAACGTTTGTTGATCATTCTCTTGTGCTCTTTTCTCGCCATTTGAAATCAACTGTTCTCTAGAAGAAACATCAGTCAACACTTTATTCATTCCTTCAAAAAGCGATGAAACATTTTGCGGCTCTACTAATATACCGCTGTCTTCATTTAATAAATAACGCAGACCACCTACATTTGTGCCTACAACAGGCGTATGACAGCTCATTGCTTCTAACGCAACAAGACCAAATCCTTCAATATGAGATGGCAATACAAAAGCATCTGCAGCACTCATCCATAATGCAACCTCTTGTTGTGCGCGAGGTTCCAAGATATCTACATTCCCTACATTATGATCTTTAATGTAAGCTTCCAATTCTTCTCTAAAACGAACATCTTTTGTTGCTCCCATTAAAATGAGACGTTTATTATCCTTTGGAAGTTTCTCATAAGCTTGAACAAGATCCATTAGTCCCTTTTGCTTAATCAAATTACCCACAAACAAGAAAATATGCTCATTCTGCGATAAATCTAACTTCTCTCGAGCTGCTGCTTGGTCTGTAGGTTTGAACACTTCTCGGTTCACGCCCATATTAATAATAGAGAGCTTTTCTTTTGGAACATGAAAGCTTTCATGAATCTCTTCATAAAGCTCATTTCCAACTGCAATAACATGATCTGCTTCTCTTAATATCTTTGCCGTCCACTTACGAATACGCGGAGATTTTTTCGCCATTTTATCAATATCTCCACCATGAGCTGTTATAATCATTCTACATTTAAATAATTTCTTATATAAAAGGGCTAACATCCCTGTTGGAAATACGTAATGAGCATGAACCGCATCATAAGAACGCCCTTTTGTAAGCAAGTTACCTGCTGTTTGGAGCGCCCACTTTCCATACTTCTTCAATACATTTGCTTTTCCCATATTTGGGTTTTGAACTGCTACTATGTCTACTTCTAGTCCCTGCTCTCTTAATGCATTCACTTGATTTTTAACAAAAATGCCAAATGTTAAAGCCTCTTTACTTGGGTACATATTACTTAATACTAGTAATTTTTTCGGTTTCATTTTCGTATCACCGCACTGTATTATTTTCTTGCTAACTTTTCTAACCCTTTTGCAGCACGCTGTGCGAAAGTTTCAGAAAGATCTTCATAAGCACACTGGGTCTCATCCCACTGGCTTGTCATTGCTTGCACTTTTTGCAGGAAAGTATCTTTTTCTTGTAAAGCTCCAATCTCTACAAAATGTTCTTGTTTGCCAAGCGCTTGAAGAAAATGCTCCACCTTATGATGATAACCAACGCCAAGCACAGGTGTACTCGCCACAACTGATAAAATTAAAGAATGGAGTCTAGTCCCAATAATTAAGTCTTGCTCTGCACAAAGCTTAACAATTTCATCTGGGTGTAAGTTTTCATCTTTAAGACGAACAGACTGTTTATATGTCATCATATCATAAATCTCTCTTGTAACCTCAACATCTTGAGGGTACTTTGTTGAGAAAAATGTGATAGTAGCCCCCGTTTTTTCAATAAGCTCATCTAGATTTCGAGCCATACCTTTTACATATGCTTCATATTTATTGTCATCTCGCTGTGGCCAATATTGTTTACTAAAGTAAGGAACTGCCGTAACAGCTACTTTTTTAAGCTCATTTGTTTTACTTCTTTTTTGAACAGGTTCAATAGCAAAAGCAGGGTCTCCGATAATGTCAATCTCTTTTCGGATTCCAATGGCCTTTAATAACTCTTTAGACTTTACATCTCTTACTGAGATAGAGTCTGCTTTATTTGCTAATGTTTTAATAAAAAACTTTCCTGCCTTTGTTGTAATAGGGCCAGCCCCTACTCCGTAAATCACTATTCTGCACTTAGCATAATATCCGAGTAAACCGAGCGTACTATAAAGAGGCGCATCTCTCTTATACATATCCATTAAGAGACCACCGCCGCCAATAATAAGTAAGTCAAGGTCTTTCATAATTTTAAAACTTTGCTTTACAGTATGAAGGACGGAGAGAATAAAGTTACCTTTTTTATGTAAAAGAGGAACTGCCTTGATGTTGTAACGAGACTCTGTATTGCTTGGATTGTTACTAAAAATGACAATTTCACCTTTACGAATACCTAATGTATTTAACTGTGTTAAGATGCCTGACAAAATGGCCTCATCTCCATTGTTGTCATGCCCGTAATTTCCAATAATACCTACTCTCATCATGTGTACACCTATTATCCGACTTTCTGTTATTTTTATAATAAAATGTTGTTTTTAGCTGAAATTAGTCAACTTTTTTATTATACTACTCTTACTAAAAGGATTAAACCTTTGATACCATAATTTTTGTCGAAACTCGGACAATGAGATAGCCTTATTAAAATGTGAAAAAAGAGAAGGATTTCTCCTTCTCTTTTTCTATTATAAGTTGTAGTAATTCTTAATTCCTAAGTAGATTGCTTCTGCAAAAAGATTGCGATAGTAATCGGATTTAAACTTAGCTGCATCTTCTGAATTTGTAAGAAAACCTAATTCAACAAGAACACTCGGCATATCTGTATTACGCACAACATAAAAATCGTTATCTTTTGTTCCTCTATCATTCATTCCAACTAAAGAAACAAACTGTTCTTGAATTTCTTTTGCTAGAATTGAACTTTCCGACCCATTAACATTTTGAGATGTATCATAGTACACTTCAGAACCATTTGCAGAAGGTGCTGAAGGCGCTGAGTTTGCATGAACACTTACAAACATATCTGCATATTTGCTTTGCGCAAGATCTGTGCGGTCTTTAAGCTCTGGATATGTTGCTGCATCAGTTCTTGTCATAATAACTGTTGCTCCAGCAGCTTCAAGCTTTGTCTGAACACGTTGTGCCACATCTAACACAAGTTCTTTTTCAACAACTCCATTACCACTAGCACCTGGATCTTTTCCGCCATGACCTGCATCAAGCACAATCACTCGGTTTGCTACGGAGCTTCCTTGCTCATTTTTAAGTTTTAAGTAAAGTTTATGTACATATCCAGTTTGTCCATTATAACGTACTTTTACCCAATAACCCTGTTGGTCCCCAAGATAGTCTACTTTTGTCCCTCTCTTTAAAGAAGCAACAACCCCACTGCTTGTAGATGGACCACTACGCATATTAAGAGAATCCGTTTTTACAATCCCATATGTACTTGTTGTTGCTGGAGGAATTGTGGACGAGTCACCGCTCTCTGCACTACTAATGCGATAGCTCGGTTCAATTGTTCTACTTAAGAATACAGAAAACTGAGCACGGTTCACACTGTTATACGGGCTATAGTGGGTACTATCAGTTCCCGTTGTAATTCCGTGTTGATAAAGTTTACTTACATATGGATGAAATTCTTGATTAATCCATACATCGCTAAACGGTTCAACTGTATCATCTTTAACAGAGAGGTCATATTCTTGCTCAAATGTTCTAACGAGCAGTTTGCTCATTTGCGCTCTTGTTAATGTTTCCTCCGGCTTAAATGTACCATCCTCATATCCACTGATAATTCCCTTTTGTTTTGCTAGGCTAATCCATCCTGCTGCCCAGTGATTTTTTTTAACATCAGAAAATACATCACTTGAAACAGTTGGTTCCTTTTCCCCTAAAGCACTTAAAATCATTTTAGCTGCCTGAGCCCTTGTAACTTTGTTATTTGGTAAAAACGAACCATTGTCATATCCTTCAATAATTCCTTTTGAATGTAAGAAATTAATTTCCTTACTTGCCCAAAAACTACTTGAGACATCATTAAAATTTGCTGCTGCATGTGCCTCTCTTGCGTTGCCTCCAAGAGCAGACGGAAGCGGTGCAGAAGCTAGTAAAAAACCTGCTGCTGCACAAGAAACAACTTTCTTCCACATAAAAAAATAGCTCCTTTCAATTTCGGTATAGCAGCGCAAAACAATAGTTGCCCCGCTCACCCAAAAATACTAATATTTACTCATTTTTATAAGTTGTAACTCATTTGCCAATTATATCAAATTTTGTCGTAAATTCAATGTATGATAATAGATTGATAACTTAATAATCCCTTGATTAGCAAGGGATTAAGCTATTTAAACATCCAAATATTTTATTTTCTTTACAAACCAAAAACCACTTCTACCTTCCTATTTCTTTATACCTAAATTAAGGAATAATAAGGGAACGAAAGGGAGAATAGGCATATCTCTCTCTAGACAAATTTCTGCAATATTCGACAATCTTTATTTTATCATTTTATGGTTTAATTTCCATTTGCTCTTATACCTAACTTTTTGCATTTTTCAGGAAGTTCTTCTAGCCATTTATGAGGAGTTTTGGAGAAAAAGGGAGATTTGACGCATACTAAAAGGTGGAATGAATTGATTTTACGGTATGTAAAAATTCATTCCACCTTTTTTCTTTTATCGTTAATATGTCCATATGTTCATTCCTTTGACAAGTGAGCCTATGATATTTTAAATGCTTGCAAGCTGCTCTTGTTTTTCTAATAGCTTTGATACTTTATCTGCCACAGCTGAAATGTCTTCTCCTTCAACAACAACGTAAGTTTCTTGTGTTTTCTTAGCTGTTAATATAAAAGGAACAAGTTTTGTTAATTCTGCAACATTACAAATCTCCAAATCTTTGTAGAAGAAAATTTTGCATCCATGTGTTTTTGTAAGCTTGTACAAATACGTCATTTCTTTAAGAGTTAACCGACTTCCTGCTAGATTAAATGAAACGATGTTTGACATTTTAACTGCACTCCTTATTTAAATAGTTAATTTTTGTAATTCTATTATTTCATATATATACTGGTTTTGAAACCGGGTTATTTTGTCATAGAGACACTTTTATTGTTGAATAAGGTTTTATCTTTCTATTTATTAAATACCCTTATTTTTATTTTGTAAACGTTAGCATTCACTCTTTTTGCGAGCGTACATTTTATAGATAACAAACCCAATAATAGCAATGCCTGCAATTACAAAAATATATGTCTGGGCCTGTGAGATAATGGAATTAGCCATTTTTAGGTTACCTGCTCCCCCTACTAGAATCATTGCTAGTATCCATGGAAAGATACCTAAGAATGTTAGCAACAAAAATGGAAGAATGCGTATTTTTGAAATTCCAGCTAGATATGAAACATAGTTGCCAACTCCAATTGGTCTTGCAAGGGCGATTGTCCACTGACCACATTTTTGGAACCAGTGCTGACTTTTCTTAAATACTTTTTTATCTTTCCATTTTTGAGATAACTTATCTTCTAGCTTATAGCCAATTCCATAAGGGATAAGGCTGAATAGTGTATAGCATATGCTTCCTATAGTTGAGATCCAGAATGCATCGAGAACAGAACTGTTTAACAGATAACCATAAATAAGTGTGATAAGAGCACCTGGGAACGGTAGAGAAGAAGCCTCAACAGCAAGGCCAGCTAAAAGACCCCATATTCCAAAATCTTTAAGCGTTTCTGTAATAAAATCAATCATACCTTCCGACTCCTTCCCCTTTTGGAAAGAATATAGCCTTTATGATTGATTATTAAACAAGTTAATTAATGGAAAAGAAAAAAGCGCATCGTGAAGACGCGCTAGGTCATAATTATAAGCGTACTGTTTCATTGTTTGTAACGATAACTAAAACTTTACCTTGATCAAGCTTTTCTTCATACATCTCCGCTTCAGTTTTAGAAAGACCAACCTCGCTTAATTTATGACGAAGCTCGTCCCCTTTTTTGTTAAACAAGTTGCTTGCAGCAGTGCCTAAGCCCATTTCTTTAATGCCGATTGTATTTGCATCTGCATTATTAGCAACACGGTTTGTTCGTTCGTCATCATGAGATAATACGTAAATGTCTTTTGCGTCTACTCCTTGCACTTGAAGTTTCTTCACATCTTCTTTTAATAACTCATCATTTGTATACTCGCGTACTACTGGTTTCATAATCTTAAATTCCTCCTTTATGAAATGTATAAATACTATTCCACAGAAAAAAAGATTTAAAACATAAAGAGCACATTTCAAAGGAGAAATTTAATAGTCTTATATATTAGAGACTTTGATGAAATCGTTTGTTTCTTAATGTATGCCCTCCATAATAAAGAACTCCTCCTAGCATGAATGAAAGGATTAGGCCTAGGTTTGTAGCTTTTGACAAAAATTCTTGATCTGCAATATTTAGTACATAAAGCGCGTGTCCGAACAGCTCTGGGCTAGAAGAAAAAGCCGAGCTTCCTGACATCATTAAAAACATTGGTGCCACAAACATTATAAATATATAAAGTAAAGATGCTGAAACACTGACTAATAGAGCATTTGTAAATATTTTCATACTCCCTCCTCAAAAAAGGTTAATAATACCATTTTAACACAAGTTGCTATGTAAATGTAAATTAATTCCTTTTATAAGGTATCTTTAATAACCAATTTTAGCAGTATTTCACGCAATGAAGAGAAATTAAATGTCCTACAAATATAAAATAAAAGCACCTTTTCAGTGCTTTTATTTTACCTTTATAGTGACATTTGATAATAGTTCACCACTATCACTGCTAATAGGGCCTATAATATCTACTGTGTCAGCCTTCTCATTATTTGTAGAAGAATCCAGAGTTAAAATTACTTTATTTCCCTCGCCCTCTACTTTTACAGGATGACTTCCTTCAACAGAAAAATCTTCCTTTGCAACGGATGTTCCTTCAACAGGTTTTGAGAAAGTTAATAAAACTTGTTCCTCATTTTCTATTGCTTCATTAACTTCAAAATCTTCCTCCCTACTCTCTCCTACTTCAAGAGCTCGATATACGAAAGAGGCAAACTGTGCTCGTGTAACTGCTTCACTTGGACGATACAAGCCGTCATCAACTCGCGTTACTCCATTTTGAACAAGTGTTAGTACATATTTACGCATATTGCTTGGTACATAGTCGAGATCTTGAAGATTATTAGGGTACGCAGTGCTCGGTTGTAAATTTAGTGCTTCAACTAATACTTTCGCCATTTGCTGTCTTGTAATTGGCTTATTAGGCATCATTTTACCGTTAGATCCTGTCATAATACCTTTATGATAAAGCTCGCTTGCAGCTATAACAAGTTCTTGATCTTTGTAGTCAGCTGGGACATCGCTGAATACAGATTCTTTCTTACCTTCCCCATTAAGAAGACGAGAGAATATTTTCGCTACTTGCCCTCTTGTAATCTCTTGATATGGTTGATATGTTCCATCAGAAAAACCTTTAATAATGCCTCTTTCTGTTAAAGAAGTAATGGCTTTAGCATGATCAGAATCTTCTGAAACGTCTTTAAATGAAAATGCATGTGCAACAGGAGCAACAATGCTTGCTACTACAGCTGCTGAAAGAGTGCCAACCAGAACTTTACGTGAAGTCTTTCTCATTAAAAAACCTCCATCTCTTTTTCTATTTTCTAAAAAAATTGTCATATTATTGAATATTCTCTCTTATCCTATCATAATTTGTTTCTTTGCTACATCCCCTTTTCTAACTAGAAAACAAAAAGTCGCCAAAAGGCGACTTTTATTAGAGAGTAAAGTAATTTTCCGTAAAATATGGGACTCCTTCATTATTTATTGAAACACCAACTCCTAAATATGACCAACGTTGATCAAGAATATTAGTACGGTGACTTTTAGAATTCATTAATGCTTCATGGGCAAAAATGCTGTTTTGCTGTCCCATAGCTATATTCTCTCCTGCAACAGAATAGTCTATATCATCCTCTGTAATTCGATCAAAAGGTGTTTTGCCATTTTGGTTCTTATGACTAAAATAATCATTGTCAGCCATATCTAAACTATGATGCTGAGCTGTTTTTGCTATTTGGTCATTCCATACAAGAGGAAGAAGGCCATGTTTTACTCTTGTAGCATTAATAAGATCGAACATTTGCCATTTGAATCCTTCCTCTAACATTTGAGATGGATTACCATAGTAGCCTTCCTTTTCTGCTTCAGCACGTTTTGTAATGACTTGAACAGCTGTTACTTTTTGTCCATCTAGATTATCATAGAAAAATGTTACATAATATCCATCTAGCTCATACGTATCATATTCTTCATCTTCAACAGAATAGTTACTTCCATTTTTCTGGATAGTTCCAAGTGGAGAACCATATGCCTCTCTCACTTCATCAACAGTAGAGCCTAACTTTATCCCTTTGGTTGTTTTGAATACATCCTGGTTTGTATAAAGGGCAGCGACTTTTTCATCTTGATAACCAACCATAAAGAAATGCCCGTAATTTTGATGATACGTGTTCCACTCTATTCCATAATCATTTGACGATTTTCTAATGGGGTCTCCGAGTTTTTGAAGAACAGATTCTTTGTTTTCTCCAATGAATATAGAATGAATTGTCACTAATGGCTTATTGTCTTGCTTTTCTACTTTCATGTCTTTATTAGAAGAAACTGTATTTACTTTCCCATTATCTATTTTATTTTTATCTTGCTGTACTTCTGTTGTCCCTTTATCTATTACCTTATCTTCGTTCAAAATATTTTCTTTCTTTTCGTTAACCTCTCCCACACCATCTACTCTGTTATTAGTAGTTGCTGCTTCTGTTTGGGGTCCAATTATATTGTCAACGGCTGCTGCATACTCTGTTAACTTCATATTTGAAAGATCATTCTCTGAAAAAGGAGTCATATTGAATAAAAAGAAAAGGGCAACACTCGCACCAAATAATTTATTCATACTCTAGACACTTCCTTTATTAAAGGGGAATCCCTATTTCTAAAAAAACTTCTCTATGTGTTAACGTACAACCCATACAAAAAGTTACACTGTATTAAACATTCCCCTTATTCCATCACAAAACAGTCTCTCTACTGTCATACAATATAAAAAAGCTGCTAGAAAGATCTAGCAGCTTTTTGTGACTACTGAAACAGTAGCTTTAGGTTGTGAAAACCTCGATTGGTAGACTTAATAGTAGTATGAAAAGAAAAAGATATCAACTAGTAATTTAAACCATAAATATATAAAGATAATCCATTAGACCCTTTATAATCATGTAATATAAACCCAAGTAATCATTTTATTTCCAAACGAAAACTTTAAGCGCACAAAAAGAATCTTTGTGCCTAGTTATATTACATTATAATACTTTAAAGGTTTAATTATACATAAATTCTAAAATGTAAGAAATGAATTATAGGTAAAAATGGAGTATAATAAAAATTGATAAGATTTTGGTTGGTAAACCATATTTTTGCTCATCTACTCGTATAGATGGGCTTTTTTTACGTCCAAAAAATCCATATAATCTCATTTACTTCATTTTATTCCTCTCCTATTATTAAGAAGTACCTCTATATTAAAGGAGTAACAACATGAAAACTAAATATATATGTTCGCTAATTGTATTGTTTTCTCTTATTTTTTCTTTTTCTACTACTGTTAATGCTTCATCTCTTCTCTACTTTCAAACTGAGAGGGAAGCTAAAGCTTTTCTTGTTAAATATTCTGATGCAAAACAAAGTAACCATGTTGTCAAAACAGATCTCTCCAAATCAGAGATTCAAATGCTAAAAAAACAAGGGACTATCTTATTTTACGAAAGTGAAAAAAAGAAAGAAGTAAGTGCTGAAGCTCCTTCTCTTGTTGATGAACAATGGGGCCTAAAGCTTATTCATGTACCATCAAACTTACGGAAAAACAATAATCTCCTTTTAGACAAAGAAATCCGAGATGTTGATGAAGGAACATCTATAAAATATACAGGACAAACCTTTAAGACGGCTAACAAAGAAACGAAACTAAAGATAGCATGGAAAAATCAAAAATTATCCCGCTTAAGCATCACACTTGATCATGTTGAAAAAGATTGGTCTGTTAAAGTATATAATGATGGCTCTCTGATTAGTGAACAGAAAACAGCGCTAAAAAGAACTGATGTGCTTCTTCCGAGAAAGACAACATATAGAAACATGGTTGTAGAGCTTTCCTCATTTGCAGGCTGGAATGAGACCCCATCTATAGAGAACATAAAAGCTGTGAACAATGCAAGAATTGCTGTTATTGATTCTGGTATAAATCAACACGAGGACTTTTGCGATAATGTCTTAACAAGCCAAGGAAGGAACTATATTTCTCCCCATGATTGGCCTTCAGATAAGCTTGGCCACGGAACTCATATTGTAGGAATTATTGGAGCTTGTGCTTACAATAACAAGGGAATAGATGGAACCATATTAAACGGAGCAGTAGATATTATTCCACTTAAAGTTCTTGATGATTTCGGGAATGGAAGTGACTTCGAAATTAGCCAAGCCATTGAAGATGCTATAAAGAAAGAGGTTGATGTTATTAACCTTAGTCTTGCTGGTAGTGGGGAAACTACTATATTACGCGAATCGATTCAGAACGCCCTTTCTCATGATATTGCTGTTGTAGCTGCAGCTGGAAATCAAAACAAAGATATTAGTACCATTTTCCCTGCTTCGTATCCTGGGGTAATTGCTGTTACAGGAATCACAAAAACTAGGGAACCATTAGTAAACAGCAATAAAGGATGGGAAATTGATATAAGTGCTCCAGGGGAGGATATTTACAGTACATATAGCTTGAACGAGTACAAATCATACAGTGGCACTTCTGTTGCAACTCCCTTTGTAAGCAGTGCTGCTGCATTAATTAGAACAGTAAATCCAGACCTAGACTGGCTTTTAGTAAGAGATAAGCTTCTCTCATCAGCAGATAATTTCTCAACAACCTACGGACTTCTAAATGTTGAAAAGGCTATTAATATGCCAACTTCGTCAGCAAAAGCAGAATTTCTTAGTATAAAGAACGGACAATCTCTAACAGAACCTAAAAGTATCGCTCTAGCTTTTACTTCTAATCTTATAAACAAAAAATTTCTTATCACGAAAAATGGAGACATTATAAAGCAACAAAACATCACGTTGCAGCTTGCTGATGTTACTCTTCCCTTCTTAGATGACGGACTTCCTAACAGCTTAGGGTTATTTGTAGTAGACGAAGAAGGGACAATCTTAACTAAAAATAAACGAACATTAACTTCTCGAGAAAAAAAGATGATTCCACAAGATTTAGATGAAGCAGTATGGGCGAAAAAGGAAATTCAAACAGGCCTTGAACAAGGATGGATTAGAGGATATGATAATGGATTTTTCAAGCCAAATGATTCTCTCACAAGAAGGCATGGTGTTATGATGATCTCTCGTTTTCTTTCATTAGAACCTAAATCAATCGACACTCCGTTTAATGATGTCGTTCTAGAACAAAGCGGAGGACTCGCTGTTCTAAGCGCCTATCAGCATGGTGTTGTAGAAGGTTATGGCCATAAATTTAAGCCGGAAAATACCCTTACAAGAGCCCAGATGGCCCTTATTCTAGATCGCGCGCTTTCTTTGTCAGAGAAAAGCACATTTACTTTTGAAGATGTCCCTTCTTCAAGTTTTTGCTTTGATGCAGTAAGCCGTTTAACAAAAGCTGACATCATTACGAAACAAGACAAATTTAGACCATATGAACCGATTACACGTGCCCAATTTTCGGCTATGTTATATCGTGCTTCAACACTGTAAAAGAGAAGGCTTCATCGTCTTCTCTTTTACTTTAATTTTTTTAGTAATATCATTCATTTTTTTAATAGCAAATAGAAAGATTTTACCAAAAATATGTCTTTTTGTGCTAATATATTGAATTAAGAGAATATTCATTTTATTTTTTTAAGATTCTTCTAAAGATTAATACCCCCTTTATGAAAGGTGTGATCACCGATGAATAAAGTATTAATTATTGTTCCCGCTTATAACGAGGAAGAAGCAATTTCAAATACACTCTATTCATTACTTCACCTTAAGAACGAACACCCTAGCTTAGACATTTGTGTTATTAATGACGGCTCCAAAGATCAAACTTCAACGATTGTAAAACGCTTCAAAGACGTTATACTCATTGATCTTCCCTACAATCTTGGAATTGGAGGAGCTGTTCAAACTGGTTATCAGTATGCATATCGTCATAACTACGATATTGCGATTCAGTTTGATGCAGATGGACAACACGATGCACATTCACTTCAAAGACTTATCCATCCCCTTCAAAAAGATGAAGCAGATATGGTTGTAGGCTCAAGATTTTTGAAAAAGACGGACTATAAAGGCGCTTTTTCAAGAAGAGTTGGGATTTATTACTTCACGTTGCTGCTTCGATCACTAGCTGGACAAACATTCACAGACCCTACTTCAGGGTATCGGGCTATTAACCACAAAGTCATCAAAATATTTGCTAATACGTATCCAAAAGACTATCCAGAACCAGAGGGATTAATCCACCTCTCTCGTAAAGGACTTCGCATCCGAGAAATTACGGTTAATATGGCGAATCGTCAAGGAGGACAATCCTCTATTACTCCTTTTAAATCTATTTATTACATGTTCAAAGTAACGCTATCTATTGTTATTCAACGAATTGTAAAGGAGTGACATCATGAAAATCACCATTATCTCTCTCATTATTGTAATCGGAATTTTTATATTTGTTATTGAGTCTGTAAGAAGAGGGATTCTTGAAACAAAGTACTCAATCATTTGGATTTTAACATGCTTAGGAATTGGTATTTTGAGTGCCAACTCTTCCCTTATCAATAAAATTGCTGATGTGCTTAACGTATACTATGCTCCATCAATCCTTTTTTTGTTTGGAATGCTTTTTCTTATTATTGTAATCTTTGACTTAACCCGACGGATTTCTAAAATGAATCAGCAGCTT
The DNA here is from genome assembly GCF_900177535.1 of Priestia filamentosa. Classification (NCBI taxonomy): domain Bacteria; kingdom Bacillati; phylum Bacillota; class Bacilli; order Caryophanales; family Bacillaceae; genus Priestia; species Priestia filamentosa. The sequence goes on from NZ_FXAJ01000005.1 coordinate 229,736, forward strand.
GTCACATTAACACAAGAATATGCCATCTTAAAACAAAAATATGAAGAAAAAGGACAACACCAACAGTGATTTATATTCTAATACTCTTAAATATTCTAATGCTCGTAACAGGACAAATTCTCTGGAAAGTAGCTGTAGCTAACGTTGATGCTTGGACTTTGCAAAAAGCTATTTCCGTTCTTCTTTCTCCATTCTTTATTGGTGGAGGGATTCTTTACGTTTTAGCTACTGGCTTATGGCTTGTTATCTTATCAAAGCTCCCTTTAAGCATAGCTTATCCCTTTCAAAGCATAAGCTATGTACTTGGAGCTATCGCTGCTTTTCTTATTTTCAAAGAAACTGTTACAGCTCAACAATGGTTTGGTATTTTTGTCATTATTATAGGTGTTTATTTCATAGCCCGATAATATTACTCAGTGAAACTTTGGAGGAAAATTTAACATGATGAAACTTGTAAAATTTCACACCGCTTTTCTACTACTACTTCTTCTCTATTTAGTTTTTAACCTTTTCCTTCTGTTCACACATCCAGGCCTTGTGTTTAACAGGCCTGATATTTTTGGAGAACCGATTTCTACGTACGGTTCACGAGATGCTTCCTTGTATGCAAAAATGGCTTGGCAACTTATTCATGAAGGATTTTACGGATACAACGCAACTGTTTCAAATGCTTATGTAACATATGGGCAACCTCTTTATCTTGTAGCTATCTTTAAAGTTGCAGAACTTTTTAATACAAATCATATTATGCTCTACCGATTATCTAATATGATATTAAACATTGGTGCCTTAATCCTTATTTATGTAATTGCTCAAAAACTTTTTCACCATCGTGTTGTTAGCTTTATTGCGGCTTTCTTATTTGCAATACATCCAGCACCAACTCACTACTTTCAAACAGCACTAACAGAAACACCAACAATCTTTTTATTCCTATTAACAACCTTTATCTTTATTATTGCCCTTCAAAAAGGAGAATACCGCTATCATATTTTATTTGGAATTGTGGCTTCTATTCTCCTGATGTTTAGAGCTTCACCAGCTCTCTTACTTTGGCTCGCATGGGGTATTGTTGTATATCGAAATGGATTTAAAAAAGGGGTTAGGATTGGTTTAATATGGTGTATTGGGCCTATTCTAGTTATGGCTCCATGGGCGATTCGAAACTATGTAATGTTTGATCATATGTTTCTTTTTTCATCACATGGTTCAAACCCGCTCATTGCTGGAACTAATCCTTTTTACCTTGATGATTTTTCCCTATACGTACAGCAAGCAAAAGAGCTTGGAATGAGCACTGAAGAATTTTCCTTACATAAAATTCTAACTGGTCTACAAGATAATTTCCCACTTTACTTCTCATGGCTTACAATTGGAAAAACAACGTGGCTTTTTGTCGATCAAGCAGGGAACCCTGATGGACTTGGTGCATATGCTCACCTTTTACCAAACTGGATTGAAAAGCTTTCTAAATATCAAAACTTGCTCACAGTTGCGGCCGGCTTTCTTTTTGCACTCATTTATTGTAAAAGAAAACCTGTCTTGTGCTTAGTTCTCTCTATTATTATTTATATTTGTTTCTCTAATGTCTTCCTTACCCTTCCACGCTATGGATTACTTATTTATCCTTTCCTCTGTATGCTAACTGGATATGGAATCGTAGATATTGGAACAAAAGTGATCAAACGTTTAAAAGAGCGAAAAGTAAAAATGAAAGAAACATCTGCTAAATATTAAAAAACGTGTAGAGAAGCTTCTCTACACGTTTTTTGCTACCTCTTGTGGAGGCGATAATTTTTCTTTTTGACTTTTAACTTTCTTACTTTCAACAAACAAACTAAATCCATAACTTCCTATAATAATGAACGATGGGATAATGAAGAAACGGTAACGTGTTTGGATTTCAATAAGAAAATGAATACAAATATATCCAATAATAAGCAATAAAAAGAGGGATTGATTCATATTACTCTTTCGGATGAGACTGTATAATAAGCCAAGAATGCTACCAATAGCAATTGTCATGTACATAATTCGCTCACCAACATAAAAAATGTTATGAATAAATGATTGCCCTTGATAGCCAACACTCCACTTGATTGACGCATCTAAATCTCCCCACATTTTTTCGGATTTATTCCACATCAAATCAACGACAGCATCTTTATCTTCTAATCTTTCTTTAATAAGCTCTTTTTCAGCTTCTGTGCGCTCTTTTCCTAGCGTATATTGAGTCATAAAATTACTGTCTTCCGTTGAATACTGGCCAACTGTCTCATGGTTAAATCCAAGCACAAACTTCCACATTGGGTTGCGGTTTGATAATGGATAATCTGTTACGTCAGCTGTCATAAAGGCAAAACTTACCCCATAATGAAGAAGATAAAAAACAGCAACGATCCCAATAAATTTCTTAGCCACTGTCTTTTTTCGATCTTTCTTACTGCTTATAAACTGTAAAAACATATAGCAAAATAATGCAACTAAAATAAATGCTCCAAGCGGACGCATAATATCTCCAAGTGAAAGAAGAATCCCAATAAAGAACCAACTGCTTTTGTGGTCTACTCCATTTTTCACAAGTAAATAAAATCCGGCGTAAAATAAGATAATTGCAATATATTGATTTGTTAATACAGAGGTCATAAAGATACTTGGTAAGTATAATGAATAAAAGACACCTGCAACTCTACCTGCAGCCTCATTAAAAACATGCGTACCAATTTTATAAACCAAAAAGACAGTTCCAACTCCATATATGACATTTAGAAGTTTAAGTACAAATGCTCCTCCATCAAAAATAGATAAAACAAGAGCTTGATACATTGTAAAACCAATTTGGTACACCCATGATAAGAAGTATGGCGTTTGACTAAATGAGAAGTCTCCCTTACTCGCATCCACAGCAGCTGTATACAACACATTAAAATCAGATTGAATTGGTGTATCTACAACAAGAATCCATATAAAGCGCAGTAAAAAAGCAACGCTTAACATTACAATTAAAAATGTCTTCTGACTTAACTTTTTTACATAGGAAGAAATTAAAAAGATAATCAACCCATAGATAATAACGCCCATTGCTATCACTAGATTAGCTGTATTACTTGAAAGATTTAACTGTCCTACTTTTAGAAATTGAGATGTTGCTTCCCATGAAAAAACAAAGATGGCTCCAAAAATAACTAAAGTAAGTAGAACGAGAAATTTGTTAAAAAGACCACTAACAGCATTCATATTGAAATTCGACATATCGTATATACTCCTTACTTAATTGCTTGAAACGCTATACACTTCATAAATAAAAAAGTTCACTTTCAACGCTTGTACTGTCTTAAGTGAACTTTTTAATTCTACTTTTCAATATGCTTAATTATACTGTATTCCGTTTTTGAAAACTAGATAGAAAAGGCTTAGTCTTCCATACACTTTACAGGAGAAAAAGCCCTCTTCTTTCCATCAGCTTCTTCTTCCTTTACTCTACTGCTCTCTCTTCTTTATTCTTAAAAATAAAGTACTTACTTGCTATATAATTAACAAGAATAACAACAATGTTCGCTAAAATTTTAGCAATAATATCATCAACTGAAAGCCAACTAACACATATAATCATAATAGCAAGATCTAATACGTATGAAAGCCCCCTAAAAAAGAAAAATGAAAGAAGTTCTCTAAATATAATGCTAGTAGTAAGAGTTTTGCTCTTAAATACATAAAGCTTGTTTGTGACAAAAGCAAATAGAACAGATATAATCCAAGCAAACGTTGTGGCCCACCTATAGTCTACTGAGAAGCCCTTTGTAAGTAAAATATATAAAACAATGTTCACTACTGTTGTGAGCACTCCAAAAACAAGATAGCTAATCATCTCTTTTGTTCGGCTGTTCATCTTTAAATCCCCTTAGATTCATAATGACGTTCTTTTTTCTCAAACATCACTTTCTCATTGTTATATTCATCAACAAAATAAAGTGGACGACGTTTCGTCTCAGTGAATATTTTTCCTAGATACTCTCCAATAATCCCTAAGGAAATAAGCTGAATGCCTCCTAGGAATAACATGACTGTCATCAAGGACGGATAGCCTTGAACCATTTCCCCAACAACCAAGGTCTTTACGATAATAAAAATCATGTATATAAATGCACAAAGTGAAATAGTAAAGCCAAAGTAAGTTGATAAGCGAAGCGGAGCTGTTGTAAAGGATGTAATACCTTCAATGGCTAAATCCATAAGCTTTTTATAATTCCATTTTGTCTCACCAGCCGCTCTTGGATTACGGTCAAATAAAATTTCCTTCTTATGATAACCAATCCAGCTGAACATCCCTTTTGTATAACGCTGTGTTTCACGTAGTGTACGAAGAGCATCGATACAACGACGATCAAGCAAACGAAAATCTCCTGTGTTTTCTTGAACAGGAATCTTCGTGATTTTTTGAAGCACGCGGTAGAATGTTTTAGCTGTCCACTTTTTCATCCATGTCTCTCCTGCTCTGCTTCTTCGTTTTGCAAAAACATCATCATAACCTTGCTCCCAATATTTAATCATCTCAGGTATAAGTTCTGGCGGGTCTTGAAGGTCAGCATCAATAATAATAACCGCATCCCCTTTAGCATAATCAAATCCTGCCATCATACCTATTTCTTTTCCAAAGTTTCTCGATAAATCAACATATGAAATGCGATGATCTGTTTCACGCATTTCTTTAATAATTTCTAACGTTCTATCTTTACTTCCATCATTGATAAACAAAAGTTCAAAATCATAGTTTGGAATAGCTTCAATCACAAACGTCAACTTCTCATATAGCTGCTCCAACACATCTTCTTCATTATAGGCTGGAATTATAATTGAAATAGTCTTCAATGATTTTTCTCCTTTCTATTAAATCTATTTTAGTGCCTCTCTATACAAAATAGTCCATCCAACAAAAAAGTTCACTTACGTCTAAAAAATAGAGCGGAAGTGAACTAAATTCCCGATTTCTGCCACTTAATTATAACTTATCTCGTTTTTTTCTACTAGTAACACAGTGAAAGTCATTCATAGCTTAAGATTGCTTCTTATCCTTCCTCTCCCCCCACTTAAAAATTTAGTATGATAAAAAAGTGTAACGAATCCTAAGGAAGCGATAATAGCTAGTGCTGGGTTGATAAAAAAACGATACTTAGTTTGTACTTCAACGAGAAGATGAACAAGAACATAGCCAAGAATAAGAATAAGGAAAAAAGCTTTCCTTTTATCCATCTCTGTTCGAAAAGAAAAGAGTAAATAGGCTATCCCTCCAAAGAGTAAAAGAAGAAACATCATTCGTTCTGAGGCATAGAGCACTTTATGAATTACTTGAGCAGATTCCTTTTGATGTCCCATGCTCCAGAAAATAGATTCATCTCGTATTCCCCACATGTTGTTAAACTTCTTCCAAAGTAAAACAGCCACCTCACTCTTATCTTCTAAGCGCTCTTTAATAAGCTCCTTTTCCACTTCATTACGTTCTGTACCTAATGAATAACGAGCAACATATTCTGCATCCTCTACTGAATATTGACCTTCTGTTTCGTGATTAAATCCAAGAACAAATTTCCAGAGTGGATTGCGGTTAGAAAGCGGGTATTCTGTAATTCCCCATGCAATGAAAGAAGCACTTATAAGGTAGTGAACAAAGTAAAATACCACAAATATCCCTATAAACTTTTTTACTACTCTTTCTTTATGTATCCTACCCTTCTTGAGGAAAGCTAAAAACACGTAGCAAGAAACAGCGAGTAAAATAAATGCGCCGAGCGGCCTCATGATATCTCCTATAGCTAATAAAGCACCAATAAAGATCCAGTTCCATTTATGATTAATGCCGTTCTTAATAAGAAGATAGAAAGCCCAATAAAAGAAAAAGATAGCGATGTATTGATTTGTTAAAACAGAGGTCATTACAATAGCTGGGATGTAAAAGGCATAAAAGATTCCTGCTATTCTCCCTGCAAGTTCATTAAATAGAAGCGATGAAGTCTTATAAGTAAAGAAAACTGTGCCTACTCCATACAACACATTAAAAAACTTGATACTAAATGTTCCTTCACCAAATAAGGAAAGCAAAAACGATTCATATACCGTAAACCCAAGTTGATATGGCCAAGAATAGAAGTATTCTCGCTGAATTGGTGCCCAATCCCTATAAAAAATTCCAACTGCTCCATCATACATAGCTCTAAAGTCTGTTGCAGGTGGTGTATTGATAGTTAAGATCCAAACAAGACGCACTGAAAAAGATACGCATATAAGCAAAAATAAAAAAGTATGACTTTTTAGCTTCCTAATATAGTAGCTTAGTGAAAATAACAGTGCTCCTAATATAATAAGAAGAAACAATACTAGAAAAAAGGCACCTAAGTTGGAAAATCCCAATCGCTCCTCAATATATTGTTGTTCTGTTCTCCACGAAAAATAAAACATCAGTCCCAAAAAAGAAAGTGTCATTATTATTAAAAGCTTATATAATCCCTTATTTAATTCATTAATCAATGTTGCCTTCACCTTCATCCACTAGTTCTTTTGTTATGAATATTTATCTTATATACGTTGATTATACCTTATTTTGGAATTTTCATAAAACTAAGTGCGCACTTATTTATATAAAAAAGCCAACCACAGATGTGATTGGCTTTTACGATGAGCTCCTATTATTTAGGAACGTTTACGCTAGTTGCTTTAATTGCGTTACCAGCAAGATCTTGTACAGATGCAATATTAATTGTTTGCTCAGCTTTTGGAGCACTTGCAAACGAAAGAATAACTTTCTTACCAGTTGAATCATCTAGTTCTACTTCCGTTGCCTCACTCTCTACAACTTGGCCTTGTTGTTTAACTACATAGTTTTTAACGTTTTCAGCCGTATCTTCAGTTACTTGTTCATCAAATGTTAAAACAAATGTATTGTTAGGGATACCATCCGTAGCATCTGTTTCTTTATCTGCACGTGCTACAGACACTGCAGGCACTTTAGTATCTAGAGTCACCTTGGCTGTCTCATCAGTTACAACATTGCCATAACCATCGTTAGCACGAACAACCACTAAATAATTCCCATCAACTGAAGGTAATTTATAGTTGATAGTGAAATTCTCTTCATTAGAGTTGAAGCTTCCATCGTTAGGAGTTACACCAGTTTACCCAAAGTCTTGAACCTTCACTTCGTAACGTCCTTCTTCATCTGCCTCACGATATACAGCATACTCAACCTTAGTGATTCCAGCTGAATCCTTGGCTGTACCAGTAAGTTTTAGATCTTGTTTATTAGTAATTGATTCAACCTTATCTACTGCCAAAGAGTCTACTTTTGAATCACCAGAGCTTGATGGCGTTGTAAATGTATTAGCAGCTGATGTGCCACCTGTACTGATTAAGTTTCCAACTTTAACAGCTTGAGCATCACTTGTGTTACCTGCTGAATCTTCACTTCTTACTTGTAGTAGATAAGATGCTGAATTATCAAGTTTTGGTGTAACAAACTCATAGTTTTCACTCTTCTCATTAAATGAACCATCAACAGCTGTTGCATTTGTCCATTCAGTAGAAGTTGAATAAGCATTTGTTGAGCTATTATATTTTAATACACGATATTGTACGTTTTTAATATCGCTCTCTGCATCTTTTGCTAAACCTTTAACTTCCACAGCACGATCTACAGACTTATAAGTTGCTTCTGAAGTTGTAACAGCTGGTGCAACAATGTCTTTCTTGGTAATTTCTAAAGTAGCTACCTGTTCACCATCTCCGTTAGTTTTACCAGATGCATCTACAGTTTGTACAAACACTTTATATTCCCCACCAGCAAAGCCAGTTGTATCAATTGAACCTACGGCTGTTTCAGAAGTTTCGTCAAAAGTTCCATCTTCTGCATTTAAGTCAGTCCAATTTGTAAATGTGTTGTCTGGACGTTGAATGCGGTAACGAGCGGAAATAATATCGCTGTTAATTCCTTTTGCTTTAACGTTCAATTTCACCTCAGTTCCTGCATTAGCAGATACTTCTTCAGACGTTTGAGCTCCGTTAGTTAATGTTCCTGTCACAGAAGGTTCAACTCCAGCAGCTACAGGATTTACATTAACTGTTTTAGAAGCGATAATCGTTCCTTTATTAGACTTAATATTCTGGATGTTCAAAGAACCCTTCTCATTTGGCACCAAAATATTTTTACCATTATTATCTGTACCATCAAAAGTTAATGTCACAACCTGACCAGCTTCATAAGGACCCACTGCTTTAGGATTCACCTCGGCATTTGTTGGGTGAACTGGTACATTTGTTGAATCATTGCGATCTCTGTCATAAGTGTAGTTAATAACATTTTGAGCTGTTGCAGTATCAACAGGGCTGTTGAAAATTACTGTTACTTCGTTACCCGCTGCCCCTACAGAAAGAATAGAAGCTGCTGGAAGGGCGTCAATAGTAAAGCTTCCAGATTTAGCGTCAGTTTCTTTGTAGGCCACAGAGTAAGATACAGTTTGCTTAGCAGTTGCTGCCTCTACTTTTTCTACGCTAAACGTAGCTGTTTTAGAGCTAGCATCATATTTGAAATCTGTTGGAGCTACAGAAGTTGCTGTACCAGCGTTTACAGATTTAGTGATTGTGAAATCGTTAGCTGTTGGAGCTGTTTCAGGTGCTTTGTTAAACTCAACAGTTACTTTTCCATTAACAGCCGTTACATCTTGAACGCTTGGTTTAGCAGTTCTTGATTCTTTAACGTCGTAAGCACGAACGATGAATGAAGCAAATTGAGCACGAGTTAGATTTGTTTCTGGGTTGAATGTTTCAACATCAGTAACACCTAATTTAGAAAGAGTTTGGATATCTTCACGATACTCACTGTATGCTTTGTCAATATCTTTCACTCTCGAAGTATCATCACTATCAACAAGCGCTTCTAATCCTAAGCCATTAACAAGTACTTTTGCCATTTGTTGACGTGTAATGTTTTGATCCGGAAGAAGTTTTCCACCGTTACCAGTGAAAACACCAGCTGCGCGTACTTTTAAAGATGCTTCTACTAGCTCCTTATCAGAATAGTTGCTTGGTACATCTGAGAAATTCTCAGTTTTAGAAGTGTCTACATCATCTCCTAGTGTACGAGCAAGGATTTTAACAACTTGTCCACGAGTGATTGTGTTATAAGGTTTGAAAGTTCCATCGCCATAACCTTTGATATACCCTTTTTCAGATGCAGTTGCGATGTTTTGATAGTGATCTTTAACTGTTTCTTTTGTTACATCAGAGAAAGATGCAGCACTTGCAGCAGGAACGATTGCGCTTGCTACTACAGCAGCAGAAACAGTACCTACTAGGAATTTGCGATAAGATTTTGGTTGGTAAGCCATTGAGTTATTTCCTCCTCAGAATTGTGTTCTAGTAAAATAAGACTAATCTCAAGAGTTTATTATATATGTATATCTCTTAACATTAGTTACTAAAAGATTACAGATATTAGTATAGATTTTCATAGATTTTATGTCAATATCTTTAATTAATGTAAAATATATATTTATATGGATAATCTATGAAAAATAACAAAAATAACTATATCAGGGGAAACCCTACCTATAATTCTACAATATTTCCTATAAGTTTCAATAGTTTTTACATAACTTTGTATTTTTTAGGTATTTATTACCTAATTTAACCTGTTTTTCAAAGTGAATAAAGACCTATATTTGAATAAGAAAGAAACTAATTATAAAGATGATATTAACTTTTTCAGGACTTCATAAATTGATTATCAAATTCTAAATATCTGTAATAATTTTGTAATATAAAAGGTCTGAACAGGAAAAATAGAATTCATTATTCTAATTATTCAAAATTTTTACACTAGTAATGTATACCTTTATTCCTATAATTCTTCCACTATTGTAAAATTACCAACTTTATCATAACAAACTGTAGTTCTTTTGTTACATAACTGTAAAATAGAAGTCTGTTTTTCTATGATAAACTGTTATCATCTGTTGAAAAAGGTAGAATAATGAAATTTTAACATAGAAAATTTAGGAGAATTTGGAGGATACATATGATTAGACGAGTCACACTGACGTTGATTTCATGCTTTGCATTACTATTATCAGGTCTACTGCTAGAACCATCTTCATCAGCCAAAGCGGCTAATCTTACAAACTATGATAAGTTATTGCCTGTTGCCTATAAGTATATGGGTGTTCCCTATCGTTATGGGGGAACAACAGCCTCGGGATTTGATTGCTCTGGGTATGTACGCCAAGTGTACAGTGAAGTAGGTATTTCCCTCCCCAGAACGGCCGCTCAAATGTATGGGCAAGGTACAGCTGTTTCAAAAAGCAATCTACGTGTTGGTGATCTTGTTTTCTTCAACACATCTGGTAGAGGGGTTTCACATGTTGGAATCTATGTTGGAAACAATGAATTCATCAATGCTGCAAGCTCAAAAGGTGTAAGTATTGCAAAGGTTAATGATCCATACTATTGGGGTTCCCGCTATGTTGGAGCAAAACGTATTTTCTCAACTGGAAGCGCAAAAGGTAACTTCCGCGATACTCAAAACAGCTGGATAGCTAAAGATGTAAATGCACTAGCAAATAAAGACATCGTAATAGGTTATTCAAATAACTACTACCGTCCGAACGAAAATATTTCTCGTGCACAAACTGCAACAATTCTTGCTAATACACTTGACTTAAAAATGACAAACCGCAAACAGCCATTTAAGGATGTGACATCATCATCTTGGTCCGTTGGAGCTGTAAATGCCGTAAAGTCTGCTGGGATTTTTGAAGGCAACAATGGTTACTTCATGCCTGACAAAGCTTTAACACGTGCCCAAATGGCATCTGTATTAACAGATGCATTTGATTTGAAAGCCAACTCTTCTTATACATTTAAGGACGTGCCTAAAAACAATTGGGCTGCTGCAGATATTTCTGCTCTTGCTGCTGCAGGTATTACAACGGGATATGATGATGGAACATTTAAACCGAATGAGCCTGTTACACGTGCTCAAATGGCAGCATTCGTAAATCGTGCTGTAAACCGGTAATAGTTTGTAAAGAAAAGAGCTCCCCTCTCTAAAAGAAAGGGAGCTCTTTTTATTTCAATGATGCAGATCTCTGGAGAAAAAGAGCAAATTGACCCCTTGTTACATTTTCATAAGGGCGATAATACTCATTTAATACCGTAATCCTGTTCTCTGCTAATATATTAATATCGTTATAACTCCAAGAAGTTTTCTTTACATCCTTAAAAACTCTCTCTTGTTCTGCTTCCTTATATACTTTGCTGTAAGCTCTCGCTAGAACAGCTGCCATTTGTTCTCTTGTTAACGGTTCTTTCGGGCGAAGTTTTCCTCCCCGCCCCATAATGTCATATTGTTCTAAAATAGCGAGTTGTGTGTAGTAGAGATTATCTTTATTAACATCAGTTGACTTCATTTTATATGTAGGATCTTTTGTTAACTGTAATTCCTGAACAATCATTTTCGCCGCATGTTCACGGCTTAATGATTGATACGGTCGAAATGTTCCATCTCCATAACCTTCAATAACTCCCCTTAATTGCAGATAGCCTACCGCTGATACAACTTCATCTTGAACAATATCACTGAATATTGTTACATCCCCACCTTTGATATGTTCTGCTCGTATATATCCATTCTGCCCGTTAAATGTATTAACTTTATAAAATAGGTGACCATCTTTCAACATGGCATTTTCTCTAATTAAAACTGGAGTATATTTCGGGAGACTTGTAAGCACTTTTTCCCCCGGTTGATTATATAAAACTCCCTTACCAGTATAAATATATCCTTTTTGATTATTCGTATATAAACTTGTTGCTTCTGTTGCTCCTTCTAAGGGATAAACTTTCTTTGTTAACTTAACTACCCCATTATACTGGCTAGCTTCTATATATGGAATTTCTTGTAAATCCCTTGTTGTTATATCCGCTATATATTTGTATATAGAATGCTGAAAGTTATCTGTTTTTTGGGGATTTGTATCCTCTGTAAAACCTCTGTATGCCATAAGTGCAAAATACCAATGTTCTAACATCTGCTGATTTTTGTTCCTCATAGAGGGAAGCGTATTATCATTGAAATGCTCTTTTAATAATTTTACTCCAATTTCAATATTGTAAAGTGGGCTATATTTTAAGGATTCGAAATCAATGTTTTGAGCTGCAGCCTGTTCAGCTGTTAATTTTACCCCCATAATACCTATTCTACCGTTATCATCTACTTTGGGCTGCTCATTTTGAAACTGCTCGTAATTAGAGCTTACCGCTGCAACTGCTTTAATCAATTCATAGGGAACTCCCTCTCTAATTCCCTCCTGGAGCATCTTCTCTTCTATTTCCTCTTTAGTCAGAGTTAAGTGTTCAATAAGCTTAGCATTACTTATCTCACTCCCCTCTATATTTTGAAGATTGATTTTTAACCGTTCTGATCCCCTATTAAAACCATCTTCGCTATGCTGAATAAGCTTAAACACTATGCCGTTATTTTGGTCTTTTGAGAAAAGCCAACTTGATTTACTTCCAAGCTTCTCCCCTTCATACCATTTCCGTACTTGCATCGCACCCTTAAAGGTATCAAAAAGGACTGGCAGATATTTATCTTCATCATCTTGGGCAACTAGATAAGTGTCGAGTTTTCCAAGGTTTAAAGCTGTTAGTTGTAGGCTAAGCAAACTAGATGATTTATAATCCGTAAGATAAAGCGGAATAGTCTCTTCTGGCTTATATTCTTTTTCCTGTATGGCCTCTGGCCAATACTGCTGAATGCTCTTGTTTTCAAACGGTGACTGAATTACACTATTCATTGGCATATGGCTAGCAATAGCTTTGCTAGAGCCAAATAACTCAACATAGTCTTCAGCTAATATCTCTGATAAATCCCACTTGTATGGAACAGGGTTTTGATTGAATGGACCGTACTGTTTCATATGGCGAATTTGTGCATATTGGGATTCTTTCCACTTGCTAGGAACTAAATGCTCTTTTTTAAAAAGGTGATAAAATGTAAAATGATGTCCATACTCATGGGCCATAGTTGAAGCAATACTTTCTACTGTTGAATATTTATCACCTCCGTAAAGATAAATTTTTCGATTCGGGGAAAGCGAGACTGATTTACTCCCATACGTATATTCCGCAAAATATTGTCCAAGCACATCTTGTCCAGCTGGATAGTCTGGAAAAATATTAATGGTTGATAAAAGCTTGAGTTCTTCCCCATGCTTATTTTTCAACAATTCTGTTTCAAGTGCTTTTAGTTTTTCTACCGTATTCCACTTTGTACTATAGCTTGTAAAAGTAATACCGGAATCTCCCCTGTATGTTATTACTTTATTTTGATAATAATCTTCATAATCAAACTGAGCTGTTTTTAGTTTTGTTTCATCCACAACTTGTGCAGAAGCATTTAAAGGGTGGCTAATAAAAAACAAACTGACAACAAAAAACATAGGTAACAGCAGTTTTTTCATCATTTACTCTCCTTACATATTCATCCTTTTTCCAAGTAATATTCTCTTATTACCTTATTATTCTAGCCTAGGAAAAAATGAAAAGCTAGCCTTCTTATATACTAGAAAGCTAGCTTATATCGTTCTTATCTATTGTTTTGCAACTGTTAATTTGTAAGGCTTGGCACTAGAACGCATTTGCTTATCTTTAATTTCCACAAAATATTTTCCTTTGCTAAGATCTGCAAATCCAACTTCATTGTCACCAATATAATAATTATTTAACTGTTTTACGAGTGTACCTTTTTCATTGTAAACATTAATTACACCGTCAATCTCTTTTGGAGTATCCATATTTAGCTTGTATGTGCCCTTTTCCGAAATGTTAAGAGCATAGAAATCTCGATCACCAAAACCAATTCCAGCGTTTAAGTATCCTGCTGTTTCCCATGCATTCTTGCCTTTTGATTTAAGAGGAATTGGTTTTGAAGGCACATTATTTTTAACAGTTGAGCCCTCATCCTCATCTTTCTTTGTTAAGGTGTTTAGCAACATCTCGTACTCACCAATGTTTGAGCCACCGTAGTTTTCGGCAACGATGAAGTATCCCGTTCCTTTTTTTGCTTTAAACGATCCTGATTCAATTTCTCCATCAGTTTTATCAAAAAGGATAACCTTAGAAGCTTCATTATTATCTATTTCCATGTTTCCATTTGTATCTTCTACAATGGTTATCATAAGATCAAGTGGCAATCCCATTTCAAGCGGGAGGCCTTTCTTTTGATTTTCACTAACAGGTAGCGGATTTGCATAGAATCCATACAATCCATCCTCTTTGCGATGCTTGTAATAGAATGTATCAATGTCCCCTGATGGAGCGAAGTTTCCTTTTACAGGCTGATCTGGTTTTAAAACAGTTGCTTCAATTGGCTCATCGTTTGCCTCATTTTGATCAACTGGGGCATCCTTTACTTTTACTGATGTTAATTCATATTTATCTAGTGATAGTGGTGTGCCATTTTGAAGATGAATGTAGTACTCTTGACCTTTTTGAAGCATGATTGTTGTTTTAGAGGTTCCTTCACTTCCCCCTGTTAACAAGTCCATTAAAGGATCTCCTGAACCACTTAGTTGGTTTAGCATACCTGATTCTTTATCATATTGAAATAAACCAATCATAGGTTTAAGTGTATGTGTTCCATTAGTTGATAGTTTATAGAAACCATCTTCCTTTACTTTTACTTTAAACCAATCTTCATCCTCTAGCTGTTGGAAATAGCCTGTCCCAACAGAACCTATTTCATAACTTCTAGCACTTTTGAGAATAGCTTCTGTTGTTTCTTCATCAAATTCCATATACTCGCCTGTTAGTAAGTCAGTAAGAGCATCATATTTTTCTTTATATGTTGTTGGCTCTGGTAAGCCCTCTTCCTCCTCAGGCTCTTCTACAGGGGTAGCAATAGCAAGTGGTAGACTATCTTCATCTTCTGGTAGATTTTTTATATTTGCTTTCAAGTCATAAGGAATTAAAGAACCAAGAACTTCTTGTATTTCTCCGTCGGAGGATCCTCCCATCATTAGCGCCATCATCATATCTAACATTTGTGATGAACTTACAGGACTTGATGTAACCTCTACAATATAAGAGGTATCTGGCAATGCTTCAAAAGCAAGTCCTTCCCCTTCACTCATTCCATTATTATTTGCCGCATATTCTGCAATTGGCCATTCTTCTCCTTCAGGAAGATCTGCTGGAGGCTCTTCTTTAAAAGCTGCTGCATCGTATACTTTTATTTCTGTATCTACTCCTGGAAGTGCTGAAAGATTTAGGTTTACCTTTTTGCCTTCTTTAAAGGACATATGAAAATAATCGCTATCTGCTCCTTCTTCACTATTAATAAGAGTTAAATCCCCTTCTGATTTTTTACTGCTATAAGGAAAGCTTTTAATTTCAGCCGGTTTCTCCTTTGATGCTTTACTATCATTAATATTCTTTCCTTTAGTTAACTGAAGTGTATATATGGAAGCTCCTGATGCACTGTAATTTTCATTTCGGTCTTTAACACCGATTAACAGTTCTCCCTTTTGTTCTGCTTTATAGAGGTAACCTTCTGTTTTTCCTTGAGTAACACTATCTACATTTACCTCTTGTTCTGTTCCATCTTCACCTCTAAATTTAAGTTCTAACTTATAGTCATAGTTTTTAGAAGCATCTAGAACAGTTTGGAGAAATTCACCTTCTTCTACATTTACTTTATACCAATCTTGCTGAGCCGGTTTAATTAATGAGCCTGCCTTCTTAACAGTTCCTTTTCCAACCTTAACGGCAGTTGCTTTTTTCACAATTTCATCCATTGTTAGCTTTTTAAAGGAAGGAAGTTTATTTATATCAAAATCGAGTGCCTTTGATGGATCAACAAGTCCATATCCATAATCCATATCAAATCCTTTATTCCCCAAATCCTGGGCTGTTTGTTCTAAAATATATTCTACTTGATAAGAGTTCAAGTTAGGATATTTTGATTTAATAAGGGATGCTACTCCCGCTACTGCCGGTGAAGCCATTGATGTTCCACTCATTTTGACAAATGAGGATCCTGATTCGGGTGTATAAACAGTACTATAAATATCCTCACCTGGTGCTACAACATCAATGTTGGGACCATATGTTGTAAAGTAAGCTTTTTTATTTTGATCATTTGTTGCCCCAACTGTAATTACCCCATCATATGAACCTGGATAGTTATAGACCATATCTCCATCATTTCCTGCTGCAGCTACTACAACAACACCCTTATCTACAGCTTTTTTAATAGCTTCTTCAACAAGTGGAATTTCAAATGGTGCTCCAAGACTCATGTTAATAACGTCAGCTCCATTGTCAACCGCATGCATAATGCCATCAGCAAGCACATAATCAAAGCTACCATCTTGGTCAAAGATATTTACAGGCATAATATTGGCGTTTGGATTAATACCATATCCACCAATTCCATTCCCTTGCTTACCTGCAATAATACCTGCAACATGTGTCCCATGGTCTCCCGCATATCCAGGGTTTGCTGGATCTGTTACGCTATAAGGAGCAAGCAAATTTCCTTTTAGCTCCTCGTGGTTTGTATCTATGCCTGTATCAATAACAGCCACATTCACTTCGTTTTTTCCTGCTTTTTTCAGGGTTTCATCGACTTTTAATGTTTTTAAATGATACATGCTGCTTGCTTTTGGATCGCTTATTTTTGAATTACTTTCTGTTGCAAATGTTTTAAGTTTCACACTTGGTGATGCACTTTTAACACCAGCTTCCTTCTCATATTTTGAAATAGCTGTCTCAATTTTTTGACCCTTACCTATTCTGACAACTTCATATTGAAATTCTGGGTATGAACGGATAACCTTTCCACCTAGCTTCTTATGTACTGAAGAAGAAAGTTTTTTGCTGTACTTTATAATGATTGTATTATTACTTAGGTTTTCCTTCTCTGCTTTTTTCTGTTGATAAAGTTTTTTGCTCTTTTCACTTTGAGACAAATTAAACTTCTCCATTACTTTGCTTTTCTTCTCTTTTACCTGTGATGCATTACTCTCTACTGCAGCTGAGGCAAAGGAGGGTACTAACAGGGTTAATCCTAATACTAGTGCAGTTAGAGTACGAATCCCTTTCTTCATGTAAAATCTCCTTTCAAATTAAGAAAAATTTTCATCAGTATAGTTAGACGATTCAAAATCAAATAGGTTACAAAAATAATAGAATTTTCTTAATTTTTATTGTTTTAATAGAATTAAAATAAAAAAGCAGATGCGAAATCTTTCATCTGCTTTTTATCTATCAATTTGTTATATGTTTTACAAAACGCTTTGCTTTGTTTTTAAGAGAATTTACTTCTGAAATATTTTCAAAATCCTTTATTGTTACTTTAGGGCCAATTCCCTGTCTTGCCAATTGGTATGAATCATCACTTGGGCTGACATATCCTGTTTTTGTTGTAAAGGCATACTTAAAACCAGCTTCTTTCACAAGATCAGCTGTATGGGGGATATAATGACCAAATGGGTAAACAAATAGTTCTGTTTGATTAAGAAGATTTCTGTTTAACTTTAAGTCCTTTAGAATTTCTTCATCCGATTTCTTAAGCATATCCCCTTTTCCATCTTTACCTAGGTTATGTAAATTATCTGTATGTGCTCCTAACTCAAATACACCTAAAGTATCTTTAATTTCATTCATTTTCATAAACTGATGCTTGTCTGGATTCCACGGACCATCGTTTCGATTTGTACGGCTTGTAATAATATTTTCAATAGCGTGTAAATCATACTTCTTTAAAATAGAATATGCGTAACGCTTCACATCCCTTCGTCCATCATCAAACTGAATCATTACAGTTTTAGCTGGAAACTCTCTTTTTTCATTTAGAAATTGATCTAACTCATCGATTGTCATTGTATGGTAGCCGTTGTCATGAAGCCATTTCATCTGTTTCTCAAATGCTTCCACTGACAGAACATCCGGTTGGTTTTTATAGAATTTGTTTTCATCTTCTAACAATAAGCGGTGATATGTTAAAACAGGAATCATATCTGCCTTTTTGGTAAAACTTACAATAAATAAGGACGAAACTGCTGCAGCAAGTAGCACGACTAAAGCTACGACTATTGTTATCTTTTTCTTCACATCATGTCATTCCTTTCAAAAGATTAGACATTGATGAGTATAACACTTTTTTAACTTATTTTTCTAATTAACGAACATTTTTTCATAGGCTAATTGTCCTTATCTCTCTTTCAACCTCCTAAATTTATATTTACTG
This sequence comes from Priestia filamentosa, assembly GCF_900177535.1. Classification (NCBI taxonomy): domain Bacteria; kingdom Bacillati; phylum Bacillota; class Bacilli; order Caryophanales; family Bacillaceae; genus Priestia; species Priestia filamentosa. The sequence goes on from NZ_FXAJ01000005.1 coordinate 248,034, forward strand.
GTTTTTAAACGTTACTTTATACCTCCAAAACCTCTATTATTTCCATGTTATAAGGATTGTTCCTTCTCTTTTTACGTTTATATTTTCATTTATACATTATTAACTTCTATTGTAATTACCTGAATCTTCTAATATACTTGGTTATGGAAATCAAAACTAGGAGTTTTAGCATGAATAAAAGGAAATTACTGTACTTATTATTATTTTTATCCATCCTTGTTATTGCATTTGGGATTTATGTCCCATACCAAAAAACTATGACTAGAGCAGACGCCTCTCAAGCACTAGTTGCCCAAGAGAAATCAATAGCCATTTACGAAAGAGCCTCACATAGCAAAGGCACTAAAGTTAAAGGTTACTTGATGAAAGGAAATGCTTATATCAATTATATTTCGTTTAATAAAGATTGGTGGAGAATTCCTGTTGGCAATTCATTTGGATACGTTTCTAAAAAAGAGGCTAAAATAGAGGAAACTGAGGCACCTTATCCTAAAAAGGTTTCTTCTACTTTTCATGGAGATGCTATTTTAACAGAAGCAAAAACCCCTGTTTATAACTCTACTTCTACAACCTCTAAAAAAATGGGCCAGTTTGATGCACACATTCAAATAGAAGTGATAAATCAAAATGAGAATTGGTCAAAGGTTAATCTAGGAGGACTTGTAGGGTACATTCAAAAAGGAGATTTACAGATTGATAACGGCATTCCGGTCTTAATGTATCATAATCTTTTTAGAGAAGAGGAAAACCATAAATTTAAAGGTACATTTGTGACGATTACCCCAGAGTTTTTTGAAAGCCAGATGAAATGGCTTCATGATAACGGTTATCACACTATTTCCCTCGAAGATTTACAAAAATATGTTGAAAAGAAAAAGGCATTACCGGGTAAATCATTTGTGATTACATTTGATGATGGGTTTGTCTCGACTCGTCAATATGCTTACCCCATCCTTAAGAAATATGGTTTTAAAGCTGAAAATTTCATTATTACATCTCGTACACCTGATCAAAGTCAACCTTTTGACCCTGATCAGCTCACTACACAAGCTTTAAGTATGCAGGATATGGAGAGGATGAAGGATGTTTTTTCTTTTGGAGCCCACACTCATGCTCTCCATGATCGCAAGGATGCTCATACAAGTGGATTATTAACACAGCTTCCATATGCTGAAGTTGTGGCAGATTTAAAATTAAATAGAAATAAACTTTCTACTCCTTCCCCTTACTTTGCCTATCCTTATGGAAACCTAAATGAAACGGGTATAAGAGCTGTAAGGGATGCTGGATTTAAATTAGCTTTCACAACACAGGAAGGGAGAGTCTTTCCAGGAGATAATCCATTAATTCTAGATCGTAGAGGGGTTTATCCAAATATGAATATGGAGGACTTCAAAAATATTTTTGCAACTTCGAATTAAAAAGGTGAGGAATTTCCCTCACCTTTTTCATATAAATTTCTAGGTAGGAAATTATATATAATCTTTACCATATAACGGTGAAACAGTAAATAAAGAGTGCTATACTAGTTTTGTAGAAAGTCTAATACGCTAGGAGAGTTGTCGCATGGTGTTATCGTACATCAAGAAAGCAATGGGCGATAAGCAAGAAAAAGGGTTAAAAAAGTACTATAAAATTATAGAAGAAATTAACAGTCTTGAGGGGCAATTTACACAGTTGTCAGATCAAGAGTTAAAACATAAAACAGTTCAATTTAAAGAAGCCTTAGCCGAAGGGAAAACGATATTTGATATCCAAGCAGAAGCATTTGCAACCGTTCGAGAAGCATCGAGACGGGTGCTTGGTATGCGTCATTACGACGTCCAGATGATTGGCGGGCTTGTTTTGACAGAAGGAAATATTGCTGAGATGCCAACAGGAGAAGGAAAGACACTTGTTGCATCGCTTCCAAGTTATTTACGAGCTCTTGAAGGAAAAGGTGTCCATGTTATTACAGTAAACGACTATCTCGCAAAACGTGACTGTGAACTTGTTGGTCCAGTTCACACTTTTCTTGGTCTAACAATTGGACTTAACATAGCTGGCATAGATTATGAAAAAAAGAAGAAAGCTTATAACGCCGATATTACATACGGAGTTGGGACGGAATTTGGCTTTGATCACCTTCGTGATAATACAGTTATTGATCTAGCTCAGCGTGTTCAGCGACCATACCATTTTGCTATTATCGATGAAATTGATAGTGTTTTGATTGATGAAGCAAAAACCCCTCTCATCATTGCTGGCAAATCCGGTGTAAGTTATAATCTTCATCAGCTTTGTGCTCAAATTGTAAAAGGCTTTGTGAAGGATGAGGATTATCACTTTGATGAAGAAACGAAAGCAACAGGATTTACAGAACAAGGGATTGAGAAGATTGAAAAAGGCTTTGGAATCGATAATTTATATGATGTAGAACATCAAACTCTATATCACTATATGATTCAAGCCCTTAGAGCCCATGTTATGTTTCAGAAAGACGTAGATTATATTGTAAAAGATGATGAAATTGTTCTTGTTGATGCATTTACAGGACGCACAATGGAAGATCGTACATTAAGCAATGGTCTTCATCAAGCTCTTGAAGCTAAGGAATCTGTACCAATTACAGAAGAAAATAAAACACAAGCTTCTATTACAATCCAAAATTACTTCCGTCTGTATCCAACACTTAGCGGAATGACAGGAACAGCTAAAACGGAAGAAAAAGAGTTTCAACAAGTGTATGCAATGAACGTAATTCAAATCCCAACAAATCGTCCAATCCTAAGAATTGATGAAAGTGATCAAATTTATGAAACAGTGGATGAAAAATATAAAGCAGTAACAAAAGAAGTTATCCGTGTGCATCAAACAGGACAGCCTATTCTAATTGGCACAACTTCTATTCGTCAATCCGAAACAATTGCTCAATCTCTACAAGATGCAGGCCTCTCTTTTCAGCTTTTAAATGCTAAGAGTGTTGAACAAGAAATTGAACTTATCTCCAAAGCAGGCACAAAAGGTCAGATTACGATTGCCACAAATATGGCAGGGCGCGGCACAGATATTAAGCTTGGAGATGGCGTTGAGAACCTTGGGGGCTTGTTTGTTCTTGGAACAGAACGACATGAATCAAGACGGATTGATAACCAGTTGAAAGGACGAGCTGGACGTCAAGGTGATAAAGGAAGATCACAGTTTTTTATTTCTCTTGAAGATGATATGTTTGTACGCTTCGCCCATGAAGAAGTAACTAAACTGCGTAAAAATCTTCATAAAGATAGCACAGGTCTTATTCAATCAAAGAAAATTGCTGATTTTGTAGATAAGGTTCAGCGTATTTGTGAAGGAAGCAATTATGGAATTAGAGAGTATAATTTAAAACTTGATAACGTTATTAATGAGCAGCGCGGCGTTATTTATGAATTAAGAAATCGAATTTTAACCGATGAAAGCATTCTTACCCTCTTAACACCTATGATTTCCTCAACTGTTCATTATTATGTAAAAGGATACTGCTCACCTGAAATTCTTCCAGAAGACTGGGATCTGAATGCTCTAGCAACTGATTTAACTAAGGTAATTGGGGAAAGTATTTCACTAGATATGAAAGGAATTGCAGAAATTCAGAATGTGCAAGAGCAAGTAGAAGAAGCTACCCAAAACTATTTGAACTTAATTAAAGAAGTCATGGAAGAGGAAAAACCATTAGATAGTTTCCTAAGAACTACTGTGCTGCAAATTGCTGACAAAGAGTGGATTAAACATATTGAAAATATGGAGCGTTTAAAAGAAGGAATTGGTATGCGAAGCTATAGCCAAGAAGACCCTATGCGTCAATACCAACGTGAAGGTCTTGAGCTTTTCTCAACTTCATATCAAGAGATTGAATACTATATGGCAGAAGCACTTTGTCAGGCAACAGCAGCATTAAGAGCAGAAAAATAATCTACAAATAAGGGTGCTCCATTCATTTTTGAGTGACACCCTTTTATATTGAAAGGATGAGAAATTTGTTTCGCTTTTTTAAACGTGGAGAACAGAATATTAAGAAACAAGGTCTTGATAGTACAATTGAACCTGGAGAAAGAGTAACAACGGAAAATCAAGAGGCTAGCATCTCCCCTAAACTTTCCTTACACCCTGATTGGGAAACAACAGAAGAGGATCGCTATGTTTATCAGTTTTTGAATAATAGCTGTACCCCACTGAAGCCTAATCAAGTTTCTTTATCAGGTGCAAATCTCACAAAAGATGAAAATGGAAATGCTGTTGTAACAGCTCTTGTTCGCACAAGCTTATCAACCCCATTAACGCTAGATGTTATGAAACTTGTGTTAATGGATAGTGAGAAAAATATCATTGCTAAAAAATCTTTTCATTTTAAAGAGCTTGGCGTGATTCCTCCTACTTCAAGCAGACCTTGGCAGTTTACTTTTGAAAAAGAAAGCTTAAAAACAAAAGATCTTCCAAAGGAAAATTGGACATTAGCTTTTCAAATAGCCCCTCCTCATAAATTAGACTTAGATGAGACTTGGGAAAACAATTTATCAGAAAATGAAAAAGAGAGCCTAAAAAATCTTGTTGAAAAAGAAATGACTCCCCCTAAAGATGGAGAAGTAAATTTTCAAAGTCTACAAGCAGATCAATCCAAGAGTGGAAATCTGCATATTTCCCTACTATTAAGAAATGGAACAGATCAAGACGTAACATTTGAACAGATTCCTCTTATTGTAGAAGATGCTATGGGAGATCAAGTAGCAGAAGGTGTCTTCCAAACAAAAGATCTACTAATTAAGGCATACACAACAAAACCATGGACATTTATTTATCCAGCAAGCTTAATTCAAAAAGAAAATGCTGATTTCAGTCGATGGAGAGCATATCCAAATCAACAATAAATAAGATAAAGACGGTCAAAAGTCTAGCATAAACGCTAGTTCTTTTGATCGTTTTTTCTTTCTGCATTTCTCGTAAAAAACTTTTCATTTTTGTTACAAATACCATTATAATAGGACAATATAATCTATATGTGGTAATATCTAACTTGTTATGAAACTTTAGAACTATTATAGTTAATATCCTTATAGGTCTTAATATCTTTTAATTTATAACAAACTCAATCTAATAATCGTACAGAAAGGAGCTTTTGGTTTGAAACGTTTATCTTTGTGTTTGACGATTTCATTTGCTGTTTTTATGCTAGCTTCTCCCTTCTCTATACAACGTGCAGAAGCTAGTAGCAATGTAAACAAAAATATTATGGGCGATTCAGTGTTAACAGCTTCACAAATGGCAGCATTTGTACATAGTAAAAACCCAAGCAATATTCGCCTTTATGGCATTACGGTAGAGGAACTTGCTCAACTCTTTCTTATCGCTGGAAAACATGAGGGAGTACGAGGAGATGTAGCTTTTGTACAAGCTCTAAAGGAAACTGGATATTTTAAATATGGCGGTGACGTTGTTCCAGAACAAAATAATTACGCTGGAATTGGGACAACTGGCGGTGGTGTAAAAGGACATTACTTTGATGCCCCAACTACTGGTGTTTACGCACAAATTCAACATCTAAAAGCATATGCTTCTAAAGAACCTCTAAATACTCCACTTGTTGATCCACGATACAAATACGTAACAAAAGGAATTGCTCCAACTTGGCCAGATTTGCAAGGTCGATGGGCAATGCAACCAAGAGGAAACTACGGGGATGATATTCTTTCGATTTATAGAGAAATGCAGGACTTTGCTTCTAAAATGAAGCCACCAGTTGAAAATGAAGGTTCTATTACTCTTCCAAGTAAAGATCCAAATCCATTTCCTTCAGACGTTTCTAAAAACAATGAAGCATATGAAGCTGTACAATTTTTCTTAAAGAACGACGTTATTGATGGCTACGATATTGATGGAAAAGTTTACGTAAAACCTTATGATAATATCACGAGATATCAATTTGTAAAGATTCTTGTTCAAGCTCTTGGCCTTAAGAAAGACGGAGATGCTCCAGCATTTACGGATGTAAATCCTCATGATAAAGATTATATATATCTTGAGACAGCCGCAAGTTTAGGGATTGTAAAAGGAAGCAATGGGAAATTCATGCCTTATGAAAAAATTAAACGTGAACATATTGCAGCTATGGTCTACCGAGCAACAGAGCAACTTTTAGACTATAACCAATATAGTGGACAAGAAAAAGCATTTAAAGATGTGAACACTTCTTCAGAGTTTTATGAAGCTATTTCTAAATCTTCTGCAGCTGGCGTTATTAATGGTTTCTCTGAAATAGAATTTGGTCCCACAAAGTATGCAACACGTGCACAAGGAATCATGATAATTTATAGAGTAATTGAAAAGATTAATGAACAAGCAAATTCGTAATACCAAAAAAGCCTACTTCATCTGAAGTAGGCTTTTTTGGTATTACATGTAACTTTTAGCCTAGGCCATACTTGTTTTTATGCATAAGAAAAGACGCTATATATACAGCGCCTTTTCTTACTGGGCTACCAACCGAGGTTATTATTTCAAAAGAAGGAAATATTTATCTATTCCTCTATTTTATCATCTATACAACAAATCGACAATTTGTTTTCTCTACTTTTATGAAGGTTTTTAGGCAATTTATGATAGTCGATTAAACTGACCATCTCTGCGTTTATCTTGCTCAATAGATGTTGCAATAATGGCAAAACCAATCATAAGTAGGAAAATCAGATCAAGCAATCCTGTATGAATGGAAATCATAAAAATCGTTGTAACAAAACCATACGCAATTGTTTGATATGACTTTGTTGTTGTTTGTCTCATTCTGTTGTAAAGAAGAGATAGAATAATACCGAAGATACCCATTCCAATAACGATTCCAACGTATCCTCCGTCCATATACAACTGACCAATAACAGTTGGCGTTGTTGTTCTTCCAGGTCTTGTAACATACTCCCCAACCTGTTTTACTGCATAATCGTTAGCTGCTTCTGTTACAATCATACGTGGTGATTTTTGCTCACCTGGAAGCACTGTACCAAGAATACTTTTATGAAGTTCTCCGTTCAGGTAACCATGATCTTCTGTATAATCTTCAATTTTACTGATAACAATACGTCCTGTTACCATTGTTTCAGTTAAAGCTCGAACCCATTTTGGAGTTTCATTTACCTTACGAATAGCTTCTTGCTTTTCTGTGATTGCTTCTTCCTGCTGATGTTCCTCTTCAACTTGGGGTCCTTGACGTGTATTAAATTCTTTCGATGTATCCTCTGTTAATACACGGAAGAGTCCAAAGAGAGAAAATGAAATACCAATAACCGCTACCATTAAGATAATCCACGATGTTTTTACTCTCTTTACTAAGTAGTGGAAAGCAATGAGTGATGTAAAAAACATAATAGCAATTGGTGTACGATATCCCATAAGGATAAACGCAACAAGGATTAAGGCAATAATAACACCGTAAGAGATCTTCTGTTTCTTCGATAAACGGCCACCGCTTCCTACTACACCGTAGAAGACAATAAGAAGACCGCCAAACCATAATAGGGAACTTAGGAAATTAAGTTTTGGATCTAGATTACGACGTACAGATTCATCCGTAATTCCGATTTGACCTGTAAAAAGCATAGCTAAGTAGCTCACTAATCCTACAAGAGTTAGGAGATAAACAAAATAAATTGTTTTTCCCTTCAAGAAGGAAAGTCCAAATTTCGGGAATTTCCAACCAAGTTTTTGGATTAAAAATACCGCTATATAATAAGCAATAAGACCAACAATGACCGGTAGGAAAATATTGTTATAGGCCTTAAAGTACTGAATGCGACCAAAATCAAACAAACTCATAAAAAAGTAAATAGCAAAGATCGCTGGAAAGAAGATATAAGGTGAAAAAACGTCACCTTTATTAATAAATTGAATAAGTCGATTATTTTTAAACATAAATAAGGTTGTTACTACAAATATAGTAACGTTTACCTCCCCTCAGATGCTTCTCGTTTTAGTTGTTTAATGTTCATAAGTTCTTTCATTGAACGTGATCTTGTTAGGAACAGGACAATAAAGTACGAAATAGCTCCTATAATAATCATAACCATTAAATATACATATTCATTCGGGCTGTATGTTTCTATAGTCCCCTTCATCAACATCAGCAATCCAAACATTGCACATGTAGCGATAAGTACTTTTCCATATTCCATTCCAACATAAGATAGAGAGAAACCATTTATCAATTTATACAAAGTTGTAAATGTAATAGCAGAATATATTAAGGCAACAAGTGAAAATGAAAGAGCAAGTCCTGATGCACCTAGAGTATTAACAAGAATAGCATTTAGAATAACGTTACATATGATAGAGACAATTCCTACCCGTAACATATAATGTCCTTTTTCTAACGTATAAAACCCTTTTGCAATAACAGCTTGAATACTGTAGAAAAGTGCTGAGCCAACGTAGAATATTGCATAATGGCTCGTGGCAGCAGTTGCTTCAGCCGTAAATTTTCCACGTTCATAGACTACTTTTACAACCTCAGGCATAAGAATAAGCATCCCTGCAAGAGTTGGTGCTAGGAATAAAAACATGAGCGAAAGCCCCTTTTCAATCCCTCTTTTAAAGAGCGCCTTATCATCTTGTGATTTTGCACGGGCAAGCATAGGAAAAATAATTGTTGCAATCGTTACACCAAACACAGCCTGCGGAATATTGATAAGCCTGAAGGCAAGATTTAAATTTGTTGCCGCTCCGTCCCCAAGCTGAGCTGAGAAAATAGAGTTTACAAGCAAGTTAACTTGTCCAACTGCAATTGTTAAACCTACAGGAACAAAAATATAGTAGAAGGCTTTGATTTCGCTCCAATCCGACTTTTGCTTCCAATCAATAAAATTGGTTGGCTTAAGATACACGAGTTTGATTAGAAATGAAATTAGCGTCCCAACTAAATAGCCAAGCGGTACTGAATAAATACCAAGCTGTGCATGGAAGAAAACTGCTCCTCCAATTGTACAAAAAACAACAATAGTTTGGGAAAATACAGAGAAGGAAAATTTTCTTTGAGCGTCAAAATAGCCTTCAAAAACAGCGTTGACTCCAACAAGAAGAATGGAAGCAAAATAAATGACAGATGTCCAAATTGCTACATCTTTTGCTTCGCCTTGAAAATCATTATAAATGAGGGGCACTATAAAAGGTGACAACATCATTCCGATTAAAGCAATCAATGTCGCAATAACAGTTGTCCCCTTCACAACGTTTGTTAAGTGAGAAAATCCTTTTCCTTTTGCATCATATTTATAATAACTCGGTAAAAAGGCTTCTTTCATTCCCGTTAGCATAAATAAAACAATAGCATTTGGAATGACCATTGAAACTGTGTATGCATCTGTGATTCTAGTACTTCCAAAATAGTTTGTAATGGCTACATCCCTAAGCATACTAGAGAACTTTAATACAAACGTTGATACGAAAAATAGCAGTGTAACAAATTTAAGTTTTGACATTATACCACGTCTATCCTTTGAGTACTTTGATCAAAAATTTTGGTAAGATTAACTGTCTTTTAAAGCGCCAAGGTTCTTTGATAAGGCGGTAAAACCATTCAAGTCCAAGACGTTGGAAGAAAGCTGGGGCACGATTTAATCGCCCAGAGATTACATCAAATGAGCCACCGACTCCTTGATAAACATATGGAGCTAATTTCTCCTTATGATTAATAATCCAATTTTCTTGAGTTGGACTACCTAGTGCTACAAAGATGATTTCTGCACCAGATCCATTGATAGTTTCTTCAATGACTTTCTCATCTTTTTCGTAGCCATTCAATGTACCGACGATGTGAATTCCTGGATACATTTCTTCAAGCTTTGCTTTAGCTTCATCTGCAATTCCAGGTTTTGCTCCGTAGAGGAAGACTTTTTTCTCATGAAGATGAGCTTGTTCACAAAGTTTCATCATCATATCAATTCCTGTTACTCGTTCTTTGATATTTCCTTTTTTTAACTTTGAAGCAATAAGTACACCAACGCCGTCTGGAATTTGGTATGTAGCAGCATTTAACAGGTTCCTAAGAGATTCATCTTCCTGTGCCTTCATAATCTTTTCTGGATTAATGGCTACGATAAACGACTTACGCTTGTTCTCAATATCACTTAATAAATGGGACGCAAGCTGATCATACGTTTGGTCGCAAACATCTACTCCTAAGATGTTTTCCTTCATCTAATCACCTAATTTAGAAAATAGTAATAGTTTCGTAAACATAATGTTTCAAGCGGCACTCTTAATAAGCGCCGCTTTTAATTGTTCATCATACTTCTGAATGTTTAGAATCACCTAGTAAGAAAACATCAAACTGATTATCTTCCCAAAGCGTACGATCAATACAGTTCTTAGTATCAAAGATCATCTTCGTACGCATACTACCCTCTACTACTGTTGGATCAAGGGTTTTAAACTCATTATGATCGGTTAAAATGACAATTAAGTCTGCATGATTAACTGCTTCTTCTAAACTCTGTGTTTGTTTTGATAAGTTATTTTGTTTAATATGAGGGTCATATGCTGTGTAGTCTACACCTAGTTTTTCTAAGTGTTCAACAACTTCAACAGATGGACTTTCTCTCATATCATCAATATTACCTTTAAATGCTAGACCAAGCACTGCAACACGTCCGTTGTTAATTCCCTTTTCTTCCATGATCTGTTTTGCTTTTAATGCCGTATATTCTGGCATAGAATCATTTGTTTGACGAGAAAGAGAAATGATTTTGGCTAGTTCTGGTTGAAGTTCAACAAGGAACCACGGATCAACAGCGATACAATGTCCACCAACACCAGGTCCCGGTAAATGGATATTTACACGAGGATGGTAGTTAGCCAACTTAATCGCTTCCCATGCATTCACACCAATTTTCTCACTAACCTTAGCTAATTCATTTGCAAAAGCGATATTTACGTCACGGTAGGTGTTTTCAATTACTTTTACCATTTCTGCTGTTGTAGCATCTGTTACGTGAATGTTTCCTTTAACAAATGTTTTATAAAGATCAACAGTAAGCTGGCTTGATTTCTCATTAATTCCACCAACAATACGATCATTTTCAACAAGCTCTTCAAAAACTCGACCAGGAATTACTCGCTCTGGTGAATGAGAAACGAACAGCTGTGTACCAATTTCTAATGGAGATGTTTTAAGTACTGGCATCATCACATCTTCAACAGTACGAGGAGGCACTGTTGATTCAAGGATCACCAAGTTACCTTCTTTTAAAAATGGGACAATTGATTCTGTTGCTTCACGTACATAATCTAGATTTGCTGTCTTATCAGCTTTAATTGGAGAAGGAACAGCAATAATAAATACGTCTGCTTCTACAGGTTCTGTTGAAGCGGTAAAATGGCCGCTTTCAATCGCTGATACAAGACGATCTTGTAAGCCGTTTTCTTCTATATGAAGTTGCTTATTATTAATTAATTGTACTGCTTTCTCATTAATATCTACTCCATGCACTTTTAGTCCATGGTTTGCAAACATAACAGCCGTTGGCAATCCAATGTATCCAAGGCCGACTACGCATAACTTCTTTGACATTTCAAAAGGTCTCCTTTACATGACTTGCTTTGAAATTTAAACCTAACTGATATTATATCGAAAAATACAAATTCATGATAGCATTATTCGAAAAACATGAAAAGATTTTCTCGTTTTTTATAATTTTTTGCCAGTTTATTAAGAATCATTTTCTACATTGTAGGATTCAATTGCCTTATAATATACAGGTTCCCTGCCAATGGACAGGTACGTCACTTCCTCTTTTTTAGCTTCTTCAATATCATGACAGTTACGGCCATCTAGGATAACTGGCTCTTTCATAAGCTGTTTATACGTTGAAAAAGGAATCTCCTTAATTTCTTCCCATTCTGTTACAATGAATGCTATATCAGCTTGTGCTAATGCATCTTCTGGTACTTCCATATAATTTAAAGTATCTCCATAAATATGTTGAATATGTCTAGTTGCAATTGGATCATATACAGCAATCTGTGCCTCTTCTTGTTTGAGAGCATCGATTAAAAGTAGACTTGCCGCTTCACGAATATCATCTGTATTTGGTTTAAAAGCAAGCCCTAGCACTGCTACCTTCTTTCCTTTTAAAGAGCCGTAAAGTTTCTTCGCTTTTTCATACAGCAATACTCGCTGATCATTGTTCACTTCAATCACAGATTTTAACAGATGAAAATCATAGTTAATATGATTAGCAAGCTGAGCTAAGGCTTTTGTATCCTTTGGAAAACAAGAACCCCCATAGCCAATTCCAGCACGCAAAAATTGATGCCCAATTCGTTGGTCTGATCCAATTCCATTAGCTACATCACCGACATCTGCTCCAACCTTTTCACAAATGTTCGCAATTTCATTAATAAAGCTGATTTTTGTAGCTAAAAATGCATTTGCTGCATATTTAATCATTTCTGCACTTCTAATATTTGTACTGATAATAGGAATGTTTAACGGTGCGTACAATTTTTCTAATGTTTCAATTACATAAGGATCTTCGGCCCCAATTACAATTCGATCTCCATTAAATGTATCATAAATAGCTGTGCCTTCTCGTAAGAACTCTGGATTTGAGGCAACACGAATTTTCACGTCATGCTTCTTGTGCTTTTCGATAATGTCTTTAAGCTTGTCGTTTGTCCCAACAGGAACTGTACTTTTTGTGACAACGATTGTATCTTTTACAACATTTTCAGCAATTGCTTTTGCAACGCTTTCTACATATTGAAGATTTGCTGAACCATCTTTTTGCTCAGGAGTCCCAACTGCAATAAAAATGATGTCTGCATCTTTATATGCTTCTTGTGGCTCGTGAGTGAAAAAGAGGCGGTTTTGTTTGCTGTTTTTTTTCATAAGTTCACTTAAACCAGGTTCATAAATAGGAGAGAATCCATCTTTCATAAGCTGTACTTTATTCTCATCAATATCAAAACATGTTACTTTATAACCCACTTCAGCTAAACAAACACCTGTCACTAATCCTACATATCCTGTTCCAGCAATGGAAATATTCACAATCTTCCCTCCACCATCTTTACTTGTATAGTAAAATAATTTCTGAATTGCTAAGATGTCTTTCACATAAAAAGAGGAAGAATATCCTCCTATAAAGCTAAGAGGCTATTCTTCGCAGATTTTTATTGCTGAAGTTCATTTAGCTTCTTTTTCATATAATCTAAAAGAGCAGGCTTTAGCGCTTGACGCTCTAATGCGAAATCAATTGTTGCTTTTACAAATCCTAGCTTATCCCCCACATCGTAACGACAGCCTTCAAAATGGTACGCTCCTATGCTTTGAAAAGCGCTAAGTCTACTAATTGCATCTGTAAGCTGAATTTCATTTCCAGCTCCTGCTGGCAAACTCTCTAAAATGTGAAAAATTTCAGGTGTTAATATATATCGTCCCATAATCGCATAATTTGAAGGCGCTTCTTCTCTTCTTGGTTTCTCTACAAGAGACTTTACCCTAAAGTAGTCTTCTGTTAGTGTCTCTCCAAGTTCAACAATCCCGTACTTTGAAACATTTTTCCATTCTACTTCTTGAACGCCAATGACTGTATGATTTTCTTTTTCATACGCTTTTATAAGTTGCAGTAGGCAAGGTACTTTAGATTGAACAAGATCATCTCCAAGCATGACGGCAAAAGGCTCATTTCCAATGAAGGTACGGGCACAGTTTACAGCATCCCCCAGTCCCCTTGGCTCCTTTTGACGAATATAGTGGATGTTTGCAAGGCGTGAAATTTGTTGAATCTCTTCTAATGGATCCCATTTTTGCCGCTTTGCTAACGTTTCTTCAAGCTCATACGATTTATCAAAATGATCTTCAATTGCTCGCTTCCCTCGACCGCTAACAATCAGAATATCTTCAATTCCTGAAGCTACTGCTTCTTCCACAATATATTGAATCGTTGGTTTATCTACAATTGGAAGCATTTCTTTCGGCTGCGCTTTCGTTGCAGGTAAAAAGCGGGTTCCAAGCCCTGCTGCTGGAATAATGGCTTTGCGAATTTTCCCCATACTCTTCACAACCCCTTTGAAAGTAGCTTTTATCGCTCATTTATGTTTTAGAATAACAAAAGACTGTTGCCAATATATAGTAGCCTTAATTTATCACATTCATATAATACCAAAACGAAAAAAATGTCGCCAATTTTTTCATTAAAGGTTAAAGTTTTACATCTTAATCCGATATGAGACATATTACGTGTTTTTATACTAATAGACGATAAATGTTAGCTCAAGTTTCAAAAACCATAGTATAATAAGTACAAGTATGATTGTTAAAAAATAACATATAGGAGGAATATATGTGAGGAAACGAGTACCATTTTTAACATCGTTAGCAGTTCTAGGCAGTGCTTATCTTTTTCAAACGTCCGCAGATGCAGCAAGTGTCGAAGTAAAGAAAGGCGATACCCTTTTTAAACTTTCAAAACAATTTAATACAAGTGTCTCTGATTTGAAGAAGGTCAATAACTTAAGCAGCGACCTTTTACGTATTGGACAAGTTCTTCAATTACCAAATGGACAATCTGCAAATGAACAAAGCTCACAAGCCCAACCACCTACTTCAACAAGTAATCATACATCAACATATCAAGTGAAAAGTGGGGACACTCTTTACAAAATTTCATCCCAAACAGGGACATCTGTAGCAGAGCTCAGAGCGTTAAATAATCTTAGCTCCACCTTAATTTACGTTGGCCAAACGCTAAAAGTTTCAGGTGAAAGTACATCATCACCAGCTACTGGCTCTTCACCAACAGGGGGACCAAACGAACAAAGCACTGGTTCTTATACGGTTAAACGCGGGGACTCCTTATGGAAAATTGCCTCTCAATACGGTATAAGCGTTTCTCAACTACAGAGCCTAAATGGATTAACAACCAATACAATATATGAAAATCAAGTATTGAAAATAACTGGTTCTCCTAAAACAGACAATAACACCTCAAAACCAGCACCACCTGAAACACCTACACCAAATGGTTCGATTAATAAACAAAAATTTATTAATGATGCCCTATCTCTTCAAGGTATCCCTTATAAATGGGGAGGCACAACAACAAGCGGATTTGATTGCAGCGGATTTATTTATTATTTATTAAAAGATCAAACAGGTGGACAACGCTTAACAACGGCAGGATATTGGAGCACAACAACAAAGGTCTCTTCTCCACAGCCTGGAGACTTAGTTTTCTTCACTACATACCGTTCTGGTCCTTCTCATATGGGTATTTATTTGGGAAACAATCAATTCGTACATGCTAGTTCCTCAAATGGAGTAACCGTTTCATCACTTACAAATTCATATTGGAATCAACGTTATTTAGGAGCTCGAGCTCTTTAATGAAAAAAGACCAGCTACATATTGTAGCTGGTTTATTTTTGGAGAGGTAATAGAGGATAAGTTTATATTGTCTTTTTAGAATGTATAACAAATGAGGTAATGTAAAACGACTTACCACCCCCTTTCAGGTTGTGATCTATCTAAGATGGTGCTCCTATTTTACGTTGCAAAAAGCGAATCCGGTCAGCTATGATTTCCGTTAAAAATACCTTTTTACCGCCATCACGTTCATACTGACGGGTTTGTACTCGACCTGTGATTCCAATTAAAGTTCCTTTTTCACAGTACTGAACTGTATTTTCTGCATTTTTTCTCCATACAGTAACAGAAACAAAGTCAGCGTCAAACTCTCCGTTTTGGTTGCGAAAAGAGCGCTGAACCGCTAATACTAAATGAGTATAAGCAACTCCGTCTGTTGTGTAACGAAGGTCCGGTACTCTTGCAAGACGACCAACTAACGTAACTTGATTAAACAATTAGTGTAACCTCCTTTCTCATTATTAGGGAGGATTAGAGTAGTTAAGGCTATAAAAGGTTTAAGTATGCTATACTAAATAATAATTTCTAATTTTGTGATGGAGGGATGTTATCTTGAAAACGTTTAAACTTGTCCACTTAGATATTGTAAGTCCGGACAAACGGAAGGATCTCTTACTAAAGGACGGATTAATCATTAATAAAGAAGATGAGCAAAACCTTTGGACAATTGAAGCATTGCTTCCCAAAACTGAATTAGACTACTTCCAAGAGCTTTGCAGATCAGAAGAGAAGCTAACTGTAAAAGCAACTATTTCTAAAAAAAATAATTTACCAGCTACTTTTCAAACAAAAGTAATTGCTACAACAGAGATGAAGAACTATTTTAGCGTGCTTATGAACGGCTATTTGAAAAACACACGTCCAAATATCGCAGAAGGAATTCTTGCGCAACTACTGCAAGAGGGGCTTGAAGGTGAAGCCCTGTTGAAAGAATTCAAAACAAAAGTTAATAAATCATATCAACGATAGTGCTTTTCGGGAAATGCCATAACATCATTTTCATATATAGGAGATAGAAAATTGTTTTTATAGGCTTTCCCAAGTACTATCGGCCTTCTTTCCTCCCGCTCTATGCTACTACACCATTTTGATTTACTTAAATAGAACTTTCTCATCTCTTTCATACCTCCTTTCGCATTTCTATCGTCATCATAATATATTCTCGCTCCTTTGCAACCTCCTTTTCTTATTAATCTACTCCTCCTTTCTTTTTTTAGAAGGTTTTCACTGTAAATGTAAGGAAAACCCTTCGATAAGTTGACATAATTATACATATTTTATACAACAAGAGTAGACATACTTTTTAGTAGAAGATTTCTAGTTTTTCTTATTCAAAGATTTGGGTCTTTATACAATTAAAATTTTTCAAAAACTTTTCTACTTTTTATGATCTATTTAAGAACCGACAGGGCTATGTTCTCAAATAGCACTATGTTTTATTATTCTATTTAAAAGGAGCTTATTTATGGATTCTCTCTGTATGAACATTCGTCACTATCGTAAACAAAGAGGTTGGACACAAGCAGATCTTGCTGGAGAAATGGATATCTCACGTTCTACCGTTGCTAAATGGGAAAACGCTCAGCTCTTCCCTTCCCTTCAAGACTTCGTTAAACTCTGTGAAGTCTACCAAGTTTCCATGGGCAAGCTATATGGAAAAGCAGAACAAAATACACCTTTCCTCAAAGAGTTTCAGCACACCTATAAAAACCATTATTCTAATGAAATTGAGCAGCTTGTTAAAGTCTTAAAAAAATACCCTAAGCTTCAAGAGAACCTCTATACTTTTATTTTTAAAAATGATAATGGATCTAGAAGTCGTGTTCATTTCCTTACAAAGGTCCTTAAAACAATTATTGAAGAATAATAAAATAAAAGACTGTTGATTTTATATCAACAGTCTTTTATTTTAGTTTATTAGTTAACGAATTTACGAATCCAGAATCTTGCTTCAGCTTTGCAAGAGTAATCTACGTTAATATTTCCTTGCTCTTTCGTTAAGCGCTCTAACTGTGCCACTTGTTCTTCCGTCGGCGGCTCTGTCACCACTTTTTGAATTGTCTCGTTAATCTTAACAGCGAGTTCTTGATGAAATTCAGGACTCTCTTTCATCGCCTCGTCAATTTTTTTAAACCAAGAAGCATTATTTCTAATATAGGTCTTCCATTGATCGATAAATGCATTAGAACTATATTGACTTTCATTCCACTTAATTTCACTCATATAGTCTTCAAAAGCTTTTGTAATAGAATGCGTAATACTGACTTTTACTCCTTGTGGCAAATCCTTTAACATTTAACGAAAGTACCTCCAAACTGTAAACTTTCTTTTAACTCATTATAACACAATCAGTTAACTTCTAGCATATTACCCTATTATACCCAAAGAAAAAAAGCCGTGCTACTGCAACGGCTTTTATCCTTCTTGCTTGTCCCCAAGTGCGAACATAATATCTGTCTCACATACAAGTTCTCCGTCAACAGTTGCTACCGCTTTTCCTTTACCAACAGCACCGCGGAAACGCACCATTTCTACTTCTAAACGAAGCTGATCACCAGGACGAACTTGACGTTTAAAGCGACAGTTATCAATGCCAGCAAAGAAAGCCAAACGGCCACGATTTTCTTCTTTCATTAGCATCGCTACTGCTCCTACTTGTGCAAGTGCTTCCACAATTAAAACTCCTGGCATTACAGGGTATGTAGGAAAGTGGCCGTTGAAGAAATCTTCATTTGCAGATACATTTTTAATACCAATTGCTTTCTTTCCTTCTTCAACTTCCAAAACGCGATCAACAAGTAAAAATGGATAGCGATGTGGAATAATTTCTTTAATTTGTTCAATATCAAGCATACTTTCTGCACTCCTTACTCTTTCACAATAAATTCCATAATGTGATTCCATGTAGACGGTTTTAAAGCATCGAAAACAGAGCCGTCCCCAATAAAGGCATAGCCAACGACAACCCCAATAAGAGCACTAACCGTCATTAGAACACTGACAATCATAACACGTAACCAAAGGGGAAACAATTTAACACGATTTTTTCTTGCCTGCTGTAAATCATTCCATGCCGCTTTTAGAAATCCTTCTTTTTTCTTATGCTGGTGTCTTACCTCACTTGTTGGAGCTGTCATTGTCTTCCTCATCCCCCGTTCTTTTATAGTTTTATCTCATTGTATTAATTAAACCAAGCATTTGGTCTGAAAGGGTAATAGACTTAGCATTGAACTGATAAGCTCGCTGAGCATTCAACATATTTGTTAATTCATCACCTATATTAACGTTTGATTGTTCTAGCGCGCCTTGTTCTAATCCAATTTGAGATCTCTCTTGCCCTCTAATGTTAAGCATGGGGTTCTCTAATCCTTGTTCTGCTGGGGCAGAAAAGAGTTTGTCTCCATCCCTCATTAGAAGCGCAGGTTTCTGTGCATAAGCAATCCCAAGATCATATACATTTAAAGGTACTGTTTCATCTTCTCCATAAACAGCCAGTTCTCCTTGCGATGTAAAGGAGATTTTTTGATAGTTTGAAGGAATAACAATGGTTTCCCCATTTTCATCAAGAACTGGATTACCCTCTCCTGTTACAAGCACAACAGAGTTTTCATCTACCTGGGAAAGATTGAATGCTCCGTCTCTTGTATACTTTATTCCATCTTTTGTAGCAATAGTAAAGAAATAACCTTTTTTAGAGAGGGCCACATCTAAATCTCGCTTAGTAGTTGTAAGAGAACCTAATTCATTATTTGTACTCGTGTGGACAAGCATTGCTCCTACTCCTTCTCTAATACCGCTTGGAGTTTTTCTGCCTTCGTTCCCTCTAGTATCATCAACAGGGGTAGCAAATTGTTGATATAAAAGAGAGTTAAAATTCACTTCCTGCCTTTTATATCCTACAGTAGAGCTGTTTGAAACATTGTGCGAGATAAGATCAAGCTGCTGTTGTAATCCATTCATCGTATTTGCTGCATTGATCATCGAACGGTTCATAATAAATCCCCCCTCTTAGCTAATCCGTCCTACTTCATTTGCTGCTTTTTCCATACTTTTATCATAAGCCTGCATAACTTTCTGGTTTGCTTCAAATGAACGATAGGCAGACATCATCTCTGTCATTGTTTGTGAGCTATCAACATTTGAATTTTCCAGCATACCTTGATTTATCTTATAAGAAACCGCTGCATTTCCAATAGCACTGGGAAGAGGAGTTTCAACGGAATAAAGACCGTTTCCTTCTTGATTCAAATCTTCAACATTATTTGAAAAAGCAATATCAATGGTACCGATCACTTCTTCGTTTTGAGTGACTACACCTTGTTCACTAATCTCAAAATTGTTATCAGTTAACGAAATTCTTGTCCCATTTTGCCCTAAAACATAGTAGCCGTCGTTTGTTGTTAAGTAGCCATCATTGCTTAGTGCAAAGTTCCCGTTCCTTGTATAACGTACCTCATCACCTTGCTCTACTATAAAAAAGAACGAGCCTTTTTGTCCTGCTTTACCTTCTGGAACCTTTCCATCAACAAGGGCTACATCTGTAGAGCGGTCTGTACTCTGAAGTCCACCTTGAGTGAAACTAGGGATTAATTCTTGCATATAAGCTCCTGTGTTCAGTGAACCTATTCTCTTACGAACCGGAATTTGATGATTATCGATTCCCTTTTCATGCTGCACCCTATCAAGCAGGATCTCAGGAAAAGATCGAATCGAAGCCTCATCCTGTTTAAATCCAACTGTATTAACGTTTGCCATATTGTTTGTCAGCCGTTCAACATTGCGCTGCTGCGTCATCATACCGCTTGCCGCTGAGTAAAAGCCTTTGAACATATATAGACCTCCATTACTAAATAAAGGGAAATTTCTATGTTACCGAAACTTCCCTTCCTTATGATAGAAACAATATAGAGTAGAGTTCTTTTAAATAAATTGACGACGTGGCAGTTTATCCATATTCTCAAGCATAATACCCGTTCCAATAGCCACACAGTCCATTGGGTTCTCAGCTACGAAAACAGGAACTTTTAGTTCCTCTGCTAATAGTTGATCCATTCCGTGTAAAAGTGCTCCACCGCCAGTTAAAATAATCCCTCTATCAATTATATCGGCAGAAAGCTCTGGGGGTGTTTGCTCTAGAACGCTTTTCGAAGCTTGCACAATAACAGATACAGATTCTCGTAATGCTCCTTCAATCTCTTCAGACTTAATAGTAATAACACGCGGTAAACCACTTACCATATCTCGTCCTCTAATGTCCATTTCTTCTTGACGATATTGATTAAAGACCGTTCCGATATTGATTTTAATCTCTTCTGCTGTTCTCTCTCCGATAAGCAGTTTATAGCGACGTTTAATGTAGTTAAGGATTTCCTGATCGAACTTGTCTCCAGCCATTTTAATGGATGCAGAAGTTACGATATCTCCCATTGATAAAACGGCTACATCTGTTGTTCCACCGCCAATATCAACGACCATGTTTCCGCTCGGTTGGAAGATTTCCATTCCTGCTCCTAAAGCTGCTACTTTCGGTTCCTCTTCTAAATACACTTTCTTTCCGCCACTTTTTTCAGCCGCTTCTCTAATTGCTTTCTTCTCAACAAGCGTAATGTCCGTTGGGCAACAGATTAGGATACGCGGTTTTGATAACACACCTTTTACATTTAATTTATCCATAAAGTATTTCAACATAGCCTCTGTTATATCAAAGTCTGCAATAACGCCGTCTTTTAATGGGCGAATAGCAATGATATTTGATGGAGTTCTTCCGACCATTTGGCGAGCTTCCTCTCCGACCGCAAGGACTTTTCCTATATTTTTATCAATAGCTACAACAGAGGGTTCATTCAAAACAATTCCTCGTCCTCTTACATGAATCAAAACATTTGCCGTACCTAAATCTATCCCAATATCTTTTGCTAACATTACTGCTTTTTCCTCCTTCAAAATCTTCCTCTTAAAAACACGTTCTTTTGTCCTAATATAGTATTTTATCACAAAAGAGGATATATGTATGATTAATTTTAATATTTTCCCCATATACCAATATGAGTTATTTTTTTACTACTTTAGAACTTCTAAATCCTTATAAGTAGGGATTTAGAACTTAAGAAGCAAGCGCTCTAAAAAACAGACGATACCCTTTTAAAACTTAGAGTAATCGCCTGTTTTTTATCTTCTTAGACCTAACAAAACAACCATCTCTACAAATTATTTAACAGGTTCTTGAAGTTCTTCTTTCCTGTATTTTAACTTAGTGGCTTCTCCACCTCGTAAGTGACGAATTGATTTATGATAATCCAAAATCTCCTTCACTTCGTTAGCTAAATCAGGATTGATCTCTGGAAGTCGCTCAGTTAAATCTTTATGGACTGTACTTTTGGAAACTCCAAATTCTCTTGCAATCACTCTAACTGTTTTCTTTGTTTCCACAATATACTTGCCAATCTTGATTGTTCGCTCTTTGATGTAATCGTGCACACCACTCGCCCTCCCCAAATTGGATGTGAGAAGCGTAAGATGAGATTTGTATACAAAGTTCTGTTTCAGCTTGTTCATGATTTAAAAAGAAGATAATAGAGGATAAGGTAGGATATATAGTTTCTCACCTCAAACATTCTCTTTGTTAGGTTTGTAACAGTGTATTAGCTTGGATGAAGATATATGCAACAAAAAGGCAATAGGGACAACAATTTATGAATATTTTTCTACTTTTTATTTTGGGGAATGAGCTTTTTGACAGAGTCAGGGACTTTCCAACAGAAATTGAGTCAATTTTCATTATTCGAGAATTTTGTCATAAAAAAAGAAAGAGCTAGAAGTCTAGCCCTTTCTTTCACTTGTTACGCATTTAATTTTGCACTTGCTTGATCTGAAGAAGATTCTTCCTGATTGTCTTGCTCATCTGAAGAGTTTTCTTGCTTCTCATCTTCTTTCTGATCATCAGCTTGCTCTTCTTCTACAGGAGCTTCTTCACTTGCTTTTACTGAACCAACTGTTTTTCCAAAATACTCATTTGGATTTACAACGTTATTATCTTTGCGCACTTCAAAATGTACATGTGTTTCAGCTTCTTTATTAAATAGACTTTGTCCTGCTTTTGCAAGTGCCTGTCCTTGCTTTACAGTGTCTCCAGCTTCCACTTTCACATCTTGTAGTGATTGATAATGTGTTACAACCCCATCAGCATGCTCAACTTCAACAACATAGCCTAAAAGAGGATCTTTCTCTGCTCTTGTTACCGTACCACTTGCTGCTGCTGTTACTTTAAAACTTTTTCCATCTTCACGTGCATAATCAACACCTGTATTCTGATGGTACTGATTGTTGTAGAAAACAATTGCTTCTTCTTGTTCTTCTGGTTTTGCACTGTGGTCATAAAACTCTGTCTTTACAACCATTTTGTCTTCATTTGCAAAAGGTTTTGCAATTTCCTCAACACTTGAATTTACTTCTACAGCATCTTGACTTCCGTCATATACAGTTTGGTCATTATTTTTGTCATTAGCTTGATCATTGCTGTTTCCTTGGAACCAAAGAACTGCTGTAAGAATGATTGCTGCACTAAATAAGTAAACAGCCGGATATACCCAACGTTTTCTAAAAAACTTCTTGAATTTTGATGGTTGTGAAACGCGATTTTTTTCTTCGTCTCTCATATGTTATCACCTCAGCAACCATTCTGAACAAAAACAAGGCATTATATACACAAAAAGAATTTTTTCTACTTATTTTTTGTTAAAACCGTTAAATTATGCAGAAAATAAGAAAAAAGCTTAGAAAGTATGCTTTTCTAAGCTTTTATTTCTTAGCCATTAAACTATTCAACTCTTGATCATATGAGGAAATAGAGACATCTTGATAATAGTGATGGACAATATCTTGATAATCTTTTCCTTCCTCTGCCATTCCATTTGCTCCGTATTGGCTCATTCCAATGCCGTGACCGTTCCCTTTTGTGTTAATGGTAATCTCGTTCCCATGCCTTTCAAATGAGAAATCGGTTGAAGCTAATTCTAATTTTGTACGTACGTCTTTACCAGATAGTGTTTTGTTATCAAATTTCACCTTTTCTACTCGTTTACCAGGAGTAGTTGATATAATTTGTCCTATCTGTTCCCCATCACCAAGAGTAACATCTAAACTTTTTTCAAATTGCTCCACTGATATGACTTTCTTTGCCGTAAACTTCGGTGATTTCTTATCCCAAGGGCTCTCAACACTTTTCAAGTATGGAATTGAATTCGTCCAATATTCTTCTGAATTATCCGTATAACCATTGCTTGTTGAAAAGAAAGTTGCCTCAATTGGATCACCATTATACGTTAAGATTTCTCCTGTTGTCTCTTCAACAGCTTCTTCAATCTTCTGAATTTTTTCTTCGTAGCTACCTTTCCAGAGTTTCTTTAGTTCTTTTCTATTGTGATAAACCTGATCTTGAACAGTATCCGTAACATTTGCTTTACCTGGAAGGTTAGAAGAGCCTGATGTTAAATGTTTTACAATATAAGTACGAGCTGCCAGAGCTTGAGCTTTCAAAGCTTCTTCTTCAAATTCTGCAGGCATTTCTGCAGCAACAACACCAACTACGTACTCTTCAAGCGGAAGCTTCTCGATTTCTTTAGTTTCTGTTCTGTATACCGCCACTTCAACAGCTGTTGCGTTCTGTTTCTTTTTTGCACTAGCACTTTCTGTTTCCTTTTTGGGAGGTTGGACACTTTCCATACTCTCTTCACTAGCTTTTTCTCCAAACGGAACAACTAGAAGAGCAGGAATGATTAAGACGACCGTAAATAGAACTGCTGCTGTGATAAAAAGGGGTTTATAACGTTTCATGAACGCGTATAGCCTCCACTCTCTTAAAATTTAATCATCTATGTTCATTTTTATGGAAGTGGACAACCTTTTATGACTGAAGAAACCATAAAAAAAAGGTGGCTTTTAAAAGCCACCTTTTTATAAATTAAACGTTCATATCTGTTACTTTAGAAACTTCTGGTTTTACAGCTTCATCGTTCACGCGCTCAATGTCTGCTCCAAGGGCAAGTAATTTGCCATGGAAATTCACATAACCACGATCAAGATGCTTAAGCTCTGTAACACGCGTATAGCCTTCTGCTACAAGACCAGCAAGGATTAGAGCTGCTGCTGCACGTAAATCTGTTGCAGCGACTTCTGCTCCTTGCAATTTAGAAGGCCCGTTAATAATAACTGAACGCCCCTCAATTTTAATATCAGCATTCATGCGACGGAACTCTTCCACATGCATGAAACGATTTTCAAAAACTGTTTCTGTAATCATACCTGTGCCAGATGCTTGAAGAAGCAATGACATCATTTGGGATTGCATATCCGTTGGGAAGCCCGGATGTGGCATTGTCTTGATGTCAACTGGAGTTAGTTTTTCTGGACCAATAATGCGTAAGCCATCGCCTTCTTCAGTAATGGTTACACCCATTTCTTCCATCTTCGCTACTAGAGAGCTTAAATGCTCCATAACAGCTCCTCTTACAAGGACGTTTCCTCCTGTAATTGCTGCAGCTACCATAAATGTACCTGCTTCAATACGGTCAGGAATAATCGTATGTTGAGCACCATATAATGTAGGAACGCCCTCAATACGCATTGTACCAGTGCCAGCTCCTCTGATTTTGCCTCCCATAGCATTAATAAAGTTAGCTAAGTCAACAATTTCAGGTTCTTTAGCACAATTTTCAAGCGTTGTTGTACCGTCTGCAAGAGCTGCAGCCATCATAATATTTTCAGTAGCACCTACGCTTGGGAAGTCTAAATAAATTTTAGCTCCCTTTAGTCTTCCGTCAACATGAGCTTCAATGAAGCCATTTCCTACCTGTACTTTTGCACCCATTGCTTCAAAGCCTTTAAGATGCTGATCAATTGGTCTTGAACCAATCGCACAGCCTCCCGGTAAAGCTACACTTGCTTTTCCATTACGAGCCAATAAAGGACCCATAACAAGCACAGAAGCACGCATCTTACGTACATATTCAAAAGGCGCATCTGTTTTAAGTTCTTGTGATGCATCTACAACTACTTCATTACCGTTAATCTCTACTTTTGCGTTCAAGTAGCGTAAAACTTCGCTAATTGTAAATACATCGGAGAGAGCAGGTACATCATTCAGAATAGTTTTTCCATCACTAGCTAATAAAGTTGCAGCGATAACAGGCAACACAGCATTTTTTGCACCTTCAACTTTTACTGTGCCGTTCAACTGTTTTCCGCCGCGGACGATGATTTTTTCCAAGGTATTCCCCTCCGCGTCCATTTTCTATATATTAATATTCAGACGTAATAATGGGTGTGCCAACGACAAAGGTCGTCTTTTCGCCCATTCCTTGATTTCTTATTGCTATTTGTAAGTTCATTCTTTGTTGATCTTGTGTCAGAAGAACGTCTTCCCACATTTCAGTATATGCTGTTACTGAAACAAATGCTTCTTCACTAAGCTCTTCGACAGAATCTGCTTTAAATGATTTCAATAGTTTCTGAGAGCCTAAAGACAAAACACCTTTAATATTATCATTAAAGTGCCCTCTAATACAAGCAAAACTTTCGAAATTCCCTGTAAATAATTCTTTGTTTCTCTTTGTTAAATATGGATTAAAATAAGACCAGACTTCCTGACTCCATTGCTTCCCTTTGACATCATATATAATATACGATTGATGATGTTCTTTTTTGAGGGTCATTAGTAGCTGAATTTTTTCATTAATTCCATACTTTTTCTCTTTCCCCACCCCAACAGCTTTCCAAACCTCTTTATCCTTTTGAATCGACCACTGAAAATGGGCATACTTCTTCTTTAATAAAGCCGCTTTGCTCTCAAAAGCCGCTTTTGTTGTTACATCAATTTTCTCTCGATTATAAATTGACCATTCTGTAACCGTTCCTTCTGATTTATGCACCCCGTGAGCAAGCTCTTCAATTGGGTATTTTTCCCCTAAAGCAAAACTCACGTAATTACCATGATATAGGAATATAGCTAGAATGAAAATAGCTAAAAAGACACTATTTTTAAATTTTAACATCCAATTTCTCCCCCTTCTCCTTATCTCTCATTTTTTCCAAATGATAATGTCTCATACGTGAAAAAAATCGACAGAATTCAGAGGAGATTGTCTAACTATATGTCACTATAAACAGAAGGAACATTCTGTCAGCACAATATTAGAAGAAAAGTGATGGTAACGACTGGGACCATGACAAAAAGTCCAGAAAAAAGTTACTAACGCTTGTGCCGATGGCAATTGTAAGAAGCATTAATAAAAGTCGCGCTTGCACAACACGATTAGCTCTAATCATCTTATCAATGGAAAGAGCTTGAAGAGCCCACCATGTTACAACAAGAAAGATAAGATGTGAAAACATCCCAACTAATGCTTGTTGACCAATTGCTTGTAACATATTTTATCATTCCTTTTAAATCCTATTGTTTTTGCATGCTTGAATTGTTAATAAATATAGCTAAAAAAACCTCTAGGGCTTCTACGTTCGTTCCCTAGAGGTTTTTTATGTTAAACGTTACGGCTACCTACTTTAATACGGTTTAAAGCACGTCTTAGAGCAAGTTCAGCACGCTGAATATCAAGGTCAGCTTGCTTGTTAGCTAGCCGCTCTTCCGCACGCTGCTTAGCCTCTTCCGCACGTTTGATATCGATGGCACCTGCTGTCTCTGCTGCCTGTGCTAAAATTGTCACCTGATCCGATCTTACTTCTAGAAAACCGCCGCTTACTGCGATAAAGTCTGTTCCACTTGGTGTGTTAAGTTTTACAGCTCCGATTTTCAACGGTGAGACCATCGGAATATGACCTGGCAAAACACCTAGCTCACCGCCCTGTGTTTTGGCAATGACCATTTCTACATCTTCACTATATACCGGGCCATCAGGAGTTACCACACTGACATTCATCGTCTTCATCTAACACCCTCCTAGGTCCCTATCATTATGCTTGTTGCATTTCTTTTGCTTTTTCAACTACTTCTTCAATGCGTCCAACTAGACGGAAAGCATCTTCCGGAAGATCATCATACTTACCAGCAAGAAGTTCTCCAAACCCTTTAACAGTTTCTTTTACAGGAACATATGAACCTTTTTGACCTGTAAACTGTTCAGCAACGTGGAAGTTTTGAGACAAGAAGAATTGAATGCGACGTGCACGGTGTACTGTTAATTTATCTTCTTCTGAAAGCTCATCCATTCCTAAGATTGCAATGATATCTTGAAGCTCTTTGTAACGCTGTAGAGTTTGCTGAACTTGACGTGCAATATTGTAATGTTCTTCACCTACATATTCAGGTGAAAGTGCACGAGAAGTTGAAGCAAGCGGATCTACCGCTGGATAGATACCCATCTCTGATAACTTACGCTCAAGGTTTGTTGTTGCATCTAAGTGAGCAAATGTTGTTGCTGGTGCCGGATCTGTATAGTCATCGGCAGGAACGTAGATTGCTTGGATTGACGTAACAGAACCAACGTTTGTTGATGTAATACGCTCTTGTAATTGACCCATCTCTGTTGCAAGAGTCGGCTGATAACCTACGGCTGAAGGCATACGTCCTAGAAGGGCAGATACCTCACCACCTGCTTGTGTAAAGCGGAAAATGTTATCAATGAAAAGAAGTACGTCTTGACCTTGCTCATCACGGAAATGCTCCGCCATTGTAAGACCTGTTAGTGCTACACGTTGACGAGCACCAGGTGGTTCGTTCATTTGACCGAATACCATAGCTGTCTTATTGATAACTCCAGAGTCTTTCATTTCATAATAAAGGTCATTACCTTCACGTGTACGCTCTCCAACACCTGCGAATACTGAGATACCGCCGTGCTCTTGAGCAATGTTATTGATAAGCTCCTGAATTAGAACGGTTTTACCAACACCCGCTCCTCCGAACAAACCAATTTTTCCACCTTTAATGTACGGTGCTAATAAGTCGATAACTTTAATACCTGTTTCAAGAATTTCAACTTCAGTTGATAAATTCTCAAATGTTGGTGCTTGACGGTGAATTGGATCACGCTGAATATCTGCAGGAAGATCTGGATCAAGGTCAATTTTCTCTCCTAGAACGTTAAATACGCGTCCTAATGTAACATCCCCTACTGGAACAGAGATTGGAGCTCCTTTATCTTCCACTTCCATACCACGAACAATACCATCTGTTGATGACATTGCTACAGCGCGAACTGTGTCGTCCCCTAAGTGAAGAGCAACTTCTAGTGTAAGATCAATACTCACATTATTTTCATTATTTGCTTCACGAACAATGTGAAGCGCGTTATAGATTTCTGGAAGGTGTCCACTTTCAAATTTCACGTCTACAACTGGACCCAGAACTTGAGTAACGCGTCCTTTTGTCATCATGTTCCCTCCTAACGTACATTTATCAGTCTAAAACAAGGAATAGTATGTAAAATTCCTTTGTTCAATGTAAATTTCTATTCAAGTGCCGCTGCTCCACCGACAATTTCAGTAATTTCTTGTGTAATTGCTGCTTGTCGAGCACGGTTATAAACAAGTGTAAGCGAGCTAATAAGATCTTTTGCATTATCTGTCGCATTTTTCATTGCTGTCATACGTGCAGCATGTTCACTTGCTTTTCCATCTAATAAAGCTCCATAAATAAGGCTTTCTGCATATTGAGGAAGTAACACTTCTAAAATTTCTTCTTGAGAAGGTTCAAACTCATAAGATGTAAGGTTAAGAGACTTACTCTCTGCTCCAATATCTGTTAGAGGAAGAAGCTGCTTCTCTGTTACTTCTTGCTGAATAGCACTTACAAAATGGTTATAGAATAAATGAATTTCATCAAATGTCTCGTCACCAAACATGTTTACTGTCTGAGATGCAAGGTCTTTAATATCTGAAAAACTCGGTTGATCAGATAGACCAATAACTTCAAGCATGATTGGAACTTCACGCTTTTTGAAAAAGTCTCGACCAACGCGTCCCACGACAATAACACCATATTCGTTTGGAGACTGATGATTTTGCTTAATTTTATTATAAACCGTACGAAGAATGCTGCTGTTATAAGCACCTGCTAAACCACGATCAGATGTAATGACAACGTAGCCTGTACGTTTAACTTCACGAGACTTTAACATAGGATGTGTAGCGTTACGGCTTCCGCTCGCAATACTTGCAACAACATCTTGGATTTTATCCATATACGGGTTAAAAGACTTTGCATTTGTCTCAGCTCGATTTAGCTTGGAGGCTGAAACCATCTCCATTGCTTTCGTAATTTGGCTTGTTTTCTTCGTCGAATTGATTCGAGACTGAATATCACGTAAAGATGCCAAAGGTCTCACCACCTTTTTTTCAAAAAGTCACGTTGAAGTTTAAAGAGGAAAGCTCTTTAAACTTCCCTTTTTATTCTTCTGATACAACGAACTTCGTTTTAAATTCTGCGATTGCACCTTTGAACTCTTCGTCTTCAGGTAAGTTTCCTGTCGAACGGATAGCGTTCATCATATCGCTCTTGTTCTTTTCTAACCATGTAAGATATTCTTCTTCAAAGCGTTGAATATCACCTACAGGAATATCATCAAGGAAACCACGAGTTAACGCATAAAGAATCGCAACTTGCTTATCAACTGTTAAAGGTTTATTTAATCCTTGTTTCAACACTTCAACAGTTCGCTGTCCACGGTTAAGTTTTGCTTGTGTTGCTTTATCAAGGTCTGAACCAAACTGTGCAAATGACTCTAGTTCACGGAAAGAAGCTAAGTCAAGACGAAGCGTTCCGGCTACCTTTTTCATCGCCTTAATTTGAGCAGATCCTCCAACACGAGATACAGAAAGACCCGCATTGATTGCTGGACGTACGCCTGAGAAGAACAAGTCTGATTGTAAGAAAATCTGTCCATCTGTAATCGAAATTACGTTTGTTGGAATGTATGCTGACACATCACCAGCTTGTGTTTCGATGAATGGAAGAGCTGTTAGAGAACCTGCTCCTTTTGCATCTGAAAGCTTTGCTGCACGCTCAAGTAAACGAGAGTGTAAGTAGAATACATCACCAGGATATGCCTCACGACCTGGAGGACGACGTAATAATAATGAAAGTTCACGATATGCTGATGCTTGTTTTGTTAAGTCATCATATACAACTAGAACGTGTTTTCCATTGTACATAAACTCTTCACCCATTGTTACGCCTGCATATGGTGCTAAGAACAGCAATGGCGCAGGCTGTGAAGCAGATGCTGTCACAACAATTGTGTAGTCAAGAGCTCCTTTTTTACGAAGAGTTTCTACTACATTACGTACTGTAGATTCTTTCTGTCCAATAGCAACGTAGATACAAATCATATCTTCGTCTTTCTGGTTTAAGATTGTATCAATTGCAACAGATGTTTTACCTGTTTGACGGTCACCAATGATTAACTCACGCTGACCACGACCGATTGGAACAAGAGCATCGATTGCTTTAATTCCAGTTTGCAATGGTTCATGAACTGATTTACGATCCATAACACCTGGTGCTTGGCTTTCAATTGGACGAGTTTTCGTTGCTCCAATTGGACCAGCTCCATCAACTGGTTGCCCAAGCGGGTTTACAACACGACCAATTAGCTCTTCACCAACTGGTACTTCCATAATTCTTCCTGTACGGCGAACTTCATCACCTTCACGGATGTCTGTATAAGGTCCTAAAATAACAATACCTACGTTATTTGTTTCTAAGTTTTGTGCTAATCCCATAACACCGTTTGAGAATTCCACAAGCTCTCCAGCCATAACACCATCTAAGCCATGAACACGAGCAATACCATCTCCGACCTGGATTACTGTTCCCACGTCATGAACTTGAACATCTGACTGATAGTTTTCAATTTGCTTTTTTATCAGTGCACTAATTTCTTCAGCTTTAATGCTCATGTGTTTCACCCCTATCTACGATCTCTTTGTAAGCGTGCTACGGACACGGTCTAGGCGTCCTTTCACACTGCCATCATATATACGATTGCCAATTCGAAGCTTTACACCACCAATAAGACTTGGGTCAACAATGTTTTCAATATGTAAAGACTTCTTGTTTACTTTCTTAGAAAAAGTATTGGAAAGCGATGATTTCTCATCTTCGCTTAGCGCTTTTGCAGAATAAACCAGCGCTTTTGCCACGCTCTTTTCCTCATCATATAGCGCAAGGAAATGATCAATCACTTCAGTCACAATAACAATCCGGTGACGATCTAAAAGTAATAAAAGTGCGTGTTGAACTGGTGGAAGACATGTAGAAAACGTTTCTTCCATCAACGCCTTCTTTTTTTGCTTATTAATCTTAGGATGTGTTAAAATTTCAAGAAATTGCGGATTTTCATTAAACACATTTTTAATGATTTCAAGCTGTTTGCTTGCCTCATCTAAAATATGTTGTTCTTTTGCTAATTGAAACAAGGCCACTCCGTAACGTCTTGCAACTACTCCGTTACTCATTACGCTCGCCCTACTTCATTAATATATTGTTTGATTAATTGCTCCTGATCATCTTCAGAAAGCTCTTTTTCAATAACTTTAGAGGCAATTAAAACAGATAGAGAGGCAACTTGCTCGCGTACAGAATCCATTGCTTGCTCTTTTTCAAGCTCAATTTCTCTTTTCGCAGATTCTTTCAAACGCTGTGCTTCATTTCTTGCAGCAGCGATGATTTCTTCTTTTTTCTCATCTGCTGTTTTACGCGCTTCTTCCATCATTGTTTGAATCTCTTGACGAGAATTTTTTAGAATTTCGCGTTGCTCTTCAGCTAGTTTTCTAGCCTCAGCATTGCTTTGTTCTGCTTGATCAATTTCATCCGCAATATATTGCTCACGCTTTTTCATAATACCCATAATAGGCTTCCATGCAAATATCTTTAAAAGCACTAGTAGAATAATAAAGATTACAAGTTGGTAAAGCATATCCCCAACTTGAAAGCCTCCACCAGCCGCTCCTAACATAAGTGAATCTGGATTTAGAACAGACATCGCGATGCTCACTCCTTTCAGAGGGTTACCGTTTTTTTAATGTATTATAAGGAAAAAATAGTTTGTGAATAAAGGAAAGGCGAAGGTTCGTAGAGAATGATCTTCGCCATGTTCATCCTTGTTAAGATTCTTGTTATTAACCTTGACCTTGGAAAATGAATGCCATTACTACAGCGATAATCGGTAATGCTTCAACAAGGGCAACCCCGATAAACATGATTGTTTGTAGTTTACCTTGTGCTTCTGGTTGACGAGCAACACCTTCTACTGTACGTGAAACGATTAATCCGTTACCAATCCCTGCACCAAGTGCACCTAAGCCAATTGCAATTGCAGCTGCTATTAAATTCATTTAAAAGCTCCTCCTTTAATTTATGTATTAATGTAGTTAATTTATATAACTTTTAATGGTCTTTCGTGACTTTATGAGCCATGTAAACCATTGTTAACATAGTGAAAATAAATGCTTGAATTGTTCCAATGAATAAGCTAAACCCTTGCCATAAAAGCATTGGAATTGCTCCGCCAAGAATTCCGACGAATCCATGTGCAGTAAGACCAACTAAAAGTGATAATAGTATCTCCCCGGCAAAAATGTTTCCGTAAAGACGAAGACCTAACGTTAACGTATTGGCAAATTCTTCAATGATTTTTAATGGTAACAAGAATGGCAATGGACGAATATAATCGCGTCCGTACTCTGCTACTCCCTTCATTTTGATGCCATAGTAATGAGTTAGTACAACAACCATTGCTGCTAACGTTAAGGTAACTCCTGGATCTGCTGTTGGTGATTTCCACCAAAGAGTATGATCTATAACTACAGCAAACGGTAATCCTAGCATATTAGAAACAAAGATATACATTAATAAGGTCACACCTAGGAATAGAAAACGTCCTCCTGTCTTCCAGTCCATATTACTGCCAATGATTCCTTTTACAAAGTCTATGATCCATTCTACAAAGTTCTGCATTCCTGTAGGTTTCATAGCCAATGTTCTTGCACCAAGAACTGCAATGATGAATACAATGATCGAAGCTACTGTAATCATTAAGATATTACTCAAATTGAAAGAAAGTCCAAAGAATTCATGTATAGGCGCTTTATGATCCAATTTTGCTCACCTCTCTTCCCATTATTTATTACGTAAAATTTGAATAAGATAATCTATGACAATGACAATATAAACTGTCATTAAGCCAAGCAATACTACAATGGGATCAAATAGCTCCGGATACTCTAATGCGATAATGACAGCAAGTAATGCTATCGCAAAGCGCGTAAAGGTACCAAGTGATCTAAGCTTTTTTCCTTCTTTCAGCGCCTTAGCTAACTTTTGCTGACTTCTAACCATTGTCCAAAGCATATAAAAGCTAAAAGCTGCACCCATAATCAAACTGAGAAAGATAGTTTTATAAGGTGTAACTCCCCAGCCAATGGCAAACAGAGCTAGAATGGAAAACATGTACCCTCTTAACCTTATAAATAGATTTTGAATGTCTGACATAGGCATTAGTCTCCTGAGAAAAAGTACTTAATTGAGTAAAGCATCACATAAATCCCAAGGGCAATTCCAAGTAGTATACCTACTATAAGCCAAAGGGGATCTGTCCCAAACTTTCGATCAAGAAAGCCTCCAACAAACATACCAATCAATGGAAAACCTGCTAGTTGTGAAACAATGGTTGTCATCAAAGACATTGCTTTAAGCAACTGATGAGGTCCATCTTTCATCACCTAGTTTCCCTCCCCCATTTTTTTAATATTTTTAAAATTCTTTTAATAATTTCTTGAAATTTTGATGTTTAAGAGTTGGGTGTGAGAGGAAAAATTTGTTACTAATTGTAAAAAAACAAGGCTTTATAAATTGGTTGATTTTATGAGGAAAAACATTGATACTACAACTTTTTTTAGGGTGTGAAAACCTTACCATTCATATCCCCTGTTAGCATACAATACGACTATATTCATGTCAATGTGTTTAAAGTGAAAATCATCTTTATTCATCCAAAACTTCGCTTTTGTACACATTTTCGTCATATTTTCTCACAAACAAACCTAGATGTTAACGTGCTTAACATTTAGGTTTGTTTACTATTCATTCTATTTTTATTTCACCTTCAAAAGTTTGTTGTTTTGCATTTTTATACACAAAAATGACTGCTTTATACTCCCCTTTCACAGGAAGTAATGAACGTTCAACAACAGATGTAAATCGTCCTCTTCCAATATTTTCACGAACATCAACATATTGAACAAATCTTAATGTATCTTTTTCATAAAGAGCTATCCCTAACTTATCTGCTCCTTCAGGTAAAAAAAGCTCATATTGATAGAGATCGTCACTTTTAACTCGTGAAAATTGAAATCCCATAACTTTAGGATAATTAGGTTCTCCTACAATAAAGAGATATGGAAGATGAACTTCACGAGTAGAGTCTTTTATGGAAACTAATCCATCATGAAGCCCTTTTTTAAGCCTTGCGTTCTCAATAATAGCCTTTACTATAACTTCTTTTTTTTCATGCGGAAGAACATCTATAAATAAAGGTGCCTCCCAACGAATTCCTTCATATTTTGGAAACTGTAAGCTAAGTCTCTTAGGTTCTTCACTTATATTCTCAACTGTTAGAGTAGCCTTTTTCGTTATTTCACCCTTTTTGGTTTCATGAACAATTCCAAGTGATAAAGATGGAGTAACAAACAATGTTTGTTCAATAGCTCTTTTTAAGTCAATGCGCCCTGCTCCTTGAACATAAGCAGGTAAGTTTCTTTTTTTATCATCTTGAAGAGATATTGCTGTATTCATAAGAGCCGCTTTCACTTGGTTTGGAGACCAGGTTGGATGAGCTTGTAAAATGAGAGCACACGCTCCCGCTACATGTGGTGCAGCCATACTTGTACCATGAAGAGACATATAGTCTTTCAATGCTGTGCTATTAATCTCCATCCCTGGAGCTAATACATCTGGCTTAATTTCCCACGTTGTTGTAACAGGTCCTCTAGAGCTAAATGGAGCTATCTTATCTTGAATCTCTTCATATTGAGTTACTCCATAAAGGCGGTTATCTTTCTTCTTTGAAAGAAGCTCTTTTCCATCATTATAACTAATTGCTGCGATGGGTATTCTAAGCTCAGATTGAAGAGCACCAGAAAATAATCCCCTTTCCCTCTTATTGTTTGAAATAAGAACTCCTTTTGCTCCAGCTTTTTCAGCATTAAGCGCTTTTTCTGTAAATGATATTTTCCCTCTTTTTACAAGGACTACTTTTCCTCTTGCCTCTTCTAATTCGTTCTTTTGTCCATAACCCCCTGCTACAATTTCATAACTTTGTTCTAAATTCCAATTTGGCGATCCTTGTAGCTTTTGAAGCGCAACCTTCTTTCTGTTAACTTCAAGATAAGGCAACTTTAATGGCGGAGCTGAAGCACCAACTGAAATAGCCTCAGAAGCGGTTGCTGGAGCACCGACGGTCCATAAATCAGGACCTGAGTTACCATTTGCAGCTACAACTACGACACCTTGATGAACAGCTTCATTTACAGCTAGACTTGTGGGCCAATCAGGACCATTAATTTCGTTTCCTAAAGAAAGATTTAACACGTCCATTTTTTCTTCAATTGCTTTTTCTATTGCTAGAATAACTTGCTCTGAACTTCCCATCCCACCTGGCCCTAGTGCTCTGTACATATAAATATCAGCTTCTGGAGCTACGCCTTTCATTTTACCGTTTGCACCGATGATGCCTGCTACATGCGTTCCATGATAAGTAGGAGGCCCTTGCTTTTCCACCGTTTCCATTGGGTATTCATCAATATCAACGAAGTCGTAGCCACCTTTGTATGAATGTTGAAGATCGCGATGAAGCATGTTAATACCTGTATCAATAATTCCGATTTTTACACCTTTACCTGTTAAACGCTTGTTTTCTTTGTCAAAGATCCCTCTCACTTCATCTCCACCAATAAATGGAACACTCTCATTCATTGTTTGCTGATAATAAGTTACTCCAAATAACTGTTCTGTCCACTTTTCTTTCTTGATTGCTTGAAGATCTATACCAAGCCCTTCTACTGAAAAACCTTCAAAAACCTGATGATACATATTCCTTATTTTCACATTCGGATAATGTGTCTTTACATTTCTTACAGCTTCTTGAAGATGTCCCTTCTTTACTACAATAATGGTCTTTTGTAATTTCTGAGAAAGAGCATTGTCAATTGAAGGAGGTTTTTCAAAAGCTTGGCTATATACCTCTATAGGTAGCAATAGAAAACATAAAACAATACTTATAAAGAAACATTTTCTCATAAAAAAACACCTCTCATATAGCGTTTCACAAACAACGCTTTTCATGCGAGAGATGTTTCTTTACAATATAGACCTTTTATGGATTAAATGTATCAGGTCGATTTTCTTTTTGTTTAAAGTGATACAAAATAGCATCTGCAATACGAGCTGAAGCACGTCCATCTCCATATGGATTAGAGGCTTGTGCCATTTGCTCATATGCATCCTTATCTTCTAAGAGCTCTTTTGTAAGCTTATAAATATGTTCTTCTTCTAATCCTGCAAGCTTCAATGTTCCTGCTTCAATTCCTTCAGGGCGCTCTGTTGTGTCCCTAAGAACAAGAACAGGAACACCCAATGAAGGCGCCTCTTCCTGCACTCCACCTGAATCTGTTAGGATGATATGTGCACGTGAAGCAAAGTTGTGAAAATCTACAACTCCAAGGGGTTCAATAAGCTGAATTCTCGGATCATTGCCAAGCACCTCATCAGCTAGTTCACGCACAACTGGATTAAGGTGAACAGGGTAAATTACTCGTACATCCTCATGCTCTTCGACAATTCGTTTTACCGCTTTAAACATGTTGCGCATCGGCTCACCTAAATTTTCGCGACGGTGTGCTGTTAAAAGAATCAAACGATGGTCACCAAGACCTTCTAAGATTTCATGATGATAACTTTCGTCTACTGTTGTCTGAAGTGCATCAATGGCTGTATTTCCTGTAATATAGATGTTTTCTTCTTCTTTGTTTTCTATCTTTAAGTTATTTGCTGATTTATTTGTTGGAGCAAAGTGTAAATCTGCTAGCACACCTGTTAATTGTCGATTCATTTCTTCAGGGTACGGAGAGTACTTATTCCATGTTCTTAATCCAGCTTCAACATGTCCAACAACAATTTGATTGTAGAATGCTGCTAAACTTGCAATGAAAGTTGTTGTTGTATCTCCGTGGACAAGGACAATATCAGGCTGCACTTCTTTCATTACAGCATCAAGACCTTGAAGACCTCTTGTTGTTACGTCCATAAGTGTTTGGCGATCTTTCATAATGTTAAGGTCGTGGTCTGGTGTAATGTTGAAGATGGACAGAACTTGATCAAGCATCTCTCTATGCTGTGCTGTTACTGTAACAATTGATTCAAACTGTTCTGAGCGACTATTTAGTTCAAGTACAAGAGGAGCCATTTTAATTGCTTCCGGACGCGTCCCAAAAATAGTCATAACTTTAATCCGCTTAGCCATTTTTCATCACCTTTTATTTTGTTTATTTCGTTCCGTACAAACGGTCTCCTGCATCCCCAAGACCTGGCACAATATAGCCGTGATCGTTTAACTTTTCATCTAATGCTGCAATATAAATATCAACATCTGGATGAGCTTCTTGCATCACTTCTACTCCTTCAGGTGCTGCTACTAAACACATAAATCTAATGCTTGTTGCTCCACGTTTTTTCAGAGAGTTAATCGCTTCAACCGCAGATCCCCCTGTAGCTAACATTGGATCTACAACGATAAAGTCACGTTCTTCAACATCGCGAGGAAGTTTTACGTAATATTCAATTGGTTTTAATGTTTCAGGATCACGATATAAACCAACATGCCCTACTTTTGCCGCAGGGATAAGTTTTAAAATTCCTTCCGTCATTCCAAGACCTGCACGTAAAATTGGTACAATCCCCAGTTTTTTACCTGCTAATACTTTTGATGTAGCTTCACAAACTGGTGTTTCAACGTTTACCTCTTGCAAAGGTAAATCTCTTGTAATTTCAAAAGCCATTAAGCTTGCTACTTCATCCACAAGCTCACGGAATTCTTTCGTTCCTGTACTTTTATCACGAATATACGTTAACTTATGCTGAATTAACGGATGATCAAACACATATACTTTTCCCACAATTACATCTCCTTTAGTTAAAATGTTACACATGGAACAAGGCATTCTAAAATAAGAAATCTTACTTTTAGAATACCTCTCAAATCTTGTTAGCCTCACATGTTCTGCCGTCAAGTACGCACAGCAATAAAAAGTGAAAAGCATTTACCAGCAATATGTAATACTGTTTATCATAAATAACGGTTCGTTTGTAATATCGCCTAAACGAAATAAACACATTGCGTTTATTTTACAGAAAAAAAAAAGTGAGTTCAAGTCCTTCTTCTAGAATGAAGCTTTTTTAAGACGATAAAAAGGCACACCTTGAGCTGTCCTCAAGACGTGCCTTTTTGATTTTTAGTATGTTGGGTAAAGTTCAAATTTGCTTGTTAAAGCTTCAACACGTTCTTTTGCTTCTGCAAGTTTGCTTTCATCTTCTACATTTTTCAATGTTAGACTCATAATTGAAGCAATTTCTTTCATATCTTCTTCCCCAAAACCACGGCTTGTAACTGCTGCAGTACCAATACGAATACCACTTGTTACAAATGGGCTTTCTGTATCATAAGGGATAGCATTTTTATTTGTTGTAATTCCTACTGAATCAAGAGCTTCTTCAGCTACTTTACCTGTTAATCCCATCTCTTTTACGTTGATTAGAATTAAATGGTTGTCCGTTCCATCTGAAACAATAGAGAATCCTTCTTCTTTTAGAGCACTTGCGAATGCTTTTGCATTATTAATGATTTGTTGAGCATATGTTTTGAAATCTTCCTCTAATGCTTCTCCAAACGCTACTGCTTTCGCTGAAATAACGTGCATAAGTGGACCACCTTGAAGACCTGGGAAGATCGCTTTATCAATCTTCTTCGCAAACTCTTCTTTACATAGAATTAAACCACCACGAGGTCCACGTAATGTTTTATGAGTTGTTGATGTTACAAAATCGGCATATGGAACTGGGTTTGGATGAAGACCAGCTGCAACAAGTCCAGCAATGTGAGCCATATCAACCATTAAATATGCGCCAACTTCATCAGCAATTTCACGGAAACGAGCAAAATCAATTTCACGTGGGTATGCACTTGCACCTGCAACAATTAATTTTGGTTTATGTTCTATTGCTTTTTGTCTTACATCATTATAGTCAATAAGATGTGTTTTTTCGTCTACGCCGTACTCTACAAAGTTATATTGAACACCGCTGAAGTTAACAGGACTTCCGTGCGTTAAATGTCCACCGTGTGATAAGTTCATACCAAGAACCGTATCACCTTGTTCTAGAATTGTGAAATAAACACCCATGTTAGCTTGTGCACCTGAGTGAGGTTGAACATTAGCATGTTCTGCCCCAAAAAGTTCTTTTACACGATCACGTGCGATATCCTCAACAACATCAACATGCTCACATCCGCCGTAATAACGACGGCCAGGATAACCTTCTGCATATTTATTTGTCAATACTGAACCTTGTGCTTCCATAACAGCTTCACTTACAAAGTTTTCTGAAGCAATCAGCTCGATTTTAGATCTTTGTCTTGATAGCTCATCTTGAATGGCATTATAGATTTTTGGATCTTGTTTTGAAAGTTTTTCCATGGTGGTCCTCCCCTTCTTTTACGGTACTTTTTGTTATTTAGTCCTAAGTCTTTCCCTATTGTAGCACATTTACTTAACTATGAGAGGCTATTTTTTATAAAAGTTCATGTTTTATATAAAAACAAATAGAAAAAGAGCAAATAACAATGTCCATCTCTATTTAAACACGAACATTAACTGATTTTCAATATGAAAATATATGTTAATAAGCCTAATCTTTAAGCATATGTTGCTCTGGCCCCACCAATGAACTTAGGTCTTGTTGTAGCAAAAGTAACGTGTGCTTCTCCCAGTTTATTGCTTTGACACCGAACAGGAACAGCAACAGCTTTTAAATGCATTCCAATAAATGTGTCACCAATGTCAATTCCAGCTTCAGCTTTTACTTCTTCCACTACAACAGGATCTTTCATATGTTCGTAAGCATACGTTGCCATTGATCCGCCAGCTTTTGCTGCTGGAATAACACTTACCGGATCTAATCCATGCTCTTTTGCTGTCTCCCTTTCAACAACAATAGCCCGATTTAAATGTTCACAACATTGAAAAGCTAATTTGACTCCTTTTTCTTTACTAAGCTTGTCCAAAGAAGAAAAAATCGTTTCTGCTACAGGGCTCTTGCCTGCTGTTCCAATTCTCTCCCCGCTCACTTCACTTGTACTGCAACCAATAACTAATGTTTTATCACGCAAAGAAACTTGTTCTGAAAAATCAGTCAACATTGCTTGGAAATCACTCGCTAGACTGCTGAAGTCATCACTCAAAGTAAACACCTCTTCACGGTTAATATTTGAACTTTCCTTCATTATAACTTAAAACGTTGAATTGTGAATTTCAATTGCTCAGCTTGTTCTGCTAAATATTTCGCAACATTACTAACTTCTTTCATTAAATAAAGCTGTTCCTTAATTACAGCATTCACTTCTTCTGCACCTACTGATGTTTCTTCAGCGATTGCTGCTACTTCCTGAGATTGACTTGATGTTTGGCCTATGTTTTGTACTTGCTGCTGCGAGAAAGAGACAATAGTTTCAACAGAGGAAGAAACCTCATAAACAGATTCTTTCACAATCTTTTAATACTTTTTGTGTTTTATCCCCTTTTAACACTTCTTGCTTTCCGATTTCGACTTGGTGATGAATTTGATTTACAGCTTCACTAATTCCATTTTGGATATTTTGAATAGGCTTTGTAATACTTTTTACAGCTTGTGCACTTTCATCAGCCAATTTACGCACTTCTTCTGCTACAACAGCAAATCCCTCTCCATGCTCTCCTGCCCGTGCTGCTTCAATCGAGGCATTTAATGCAAGCAAATTTGTTTGTCTCGAAATATCCCCTACAAGTGAGGTAATATCTTCTACTTGTTTAGCGTGTTTCTCAAGTTGGCCAACAGCTTGCAAAGATTAACCATTCTGCTCAACCAATCGTTCTAGTCCTTTTATAAGCCCAACTGTTGCTTCACTTGTTCCATCTAGAGCTTCAACCATTGTTTCAGAAAGGACGCTTTGAATGTAGTGCTTTTTCCCGCACATCTCCTGCTAGAACAAGCACATGCTCAATAGATTCTGCTGTGTCTTCAATAGCAGCTGCAGAGTTTTCAGCGCCCTCCGATATTTCATCAATTGTTTGGGAAATATGCGAAGAATGTCTAAAGGCATTATCTGCTAAATTAGAGATTTGAAGCATGCACTCATTTGCTTTATTTGTGTTCTCTTCAATAGTCATAATTATGTCACGCATATTTTGCAGCATTCTATTAAAAGCTTGTCCAATATCATAGATTTCATCATTTGAAAGTTTTAGATTTACTTCATCACTGAGATTACCTTCAGCTGCTTTATTTACTACAATCTCTAACTGTTGCAAAGGACGGATAATGAAACCTGTTGCTAAAAACATTAACAACCCTGTCCAAAATATCCCAAGCGTGAGAACAAGAGCTGTAAAGACTGTCTGACTCATCAATTCTCCTGCCTGCGGGTAGACAAGATATAGAAAAAAGCACTTGTAGAATAGGTGATGATTGCTAAAATAAAAGTGAAAAATACAAGCTTAAATCTTAAATTAAATTTATATTGCTTCGACATAAAGACCCCTCACTTATCCGATAAATTATCCTCTACAATGCCTTCCATGCAACATTTAGAGATAATGGATTTCTGCCCTATTTATCGGCTAATTTAAGGATAAGTTGATGAATAAGTTCATCTAATTCACTGAGGGTTTCTCGGTAGATAGAGAGATCCCCCCCATATGGATCTTGTACATCTCCAACTGCTGAAGTAGAAAATTCATGCAATGTGAATGTTTTCTTGGCAGTAAAGGGGTGCTGACTAACAATTAATTGTTTATGCTGATTTGTCATCGTAAAAATATAATCAGCCCATTCTGCAAGCTCTAATGTAAAGGGCTGTGAGCGGTGATTATGCTCTATTCCTTTTTCTAATAAAGCCTGAGAGGCTGCAGCGGAAATTGGCATTCCTTTCCCTGCAAATATCCCAGCTGACTGGACTTCAAAATCTTTTTTTTCCTTCAGCAATGCAGAAGCCATTGGACTACGGCACGTGTTACCTGTACAAACGAATAAAACTCTCTTCATGTAATCAACCTTCTCTCTAAAAAATAAAAAGCTCAAATCTCTGAGCTTTTGTTCATCTTCTTTCTATTATAAAAATTTAAAATGGCAAGAGCAATTTTATACCAAACGCAAGAAGGATACTTCCCCCAAGCACCTCGCTATAAGACCCTAACAATCCTTGAACACGACGTCCAAGTAAAAGGCTTATCCACGTTAATACCATGCTGACAGCTCCAAACACAATAACAGTAAGCAAAGTTTTCGCTCCAAAAATCCCTAGACTAAGTCCAACTGAAAAACTGTCTAAACTAACGCTTAAAGCAAAAACAATAAGACCAAATCCAACAGGTTTTATTAGTATATCTTCCCCTTTTTTGAAAGACGAGTAAATCATTTGAATGCCAAGAAAAAGAAGAAGAGCTCCTCCAACATATGTTGCAAACATCCCAAATTTCTCTGAAAGCAAACGTCCCATTCCAATTCCCAACAAAGGCATAATGAAATGGAAAATGCCAATAGTTAGTCCAATGTAAAAAATCTGTTTCATCCTCAATTGAATAAGACCCATTCCAAGACCGATTGAAAAAGCATCCATTCCTAGTGCAAATGCCATCACAAATAACGTAAGAAACTCACTCGCAAAATCAGGCAAGGTCATTTTTTCTCCCCCTCAGATGTACATATCCTAATTCACCATATGCACGTCCAAAGGGGTTTAGAATGTTTCTATTCTTCTGAAATGATTTTATGTCCTGCAGCTTTAACAAGACGATTCATAATCGCCTCTCCTAATCCTTCTCTTTCAAAGCTTTCGCTATAGATAATATCGAGATCTTCCTGATTGAAAGCCCGCAATGAATCGTATAAAGAGGCAGCAATTGAAGCTTGATCTTCTCGGTGTCCGCATACAATGACTTTATCTCCTGGATAAAAAGAATAATTTTCTTCTGTAGAAAGGACGCCTACTTTCTTTCCGCCTTCTTGTGCTTTCATAATAGTCTCTCGCATAAACTCTCGTGTTCCAGATACAATGAAAAGAGGAGCATTTGGTGCATAGTGCGTGTATTTCATACCAGGAGATTTTGGTTTCTCCTCTTCTTTTAATAATGCTTGGTCAACTTCAACTTCTCCGATAACTTCTTCTAACTGTCGCTTTGTAATACCACCTGGTCGCAAAATAAGGGGTGGTTCACATGTACAGTCCAATACTGTTGATTCAAGACCTACCCCTGTTTGACCACCATCAACGATCCCCACAATTCTTCCTTGTAAATCCTCGTAAACGTGCTGTGCAGTAGTTGGGCTAGGTCGGCCAGACAAATTTGCACTTGGAGCTGCAATAGGAAGGTCTACTTTTTGGAGAAGAGCAAGAGCTACAGGATGTGAAGGCATACGAACACCAACTGTTGATAGCCCTGCTGTCACTCCTTGAGAGATGCCTGTTTTACTTTTTAAGATGAGCGTAAGCGGGCCAGGCCAGTAGGCTTCTGTTAGCCTTTTAGCTTTTAAGGGTACTTCCTCAACAAGTCCATCAAGCTGATTAGCATTCCCAATATGTACAATAAGAGGATTGTCGCTTGGTCGACCTTTGGCTTCAAAAATCTTCTTCACCGCTTTATCATTTGTTGCATCTGCTCCAAGACCGTAAACTGTTTCTGTTGGAAAAGCCACAACTTCCCCTTTTTTTAATAAAGAAGCAGCTTCTTCGAGTTGTGGATAACTATTCACATTATTTTCTGAATTATCCACAATCCACATGTTTGTTTTCATCTTCTTACCTCCTATTATCTTTTTATTTATCCCCATTAAAATAGGGGTT
The DNA here is from genome assembly GCF_900177535.1 of Priestia filamentosa. NCBI lineage: Bacteria > Bacillati > Bacillota > Bacilli > Caryophanales > Bacillaceae > Priestia > Priestia filamentosa. The sequence goes on from NZ_FXAJ01000005.1 coordinate 292,617, forward strand.
CTACTCACTTTTTTATTAAAAATAGCACCAATAAGCGCCCTTCGTCCACATTTTGTGGATAAAAGGCGCTGGATTGTTAATAACTTTGTGGATAGTATTTTTCATAAAAGTTATCAACAGCTTTTCTACGCTTCTTTCTTTACATTATAATGCATAAAATGAATTTCTTCATTTTCCTCAACAGCTTCTTGATAAAATCGTTGAAAAGCAGATGGTGAACTCACTGGAGCAACTTCCTGAAAACCAAGCAGATGGAAAAACGGCAAAGCACTGCTTTTATTCGTCACTAAGTACAAATCTTTCAACTCTTTTTGCCATGCAAGTCGAAAAGCTTCATGAAAGAGCGCTAAGATTTCTTCCTGACTTACTTTTTCACTCATAATAAGAGAACGTAGAAGCCCTTTATCACCTAGTTTATAAATACCTAGCGTTCCTTGTAGATTTCCTTGCTTGTCCTCCATTAAAACAAAATGTTGTATTTGCTCCTTAATCCCTTCTGAATCAACTCCAGCTTTCTCAATAAAGGCAAGTATATTTCTTGCATCACTCTTCTCAGCATAGCGTAAATGCATCTCTCTCTCCCCCTAGTCTTTGGTATCTACTACCTACTCTATGAGGTGGAAAGAGAAATAGAACTAGGAGACCACTTTTTCAAACCATTCTACAACAAAGAACTTCACTTCTGGTTTTTGTTCTTTCTCTTCTTTTTTGCTTTCTTTCTTTTTTGGTTTAATATTTTTTATTTCTGCTTCCTTTGCCTTTACTGATGGTTCTGGTTGTGTCACTTCTTCTTTCACCGGCTTTGAAGTTGATTCAGAAGCTTTTACACCTTCTTGTTCTGGCACAGCTTGACCATTTGAGAAATCAAGGAAACACATAGGTGGAAATAATACACACCACCAATTTGCGCCGTCACCTTCTCCAAGCGTAATCAATACTGCTTCATATTCCCCAGCAGGATATAATAAATTCCCATAAAGCTTTGTTGGAAATGATACTTTACCGAATTTAACGTTTGCCTCATATGAAAACCCTTGTTCTTTAAGAACTCTATTAGCAATTTCCTTAATTTCTGGAAGATTACTTTGAATTACTTTACTAGCTTCCTCAAAAGACGTTAGCTCTTCTACCCACTTATTAATTTCCTTGTTCACTTCATCGCGAACCATACGTTTTACTTTTTGATCTTTATCACTATCGCTATTAGCTAGAATTCGAAGCCTTATAGCGTCATTTGGAATAACTGTTCGTTCAGTGGCCTGTGCTGTTCCATTCCCTGTAACTTGAAGATATGCTCCTACAAATAAAAGTAATAAAAAAATGATTGCTTGTTTCTTCATTTCCCACACCGCCCTCTCACTAGAACAGTATGGGCAAAATTTGCTTTCTTAAACCTTGAAAAACTATTATTCTTTTATTTTTTCAGACAAGAAGTTCCTCTCCTAAAAAAGGAACTTGACTTAAAGACTTGCTAGAACAATTCTATCTTTGCCGTTAATGTCATCAATTGCTTTTACATCCGCTGTCGGAAAAGTTTCTTTCAGCATGTTTCCTACATCCTTTGTTTGTCCAACGCCAACTTCAAACGCTACAATTCCGTCTTTTTCTAATACATAAGGAAGTTCTTCCATTAGTTGACGATAAAAATCAAGCCCGTCCTCTCCTCCAACAAGAGCACGCATTGGCTCATGTTCTTTCACAACAGGGGAAAGTGTATCAATATCACAACTTGGGATATAGGGAGGATTAGAGACGATAACACTTGCCTTTTTCTCCATCTTGATTAATGGAGAAAGCATATCTCCTTCTAAAAATTCAACAGCTGCTCCGAGCAACCGAGCGTTTTGTTCTGCCACTTCAATTGAAGTTCGAGCAATATCAATAGCTTTTAGAGCTAAATTTGAATTTTCTAGCGCAAGGGTAATCGCAATTGCTCCACTGCCTGTTCCAACGTCAACAGCGTTCAGCTTCTTATTACTTCCCCACTTTTGCTCTATCTTCTGCAAAACATGAAAGACAAGCTCTTCCGTTTCAGGACGTGGGATTAATACTTCCTTATTTACTAAAAAATCTCGTCCATAAAAGCTCTCTTTCCCAATGAGGTATTGAATTGGAAGTCCTTCAGCATGACGTCGTACATCAGCTTCAAAAGCAGAGAAGATCTCCTGGCTTACTTCATCATGAAGAGAAGCTAAAAGTTTTGAGCGCGTTGTTTTTAAATGGTGAATTAAAAGAAGTTCACCTGCATTTTGATCTCGATTATGTTCTTCTAAAAAAGAAGAAGCCCATTTAAGGACTTCAAAAATTTTTGTTCTGTTTTTCATCATTACATCGACTCTTCCATACGTTGAGCTTGATCTTCCATGATAAGTGCTTCAATTACTTCATCAAGTTTACCTTGCAGGATTTGATCAAGTTTTTGGATTGTTAGTCCAATGCGGTGATCTGTTACACGGTTTTGTGGGAAGTTATACGTACGAATACGCTCAGAACGATCTCCACTTCCTACCGCTTGTTTACGGTTTTGATCATATTCAGCCTGTGCTTCACGCTGGAATTTATCATAAATACGAGCACGTAAAACCTTCATCGCTTTTTCTTTGTTTTTGATTTGAGACTTCTCATCTTGACATGATACAACAACACCTGTTGGTACGTGTGTTAAACGAACAGCTGACATTGTTGTATTTACACTTTGTCCACCTGGACCACTTGATGCAAAGGTGTCAACGCGAATATCTTTTTCATGGATATCAACCTCGACCTCTTCTGCTTCCGGCAAGCAAGCAACCGTTGCTGTAGATGTATGAATACGTCCACCTGATTCTGTCTCTGGTACACGTTGCACACGGTGTGCTCCATTTTCAAACTTCATCTTTGAATAAGCGCCTTTTCCACTAATCATAAAGATGATTTCTTTATAACCACCAACGCCCGTTGAGGTTGCTTCCATTACTTCTGTTTTCCAACCATTTGCTTCTGCATAACGGCTGTACATACGATAAAGGTCTCCTGCAAATAGAGCTGCTTCATCTCCACCTGCTGCACCGCGAACCTCCATAATTACGTTTTTATCGTCATTTGGATCTTTTGGTACAAGTAAGATTTTCAAACGTTCAACAAGCTCTTCTTCACGTTCAGAAAGCTCCGAAATTTCTTCCTTTACCATTTCCTTCATTTCAGCATCAAGCTTATCTTCAAGCATTAATTTTGCTTCGTCAAGCTGCTCTTTTACTTCTTTATATTCACGGTATGCTTCAACTGTTTCCTGAATATCAGACTGTTCTTTTGAATACTCACGAAGTTTATTTGCGTCATTTACAATTTCAGGATCACTCAATAGCTCATTTAATTTATCATAACGCATTTCTACTGAATCTAAACGATCAAACACGTTCTTCACCTCTATTATATTCCCTTAATCGCGTCTTAAAGACATCTGAATAAATGCCAATAAATGCTTCACTTTACACTTTACAGTAGTGAAATATAGACACTTCCAAGTGGAAATCAAATTTTCTCCATAACATTATAATTATAGTATAGGCTACAGCAAACGTCAAAAGCAAATAAGCCTAAAAAATGAAGGTGATCAACCATTCCCTTTCTATAAAAAAGCGATAAAAACTCTTTTATTAGAAAAGAATTTTCATCGCTTTTTCCATTACTATTTATTTTATAGAGGCGGATTAGCATGACATTTACGACAAACTGGATAGTAGGAATCATTTCCCCCAATTTGAATTTGTTCACCTGTATATACGGGCTTCCCAGCATCATCTACGCGCAAATTCATAATTGCTTTGCGCTCACAAAACCAGCAAATTGTCTTCATTTCTTCCACTTTATCAGCATAAATTAATAAATAACGACTTCCTTCAAAAAGTTCGTTTTGAAAATCATTTTTGAGTCCGAAACACATAACAGGAATATTAAGTTCATCTACAATACGAGCAAGCTGTAAAACGTTATCTTTATTAAGAAACTGAGCTTCATCAATAAGGATACAGTTCGGCTTTGGAGAATGATCCAAGACAATATTAAAGATGTCGGTGTCATCAAATATTGGAATAGCTTTTCGACGAAGGCCAACTCTACTTGAGACGTATCCAATTTCATCTCTTGTATCAATTCCAGAAGTAAACATAAGGACTGTTTTATTTTGTTCCTCATAGTTGTTTGCCACTTTTAAAATTTCAATTGATTTCCCACTATTCATTGCGCCATATTTAAAAAATAACTGTGCCATCAAATTCTCCTTACCTTGTTATTCATCTCTCTTTACATATCCTTAGAAGTAGCTTTCCATACGTTACGCTTTTCTATGTTTAGAGCGAACCACATTAAAAAGAAGATAAGTTTTATACATATCTTCCTAGGTGCCCTATGATAATATAAACGTTTTATGTTTCACTATGTAAAAAACAGGCAAGAGCTTGAGCCGCTTGCCTGTTTTGATCGTACATATTTACGATTACTTAAGACCGTATTTTTTATTGAAACGTTCAACACGACCGTCTGCAGAAGCAAAACGTTGACGTCCTGTGTAGAATGGATGGCACTCAGAGCAAACCTCTACGCGTACCTCTTCTTTAACAGAACCAGTTTCAAATTCATTTCCGCAAGAACATTTTACTGTTGCTTTTTTATAATCCGGATGAATTGCTGATTTCATGTTTTTCATCTCCTTCCGCCCTGAATCATCTGAAACAGAGTTATATCCACGCTAATTGCGTGATGTCGCACATCTTTGAATTATAACAAGGGTTTACTTCTTTTGCAATAGCATTGTTTTATAAGAAGAAAATGTTAACGTTTGCCGTGTGTGACCGCTTTTCTTTCCTCTATCAATGCTTGAAAGAAATCTTCGTTTGATTTCGTTTGACGTAAACGACGCATAAACTTATCAACAAAGTCAGGAGCATCTGCCATTGTTTTACGGATTGCCCATAAATGATCAAGATGCTCTTTCGGGATCAACATTTCTTCCTTACGAGTACCTGAACGACGAATATCAATCGCAGGGAAGATACGCTTCTCAGCAAGTGAACGATCAAGATGAAGTTCCATGTTTCCTGTACCTTTAAACTCTTCATAAATAACGTCATCCATACGTGAACCTGTATCAACAAGTGCTGTTGCAAGAATAGTTAAACTACCGCCTTCTTCAATATTTCGGGCAGCCCCAAAAAATCGCTTTGGACGGTGGAACGCTGCAGGATCAATACCTCCTGAAAGAGTACGTCCACTTGGTGGAATAACTAAGTTATAAGCACGAGCTAATCTTGTAATACTATCCATTAAAATAACCACATCTTTTTTATGTTCTACTAAACGCATAGCACGCTCTAGAACAAGTTCTGCTACTTTAATATGGTTTTCTGGAACTTCATCAAATGTTGAACTAACAACATCCCCTTCTACAGAACGCTCAATATCTGTTACTTCTTCAGGGCGCTCGTCAATAAGAAGAACAATAAGCTCTGCTTCTGGATTATTTGTAGCAATGCTGTTCGCAATTTCTTTTAAAAGCATTGTTTTCCCTGCTTTTGGCGGGGCTACAATAAGACCACGCTGACCAAAACCAACAGGAGCAATCAAATCCATCACACGAGTCGATAAGTGATTTGGTTTTGTTTCAAGCGTAATTTGACGATCTGGATAAATTGGAGTCAAGGCAGGGAAATGCACACGTTCTTTTGCAGACTCTGGATCATCTCCGTTAACCGCTTCCACGTGTAATAAACCATAATAACGTTCATTTTCTTTAGGAGGACGTACTTTCCCCGAAACTTTGTCTCCGTTACGCAAATCAAAACGACGAATTTGAGATGCTGAAATATAAATATCTTCTGAACTTGGAGAGTAGTTAATTGGACGTAAAAAACCAAAACCCTCTGATTGAATAATTTCAAGAACACCTTCCATAAATAGTAAGCCGTCTTTTTCAGCTTGTGCTTTTAAAATTGCAAAGATTAATTCCTTTTTAGTTAACTTACTATAGTATGAAACGCTATATTCACGAGCGTGCTCATATAATTCTTTTAATTTCATATTTTCTAAACTCGATAATGTTAAGCTCATGGAAAACACCACTTTTCAAGATAAAATTTTTCAAAAATGCAAGATTTTATAAAGCATTAGGAAAGCTTGCACAAACAATGATAAAAAAACTAAATACTCGTTTAGCCTGTTCTTCCTAAATAATTCTTTTACTATTTTTCCGCTGGGATCAATCTATATTTTAGGAGAAGATAAATTAAAACTTCTAACGTGTAGGAGTTCATCTTTACTACTTTGTTCTGGATAAAAAGCAGTTGAGATAAGATAAACAGAAGTATAAAGAGTAGAGTAGTGTTTTTCTATTTGTGTAGCATTCTCTATTCTAACCCTTTTTACACTTTTTAATCAACAAAAAAGGTGAGCTATCAAAACGGGACTCAGCAATGGGGATTAAAGATAAATTCGCGCTTATCCCTTCATTTCCTTCATTTTAGGCTAATGTCACCACAAAAGAAACGGAAACAAATTCCAGTAATATATCAAGCGTTGCCTCTATCTGGCAACGCTTGATCATTAGACTTTATACAACTATTAAAATAGTACATTATGAAAAGAAATACAAGATATGATAGCTCTAATTTTAATTATGGTTAAAAAGTTCCGTTATGGCTTAATAACTAGGTTTGGCTTTTTCTTCAGACTGTGACGACCATCAACAAAACGAACTGTACCCGATTTTGCTCTCATAACAAGTGATTGAGTTGTACCGATAGATCCTTTAAATTGAACACCTTTTAAAAGTTCACCATCTGTTACCCCTGTCGCTGCAAAGATAGCATCTTCCCCTTTTACAAGGTCGTCCATATAAAGAATGCGATCAACATCCGCAATGCCCATTTCTTTACAACGGTTTAATTCTTCTTCACTTTGTGGTAAAAGCTTCCCCTGAAGTTCCCCGCCTAAACATTTTAAAGCAACAGCTGCTAAAACACCTTCTGGCGCTCCGCCTGAACCGAATAAAATGTCAACACCTGTATTGTCAAAAGCTGTGTTAATAGCCCCTGCAACGTCTCCATCATTAATAAGCTTAATGCGTGCACCTGCTTCACGAAGTTCATGAATGATTCTCTCATGACGTGAACGGTTTAGAACGGTTGCTACAACATCTTCAATATCTTTGTTTTTAGCTTTTGCTACCGCTCTCAGGTTATCAATAACAGAAGCATTAATATCAACTTTGCCCACAACTTCTGGACCTACAGCAATTTTCTCCATATACATATCAGGGGCATGAAGTAAGTTCCCGTTATCCGCAACAGCTAATACAGCTAGGGCATTCCACCCTCCTGCTGCAACAATATTTGTTCCTTCAAGAGGGTCCACAGCAACGTCAACACGGGGCCCATAGCCTGTACCAAGCTTCTCACCAATATATAGCATTGGCGCTTCATCCATTTCTCCCTCACCAATAACAACAGTCCCTTTCATTGGGATTGTATCAAAAACATCACGCATTGCAGATGTAGCAGCCTCATCTGCTTCTTCTTTTTTTCCTCTTCCCATCCATCGTCCTGATGCAAGAGCTGCTGCTTCTGTTACACGAACTAATTCCATTGATAAACTTCTTTCCATTCTCATCCATCCCCAGTCGGTGATTTAAGAATTTTGAAATTGCTCAATTTCCTGTTCTGTCATACGTTCGCGCCAAATAACCGCCCCTAAACCTGAGAGTTTATCAACAAGATGGCTATACCCTCTGTCAATATGCTCAAGTCCAGTAATCTCAGTGATGCCTTTTGCCATTAATCCTGCTGTTACAAGTGCTGCACCTGCTCGCAAATCAGAGGCTTTCACTTTTGCTCCTTGAAGCTCTGTTGGACCATTAATGATAGCAGAACGCCCCTCTACTTTTACAGACGCATTCATTCTTCTTAATTCATCAATATGTTTGAAGCGTGCACTATAAATAGTATCAGTTACCATGCTTGTCCCTTCCGCTTTTGTTAGAAGAGCTGTAATTGGTTGCTGTAAATCTGTTGGGAATCCTGGGTGAACGAGTGTCTTAATATCCGCTGCTTTTAAGTTTTCTTTTCCTCTAATAAGCACTTGATCATCGTTCGTTTGCACTTCTACTCCGATCTCACGAAGTTTTGCAATTAATGGTTCGATATGCTTAGGAATTACATTGTCAATTAACACTTCTTCTCCCATTGAAGCCGCCATTATCATATATGTACCTGCTTCAATTCGATCAGGAATAATAGAATGACGGCAACCACTTAGATGATCAACTCCATCAATACGAATAACGTCTGTTCCTGCCCCTTTAATACGTGCTCCCATGCTTGTAAGAAGGGTAGCAACATCGATGATTTCCGGCTCTTTCGCCGCATTTTCAATAACAGTGCGCCCTTTTGCTCTTACAGCTGCAAGCATAATATTAATTGTCGCCCCAACGCTGACAACATCTAAATAGATACGTGCTCCTTTTAACTCTTCTGCTCGCAAATAGATAGCTCCCTGCTCATTGGTTACCTTTGCCCCTAGAGCTTCAAAACCTTTAATATGCTGGTCTATTGGACGAGGACCTAAATGACATCCTCCAGGAAGTCCAACAACTGCTTTCTTAAATCTTCCAAGCATAGCTCCCATTAAATAATAAGAAGCTCGTAGCCTTTTCACCTTTCCATTTGGGAGCGGCATCGAAATCATCTTTTCAGGATTTATTTTAAGCTCGTGAGCATCCATTGAAACACTTCCGCCAATTTCCTCAATTAAGCTGCTTAGGATAGCAACATCTGAAATATCAGGAAGACCCTCGATTGTAACAAGCGACTCAGCTAAAATCGTAGCAGGAATTAAAGCTACAGCACTATTTTTAGCCCCACTTATTCTTACTTCACCTTTTAACTTGTGACCACCTTCGATTTTCAATTTTTCCATGTTAATCTCCTTTCTAGCAGACCGATGTTCTACTATGTCAGAGTTACGTATTATACGTTCGTCATCATTATTGCCGATAATAACTTATATGTTACAAAAATAATAAAAACTTTAAACAATTTATAATAGACTACCTTATGATAACACTTTCAAAAAAGGATGACGATAGGGTTTTTCACACATATGAAGAAAAAAGTAATCCTTTTTAATCCCTATCTTTTTTCTTATTCTAAACTTTCTTCTACCATACAATATATCATTCTTGCCTAAAAAAACAATTCTTACTTCCTCAAATTTCAATAAATGAACATAAGTACATTGCAAAACAATATAGATAAGAATCGTGGTGATGAGAACAATTGGATAATCAAAGCCAGTTACTAAAAGGGATACTAGAAGGCTGTATTTTGCTTGTTATCTCTCGAAAAGAAGTATATAGATATGAACTTAGTGAGCGACTTCATCAGGCAGGGCTAACTATGGTGAAGGAAGGAAGTATTTATCCAGTGCTTGCTCGTATGCAAAAACTAAAATGGATTAAAGGAACAATGAAACCTTCCCCATCAGGTCCAAACAGAAAATACTACAAACTGACAAGTGAAGGAGAAGAAGCCTTAAGGCAGTTTGAAGAAAATTGGGATGATATCATTGGTGCCGTTAGTCAGTTGAAAGGAGAGATGTAGTTTGAATACAAAAGATATTATTAAAAGGAATAGCGAACTACAGGCATCCCTAAATACTCATAATGAAAAAGTTTACGAGAATATGGTTGTCTATATAAGACTGAACTCACTATCTGAACGAGCTACAGAAGAAACGTTACTTGAAATATTGGAACATCTCATTATTGGACAGCAAAATGGCAAAAAGGCGGAAGAAATCTTCGGCTCTGATTTAAAAGCTTATTGTGATGATATATTATTGAATCTACCAAAGGAAACAAAAGCTCTTCAATTTATGAATATTCTTTATTTCAATACTTTAATTTTCATGTGGATGTTTATTCCTAAAACGATTGGAGAAATCATTGGTCTCTTCTACCCTGCTTTTTCAGAAGACCATATTTCCCTCCTTCCCTTTTTAATTTCATGGCCTTTTACATGGATTATCATTTGGGCAGTTTTAAAAGCTATTAAAAATAGTGTATATAGCTCAAAAGGCTGGATTGCCCTTGGAGTTTCTATGTTCGTCATCGGTACTATCTCATACATTTTCACAGATCAAATTTTTAAAGATGTATGGACAATTCCCATGAACTTGTTAATAAGCACTTCTATTATTTGTCTACTTTTCACTCTTCAGTATGCATTTAAAAAATATTCAAAGCATCTCGAAACAAAAACCTCCTACAGCTAAGCAATCACATAAACTAAAAAAACTATAAAAGGAGTAAAAAACGTTGACTACAGAGGAACTAATTAAAAGGAATGCTATTCTTCAAAGAAGTTTAACAAAAGAAAATGCTGCTGCTTACGAAATAGTGCTTACCTATGTAAGAGGAAGCAATGTTTCTGAACGAGCAACAGAGGAAACGCTTTTAGAAATTATTGAGCACTTAATCGCAGGACAAAAACATGGGAAAAATGCAGAAGATTTATTCGGGCGGGACTTAAAACGATATAGTAAAGACATTGTAGCGAACTTACCTAAGGAAACAAAATTAGTTCATCTAATTAATGCCTTTTATTTTGGAACCCTAATGCTTATGTGGATGTTTATTGTGGAGACAGCAGGGCAGTTTCTTAGCACATTCTTTGACAGATTCTCAAAAGATACATTTTCAATCATTCCTTATCTTATTAGCTTAATTTCTTTAGCTCTTCTTATTACTTGTTTCATGAAGTTACTTAAAAACGCAGATTCAAAGTTGTGGACTGTGATTACTATCATCGTTGGAGCATTAAATATTCCATCATTTATTTTCTCAAGGTATTTATTTGAAGATGTTTGGATACTGCCTATTAATTTTTCCATTAGTTTCTTTATTACCTTATCATTATTCCTGATTCAATATACTTTTAAAAAATGGTCTAAGTCCCTTCGGAATGGATGGGTCTAACAAAAGAATCCCTCTAGCTATTTCTAGAGGGATTTTTTCATCTATCAAACGTTCACACGAGCTTCCCAGTCTTGTAGGAATTTCTCGATACCTTGTTCTGTTAATGGATGGTGGAAAAGTTGCATGATAACTTTTAACGGAATTGTCGCAATATCTGCACCACGTAACGCTGCTTCTTTAACATGTAATGGATGACGGATACTTGCAGCAATAATCTCCGTTGGTAAATCATGCACTGCAAAGATTTCAGCAATTTCACTAATTAAATCTAATCCTTCATGACCAAGGTCATCAAGACGTCCTAAAAATGGAGATACGTATGTTGCACCTGCACGTGCTGCTAAAAGTGCTTGGTTTGCAGAGAAAACAAGTGTAACATTGGTTTTAATGCCCGCTTCAGAAAAATATTTAACAGCTTTTAAGCCATCGGGAGTCATTGGAACTTTTATCGTAATATTCGGAGAAATTTGAGCAAGCTCTTTTCCTTCTTCAATCATTTCCTCCGCTTTTAATGAAATAACCTCTGCACTTACAGATCCTGGAACAAGACTAGCGATTTCTTTCAAACGCTCTTCGAAAGATACATTCTCTTTTGCAACTAGGCTAGGGTTTGTTGTAACACCAGCTAGAATTCCTAATTCATGTGCCTCTTTGATTTCATCTAGATTCGCTGTATCGATAAAAAATTTCATTTTCCTCATCCCTTCTTTTTTCCTTTTATTTAAAACGGTTACAAGAAAGATATAAAAGTGAGGAAGCTTGTAAAAAAGACTTCCTCACATGTTTAATTATGCTTTGTTTGAAGAACCAAACTCACGCATTTTACCAATAACAGTCTCTTTAATTGCTTCACGAGCTGGTCCTAGGTATTTACGTGGATCATATACTTCAGCATCTGCTGCTAGTACTTCACGAACAGCTTTTGCAGAAGAAATTTGGTTTTCTGT